>CAYLHK010000004.1:912-70498 GCA_964383295.1 uncultured Rhodovulum sp.
GCTGTCGACCGGGTTCAACGACACGCCCGAGAAGGGCAGCCGGCCCTATGACAAGGACCGCGACGGCTTCGTCATGGGCGAGGGCGCGGGGGTGGTGGTGCTCGAGGAATACGAGCATGCCAAGGCGCGGGGCGCGCGCATCTATGCCGAGGTCGTGGGATATGGGCTGTCGGGGGATGCCTATCACATCACCTCGCCGGCGCCGGACGGGGACGGGGGGTTCCGGGCGATGCGGGCGGCGCTGCGCGATGCTGGGCTGGAGCCGTCGGACATCGACTATGTGAACGCGCATGGGACCTCGACGCCGCTCGGCGACGAGATCGAGCTCGGTGCGGTGACGCGGCTGCTGGGCGATGCGGCGTCAGGCGTGACGATGTCGTCCACCAAATCGTCCATCGGGCATCTCCTCGGTGCGGCTGGTGCGGTGGAGGCGATCTTCTGCACGCTGGCGATCCGCGACCAGGTGGCGCCGCCGACGCTGAACCTCGACAATCCCTCGATGGAGTCGGCGATCGATCTCGCTCCGCACCAGGCGGTGAAGCGACGGATCGACGTGGCGCTGTCGAATTCCTTCGGCTTCGGCGGGACCAATGCCTCGCTGGTCCTGCGGCGACTGGGCTGAGGCCTGCCCGTGTCGCGTAACCTCGCCTCGAATGCGCTGACGTTCCTGATCATCGGGCTGGTGGTGCTGTTCGGGCTGATCGTCTGGGCGCAGGCGCAATACCGCGACCCCGGCCCGCTTCAGGCGCCGCTTTCCTTCGAGGTGGGGCGGGGCGAGTCGTTTGCGTCCGTGTCGGACCGGCTGGAGCGTGAGGGGGCGGTCTCGAACGGTCGGATCTTCCGGATCGCCGCGCGCTACACCGAGGCGGACGGAGGGCTGCGGTTCGGAGAGTATTCGATCCCGCCGGGCGCCTCGATGCGCGAGATTCTCGGGCTGTTGAACCAGGGCGGCAACGTCATCCGGCAGGTGATCGTGCCCGAAGGGCTGACCAGCTGGCAGGTGGTGCAGATCCTGAACGCCCGCGAGGAGCTGACCGGCGAGATCGCCGAGATCCCGCCCGAGGGGACGCTGGCGCCGGCGGGATATGACTTCTCGCGGGGCGATGACCGGCAGGCGATGCTGGACCGGATGCGGCGCACCCAGGAAGAGATCCTGGCGACCGCCTGGGCGACGCGGGATCCGGACCTGCCGGTGAACTCGCCCGAGGAGCTCCTGATCCTCGCCTCGATCATAGAGAAAGAGACCGGCGTCGCCGAGGAGCGGCCGCAGGTTGCCTCGGTCTTCGTCAACCGGCTGCGTCGGGGAATGCGGCTGCAGACCGATCCCACGGTGATCTACGGGATCACCCGGGGCGAGGGGGTGCTGGGACGGGGGCTGCGGGCCTCAGAGCTGGCGGCCTCGACGCCCTGGAACACCTATGTCATCGCGGGCCTGCCGCCGACGCCGATCGCAAATCCGGGCAGGGCGGCGATCGAGGCGGCCGCGCGGCCCATCGAGACTGATTATCTCTATTTCGTCGCCGACGGGACGGGCGGGCATGCCTTCGGGCGGACGCTCGACGAGCATAATGCCAACGTCGCCGCCTGGCGCCGGATCGAGGTCCAGCGGGCAAGGGAGGCGGCCGAGGCCGCCGCCGCGGCGGAGGCTGCGGGTGAGGGCGAGGAAGAGGCGGGGCAGTAGGGGTGTTGCACAGTGCAGCTCTTCCAATCGCATTGATCTAAAAGGACTTTTTGAGAATCACAGACAGCTGGAATCTTGGGAAGCGGTCGCTAGAATGATAGGGTCGCAACCCAAATTATGTAGGCGAGCATGGCCATCGGATTCCAAAGCATAAATATTCAGCGCTGGCGGCAGTTTAATAATGTAGAAATTAACTTTCACGATAGGTTAACGATTTTAACCGGCGCAAATGGTTCCGGAAAGAGCACCATACTTAAGCTCTTAAAGGGCCACTTTCATGGCGAGGCAGACGAGAAATTCATTGCTACTCCGATATTTTATAATGGAGGGATAAACTACTATACAGGGCACTGGACTGAAAATTATCTAATTAGCGGATTTGACAACGATTTCATTTCTTATAATAGCGAATCTAGTGAGAATATTGGAAATATTTTTTATTCAAACGGTGCCTCTAGTTCAATAAATATTCCAAAATCAAAGGGTATTGATTTTAAAGTTAAGCTGAGCAATCCGCAGAGGGTGCCAGGCGTGAGTATTGGATCGCACTCGATACCCCCTAGATACTCCGCAGTCCAGGCTATTCCCGTATCGGGAATCAAGCCAGAAGATGCATTCAATGACTTCCTTAAAACACGAAAGGCATCCGAGACAGGCGAAAACTATATGAGAGCGACGGAGAGAAGAAACAATCCGTTGCAGTCGATGAAAGAAGCTTTAATTTCGTTCGCGACCTTCGGTGTTGGGAATGAGTTCATGCCTGCGGTACCAGAGATCGCAGGGCTATTCCAAAAATTTCAGGACGTACTATTAAGGGTACTTCCGCGGGAAGTTGGATTTGAGCGTCTGGCGATACGGCCTCCGGAGGTTGTTGTTATATCTAGAACCGGAGAGTTTCCAATAGATAGTGTGTCTGGAGGAGTAATGGCCTTAATCCAAACTTCTTGGCAGATATTTTTAGAAAGCCATAATGTAGATGGGCCATTTGTAACGCTAATTGATGAGCCTGAGAATCATCTTCATCCATCAATGCAGAGGCTTTTTTTATCCAGTATTGTTGATGCATTTCCGGAGTCGCAATTTATAATTGCTACTCATAGCCCATTTATTATATCTTCAGTCGAGAACTGTTATGTTTATGCCTTGTTGCATGGAGGAATTGACGGCGCAGGCTTTCAGCCTACCGAGCCGCGCTCCGTTTATTCCACGCTAGTAGATCATGTGAATATGGCAGGTCCTGCCGCGGAGGTGCTGCGTGATGTACTTGGTGTTTCCGTTACAATACCTGAGTGGTCCGCCCGAAATCTTGAAGCTATTTCTCAAGAGTTTGAGGGAGCGACTGTAGACAAGGAGACGTTGGCCATTCTCCGTCGGCGGCTTGATGATGTCGGCCTTTCTGCATTTTACCCTGATGTTCTCGAGAGAATGATGAAGTGATAAGTATTACTAAGATACAAGAGCCGGATGTTTTGATAGAGAACGCATTGGCGTGGCGGAGCGAGTTGCTCCTAGCCATTGAGGATGGAGACCAAGAGCGGGTTCGCGCCGCAAGCCGAAGATACAATCATCCTGAGATTAAGAGGGCGCTGATACAGGAAACCTCTGGAAAATGCGCATATTGTGAGGGAACAGTTCTCGACGTGGCATTTGGTGATATTGAGCACTTCTATCCGAGAATCTTATACCGTGATAGGACGTTTGACTGGGACAATCTCACATTTTCATGCCAAAGGTGTAATAATACAAAATCAGATTTGGACCCTGATCAAGTAGGTCTTGTTAATCCATACTTGGAAGATCCTGAGGAATTTATTGAGTTTGTTGGGCATGTTGCCAACAGCCGAGGGACTGAGAAGGGCAGCGTTTCCATCCAATATCTCGGGCTCAACCGAGCGGATGTTCAAGAGTCGCGCCTCGGCGTGTTTCTCCAATTAATCCGGCTTAGGGAGCGGATACAGGCTGCGCGCTCCGACGTCGAGCGCGCAGCGTTAATTGAAGATTTTGAGGAGAACGAGCTCGGTCACGATAGAGAGTTTGCCGCGATGCGGCGCGCATTTTGGAGGCGATTTCGTCCGTAGGCTCAACCTGGCGAGTACATTCGTTCAATCTCGTCAAGCACAAGGTCAATCATTGGGCCGGTAGCCTCGCGGCCGGTGAAGTGCAAGCACCAGCCGTCCTTGGTACGCTCGCGGCGGATCGTTAGCCCATAGCGGGGACGCAGGATGCGGCGGGGGCGACCGACCGTCCGTGATACCTCAGGTTTGCGGGCGTGCTCCTCCGCTTCTTCGAGAACGGGTTTTACCAGATTCCATTGGTGGTCCGGATCGGTGATGCTTGATTCTTCCAGGGCAGTGCGGAGTAGGTCGCCGAGACCGGCGTTCAGCGCGCTGGCGATCCGCATGACCTGACGATGGCTCAGCTTTTCCGGCGCCTTGAAGAAGCCGCCGACCTCCTCGGCGAAGTGTGCGAGCGTCCGTACCCGTGACCGCTTGTACGATGGCGCACTCGGGTACAGCCCCTCGACCGCCTCCTCGATACTTCCGAAGGCGCCCATATCCCTGGCCTTCACGCAGACCAGCCCGCGCTCGTAGGGGGATATCCCCGCGCGGATCTCGTTTTCCTCGACCATGGCGGCCATGGCGGGGCCCAAGTCGGCGCGGGGGCGGATGAAGGCGGGGATGGTGGCGAAGCGGTCCTGGGCGGTGCGCTCATGGAGCTGGCGAAAGGCGAAGAGGCGGCGGTAGCCGGAGAGGAGGCCGTGGGTATAGGCCTCGTAGGGGGTGGCGAGGGGGAAGATCTCGATCGGCTGGCGCGGGCCGGTGGTGGAGATGGAGTTCTCCAGCTCGGTCATCGGCTCGGGGTCGAGGCCGGTGCGGGCGGGGGAGTGGGCGCCGGGGTCGCTGGCGGCGAGGGGCATGAGGTGGACGGCGGTGTCGGGGGCGGCGTTCGTCATGGCGGGCCTCCGGGGGAATCGCGGTCGGCATTGTCGCATGGGATTCAGCGTGGTGACGTGCGACCAATTAGCGGAAGTGATTGCGGAAGGAATTGGCAAACCTCCCTGCGCAGGCTTTTCCACGCAACCTCAATTGGTTGATCTTCTGCCGAGATCGAAAAATTGGCCGCACGCTTCCACAATCCTCACCCCTTGATTTCTTTCGCATGGCGGCGGATTGCGGAAGCAAGGATGACAAGCTCAACCCTGCGGCGGCACGACCCCTTGATGGCCTGAGAGCGCGGGCTGAGCACGTAAACCTGTTTCAGCGTCAAGACGAACGAATCCGACATGGCGTTCGACAGGGGACTGGCTACGGGCGTGAAGCGGGCTGTCAGATTGAGCGCCTGGGCAGCTAACCTCGTGTCCCGCGCGGTGTAAGCTGAGCCATGTTCGAGAGATGCTCGACAGCGCGCGTGGCTCGTAAGCGTTTCTCAACTGTTTCCGGCACCATGTCGCGCACTTCTGAGCTGGAGATCCCTGCATTGGCGGTCGCCGTCCAGGCGATGATCTCCCGGTCGAAGGTATCGATGATGACGGCGACACGAATAGACCCCGTCATTCCAGAAGGTGAACTGCAGACCATCCGAGCACCCGCGCGGGTTCGAGCGCATGATCATGATCCTTCGGTCGTGGATGCGGCATTTGCGAACCGCCGTATGTGCCTCAAACAGCATCGCGGGGTCATCCATGATCCGATGAACCCGCTCAGCATGGACGACCGGTTTATTGACGGCTCGGCTTGAGCAATTGAGGAGCGCGGCGAGCCGCCGATCGCCGTAGGTTGGTCTTTGACCCACCAGCCTGGGAATGGCGGGCAGAAGCCTCGCATTCTCGGCCTTGCGCTGCGGCCCGCGCGGTTTCGGCCTGCCTCTCAAAAGCGCAACACGGTGGGACCGGGAGACGCCCTGCCTCTCTGCGACGGTCTTCATCGCGAACCGTCCTTCGGCAGAAAGATCAACCGCGATTTCGGCTTTATTGAGTTCACTTTTGAAAGGGCGTCGGGGAGGGTTTCGAACTCCATCGTCTTGCGGCCCGGCATAGGCTCCAGCTCCCGAAGACGACCCTCCAGCTTCATCACTTCCGAATTGTCGACAGCCAGCGCGTCAGAACCCGCGGCGGCAACACCTCCCTCACGCTATAGCCTGCGCTAAAGGTACAACAGATTGGGCGCAACGCCGTGGCGAGGAGCCGGGGAAGAGATCGTGTCGTCTGATTAGAAATTCGGCTCGATGATCTTCAGCTTCCGCCCGGTTTGCCCCGCGTCTGCGGACATCGCGTGTCAGCAATTCAACATGTCGACACACGTTAGACATAATTCCTTTGCTTGAGGCCTTCTGCCTACGACGACCGGCCCGTCTAAATGGAGGCACTTCACGCCCGCGTATCGCGGCAGACGCGACGACAATGGGCCTGGTTCAATTGTACGGAGACGAAACCTCGACCACCATGTCTATGACGCTCTCGACGCTCCTGTTCCGCCTGTTCTTCTGTCTGATGGCGAAGACCGGCTGCCGGTCGGGGGCGGGGTGGACCGCGACGAGCCGGACCGTTCCCGCGTCGAGGTGCGGCTGGACGATGTTCACCGGCAGAATCGACGCACCGACGCCCAGTCCGATCAGATGCGCAATGATGGCGACGCTGCTGCAGGTGGTGATCCTCGGCAGCGGAATGCTCGCTGCGGCAAACCAGTCGAACAGCGCCGTATGCATGCTCGACGGCGGCTGCTGCGTGATAACCTCGAGCCCTTCGAGCGCCGAGAGAAGCGGCTCGTCAGCGGCAAGTCCCGGCTTAACGGGCACGGCCCAAGCGGTATCGATGAAATAGAGGAGGTCTGCCTTCAGATCGTGACTGATATGCGTATGGGCGACGATTGCCGCGTCCAGGTCCCCGGACATGACCCCGTCCACCAACAACCGGCTGGGCTCGATGACCAGGTTCAGTTTCAGCTGCGGGGTTCGCACGCGCGCAAGTGCCAGCAGGTTCGCCAGGGGGCCGAGGGCGAAGCTGTCGAAGACGCCGAGCGTGACCTGTCCGCGAAGGCTCGACTGGGCGGCCAGCCGCGCCTCCACGTCATCGACCAGATCAAAGATCCGCTCCACATAGTTCAGGATTGAGCGGCCCTGCGCCGTGAGCTGGATGGGCCGGCTCCCGCGCTCGAAGAGCAATGTGTCCATGCTTCGCTCGAGCTCGCGTATGCGACTGGAAATGGCGGGCTGGGTGAGGCGAAGATGGGTTGCGGCGGCGCGGAAGCTGCCGAGCCGCGCAATCCAGTAGAACGCCTCGAGATGGCCCAGATTCTTCAGCATCATGACCGGAACAGCCCCTTGGTGAACCGCACCGAGCGCAGATCGGCCACATGACCGGCGCGCGGCGCGCAGATACCTCAATCCGGACGACGGCGCGCCCCTCAACCCTCACCACACGATAAACGATCCTGATCGAATCGCGAAGTTATTCAATTGGTCAGCTCCCCTACCACCCCCTAGTCTGGCCGCGATAATTCCCTTCTGAAAGGTATCGATATGAGATATGTGACGTATTCGTCCGATGTCAGCAAGGAAACCATCGCGATGGTGGTTGAAGACATCCCAGAAGTTAATAACATAACCGACGAACACCTTCGGGAAAGAGTAATATACTCTTGGGCGTTTGCGATCACAAACTCCAGCTTTTCGCGCATCAGTGATATTCAGGGCGCGGGAAATCCCGATCAGATCGTACTGAATACTGGCAATCAGTCAGCCCATTTGCGGGGCGTTGCGTCTCTCGCGATGGCGCTCGTCGATGAGTTCACGGGGCGCTTCCCGCATGTCGCGATAAATCGCGACATAGTTCTGGCAGGCGCACTCTGCCATGACATCGGCAAGCCCTGGGAGTTCGATCCCGAGAACCTCAAGCGCTGGCGGGGCGATCCCTCCGCGAACGGAGAGCCCTCCCTGCGTCACTCCGTCTACGGCGCGCACATCTGCCTCATGAACGGACTGCCGGAGGAGATCGCGCATATCGCGCTCGGCCATTCGATGGAGGGCCAGCATATCGGCCTCAGCACCGAATGCCTGATCGTGCGGGCCGCCGACCACACCTGGTGGCAGGTCGCAAATTCGCTCGGCCTCATCGAGGAAGGGACCGCGGGCCTGCTGCCGAACTACATCCGGCCGCGCTTTTCGGGCGTCGCACCCACCTAGAAACACGAGCCCGGGCAACGTGGTCAGTAAATTCGGAAAACAGGGAAAGAGGAAATGTGGAACTTACCGCTGACCGTTGTCCGGGCCGTCTCCAAGGGCGCGGCCTGGATGGGTGGCGGCCTGCTCATGGTCACCGCTCTTATAATCTGCGCTGATATCGTCCTGCGCAACTGGTTCACGATGAGCCTGCCGGGAACCGATGAACTCGCCGGCTATGCGCTTGCCATCGCCGCAGCGTGGGCGCTGTCCTTCGCGCTGCTCGAACGGGCGCATATCCGTATCGATTCCATCTACATCCTGCTGTCGCGGCGGGCGCAGAGCAGGCTCGATCTCCTCGCCGTCCTGCTGATGCTGATCTTCTTCGGCCTCATCACCTATCACGGCTGGATCGCTTTGAAGCAGTCCATTGCCGTCGGCACCCGCTCGCAGTCCGAGCTCGCCATGGTTCTGGCCTACCCGCAGGCCCTGTGGGTCGGTGGTCTCGCTTTCTTCCTGGTCAGCTGCGTCGTCGTGCTCGGCGCCGCGTCGGCCAGGTACTTTGCCGGCGATGACCGGGGCGTCCGCGAGCTTGCAGGCGCGAAAACGGTCGGAGAGGAGCTGGCAGAGGAAGCCGCCTCGCTCGGGGCCAAAATCCCGACGGCGGAGAAGTAGAGATGCTATACACCGCACTCGCAGTTCTGCTTGCCATGCTCGTTGCGGCCGTACCGGTTGCGGCGGGGCTCGGCTGGCTCGGACTGATCCTCGACGGCGCCTACTCGCCCTTCTCGATGCGGGCGATGATGGGACAGGTGGCGTGGTCCACGTCGACCTCATACCTGCTCATCACGATCCCCTTCTACGTGATGCTGGGCGAAATCCTCCTGAAGTCCGGGATCGCGGCGCGCATGTACAATGCCATCGCGCCAGCCGTCTCGTGGCTTCCCGGTGGCCTGATGCACTCGAACATCGCCGCGAGCGGCATGTTCTCCGCCGTATCGGGATCGAGCGCCGCGACGGCCATCACCATCGGCACCGTGGCCATGGAGCAGATCGACAAGCGTGGGTACAACGAGCGTCTGTTTCTCGGCACCATCGCCGCGGGCGGCACACTCGGAATTCTGATCCCCCCGTCGATCAACCTCGTCCTCTACGGGGTGATTACCGAGACCTCCATTCCGCAGCTCTACCTGGCGGGAATCGTTCCCGGCGTCATGTTGACGTTCCTCTTCATGGTGACGGTGCTGGTCGTCTGCCTGATCCGTCCGAGCTTTGGCGGAAACCCCGTCGAATCCACGGGCGCAGGTCTGCTCAAGGCCCTTCCCGACCTGATCCGCCCGATCATCATTTTCGTGGCGGTGATCGGCTCGATCTATGGCGGGTTCGCGACACCGACCGAAGCCGCGGCGCTTGGGATCCTGCTGGCGCTGCTGCTCACGGCCTTCGATCGCACGCTGAACCTGCGGATGCTGGCGGCGGTCTTTGAATCGACCATGCGCACGACCGGCCTGATTATGGCGATCCTGATCGCCTCCTACTTTCTGAACGTCGTTATCACGATGCTCGGAATTCCCCGGATGCTCGGCTCCGCCGTGACGGCAGCGAACCTCGGGCCGATGGAGATCATCCTGATCGTGATCGCCCTCTACCTCATCGTCGGCATGTTCATGGAAACGCTGTCGATGATGATCGCGACGGTTCCGATCACCGCACCGATCGTGATCGCCGCGGGCTGGGACCCTGTCTGGTTCGGCATTCTCGTGGTGCTGCTCATGGAAACGGCGCTGCTCACCCCGCCTGTGGGAATGAACCTCTTCATCGTGCAGGGCATCCGGCCGCGCGGAGAGCTGCGTGACGTCATCATCGGGTCGCTGCCCTTCGTGGTCACGCTTCTCTTGATGGTCGCCCTGGTCACCGCCTTCCCATCGATCGCGCTCTGGCTGCCGAGCCTGCTTCGGTAACCGACGAGAACTACTTAAGAAAGGGAGATAACTATGAAACCGCTGTTGGCTGGACTGCTTCTATCACTGTCGATCGTACCCGCAGGGTCACTGCATGCGGAACTGCGGCAGCAGGATTTCCGTGCCCTGGTGCACCACACGCCGGTTCCCCAGTCGAAGGACGTCGAGGTGCCGTTCTGGACCGAAACGGTGCCAGAGGCGTCCGACGGAAAGATCACCGCGACGCTGATCTTCACGGATCAGGCCGGTCTCGCTGACGCCGACCTGCTGCGGTACCTGAAGCTGGGCGCCTTCGACTTCGCAAGCTTCGACCTCTCCAAGATGGCCGGCGACGACCCGCGCTTCGAGGGCTGCGACATCGCCGGCCTCACGAGCGATCTGGCGTCGGCGCGCGCAGGCTGTGATGCGTACCGGCCGATCCTCGCACGCATGCTGGAAGAGCAGTGGAACGCCAAGCTTCTGGCCATCGGGACCGCCCCGCCGCAGGCCGTATGGTGCCGCAGCGACATCAACGGGCTGTCCGATCTCGAAGGCAAGAAGATCCGGGTCTTCAACCGCACGATGAACGACTTCGTCAGGGCGGTTGGCGCAATTCCGGTCAGCATATCCTTCGCCGAAGTGGTGCCGGGCCTGCAGCAGGGCGTGGTGGACTGCGGCGTGACCGGCAACGCGGTCGGCAATGCCGCAGGATGGCCCGAGGTCACGAGGACCATTCTTCCGGTGTCTCTTGGCTGGTCCATCAACATCCACGCGATGAACCTCGACGCGTGGAACAAGCTCGATGAAGAGATGCAGTCGTTCTTCGAGACCCAGTTCCTGGTGCTCGAGGAAAGCTTCTGGTCCTACTTCGAAGGCGCCATCGCCGATGCCGACAACTGCAACTTCGGACGCGAGCCCTGCGTCCTCGGCAAGCCGGCCAACATGACGCTGGCCCCGTTCTCCGATGAGGACCGCGCGCGCTATGCGGAAATCCTCGAGACCGTCGTGATCGCCGGCTGGGCCGAGCGGGTCGGTCCCGCGGCGGCAGCTGAGTGGAACGAGACAGTGGGCAAGGCCCTCGGCCTCACTGCGCCGACCGAGTAACCGAACCGGTCTTGAGGGGGGCGCCCGCTCCCCTCAAGCACCGCGACGGCACGGGCTTTCGAACATCGAAGCCTGACCTGCGCACCCGCCCCTGGGCGAAGGCGCCATCCCAGGCCTGAAGTGGATAAGTGGGCCCGCGCGGCGTCTCAGAGGTTCCAGAGCCGATCTAAGCTTGCTGCCTCGGCCTCAGCCTCGGCCGCGACTGCCATCAACCACTCGTCCCGCGCACCGGAGCTCTCCCGGCGAAGCTGCTCCGACCGACCTCGTAGCTCAGCGTGTAGCGGTGCCCGATGTAGTGATTTCTCGCGTATTCCACGACCCGCCCGTCCGCCGTATTCATGGTGATACTGTGAACCAGCAGGCTCTCACCAGGCGCACATCCCAGAACGCCCGCTGCCTCGGCACTGGCATCTTCCGCACTGACGGTCAGACGCGCACTGTCGATCACGATGCCGAGCCGACGCTCGAGCGTGCGGAAGACAAGATATTCGTCGTCGTTGAAATCGTCCGCGTGAAGCCTGTCACCGACGACGGGATGAAAATAGAAGACCGAATAGCCGATAGGCTCGTCCTGCCAGACCTGTATCGTGCGAAGGCAAACCACCTCCACATCGGGTGCAAGACCGAGGATCTCCCCGATTTCGCCCGCCGGTACGCGGGTGAAAGACGTGACGATCCGCCGCCGCCCCCCCGGCCCGCGCAGCATGTCTTCGATCGAGCTGACCTGGCGATCGAAGGGCCAGCGCCCGCGATGCGCGACCACCTGGGCAGGCTTCGCGCGACGCTTCTCGATATAGCCGTCGCTCTCGAGTGAGTTGAGCGCGTGACGCACGGTGATCCGGCTCACCCGGAAGTGCTGTGCAATCTCGGCCTCGGTCGGGAGCACGCCGTCGAAATCCGGAGAGCGGTCGATCTGTCGCCGCACCACGTCGTAAATCTGCTGGTAGAGCGGCAGCCGCGGGTCGGTCTCACCGATCGGTGGCAGCTCGAGCCGGACCGACGCCTGATCCGTCATCCCGCCTCCACGCCAGTCACGACGGTGGGTGGCAGGGTCAAGCTGCTTGATCCTGTCGGCGTCACCAGATGACATGCGACGAAGCGGCCCTGCGAGGTTTCAAGCAACGACGGCTCCTCGTGCCGACAACGTGCGACTGCATGCGGGCAGCGCGTATGAAAACGGCAGCCCGCCGGAGGATTGATCGGGCTCGGAATCTCGCCGGTCTGCTCGATCCGGCGCCGCCTGCCGCGCCGACGCGGGTCGGGAACGGCAGCGATGAGTGCCTGAGTATAAGGATGGAGCGGAGCGTCGTAAAGCTCGCGCTTGGGCGCCAGCTCGACGATCTGGCCGAGATACATGACCGCGACCCGGGTGGCGATGTGACGCATCACCGCGAGGTCATGCGAGATGAAAAGATACGTGAGCCCGAGATCGCGCTGAAGATCCTGCAGCAGGTTGACGATCTGCGCCTGGATGGAGACGTCGAGCGCGGAGACCGCCTCGTCGAGGACGATGAAGCGCGGATCAAGAGCAAGCGCGCGCGCGATACCGATCCGCTGCCGCTGACCGCCGGAGAATTCATGCGGATGGCGGGCTGCATGATAGGATGCGAGACCGACGCGATCGAGCAGCCAGGCGATCCGCTTGCTGCGTTCGGCATGCGACATCTGCGTCGCAACCTTCAGAGGCTCGGCGAGGATGGACTCGACCGTCCGTCGGGGGTTGAGCGAGCTGAAGGGATCCTGAAAGACGATCTGCATCTGCGGCCGCAGGCGCCGAAGAGGCGCAGGCGGCAGGCCCGTGATCTCGGTCCCGTCGAAGCGGACGCGGCCTGCCGTCGGCTCGATGAGCCGAAGGAGCAGCCGGCCGGTCGTCGACTTGCCACAGCCGCTCTCGCCGACGAGCGCGAGCGTCTCGCCGTTGTGGACCGAAAAAGTGAGGCCGTCGACGGCGCGTACCGCCTGGGGCGGCTTGAACGAGAAGGCGCCGCGGATCGGGAAATGCTTCACCAGCCCCTCGACCTCAAGGAGCGCGGCGGGCGCGGGCGTCCCACTCATTTGCGTACCTCCGGGGCCAGGGCGTAGCCGGTGTGGCGGATGCAGGCGGCACGCCTGCCCGGCGTCAGTTCGAGAAGCGGCGGGAGGATCTGACGGCACGCCTCCTGCACATAGGGGCAGCGGGGATGGAAGGGACAGCCGGATACGGGATGGTAGGGGCTCGGCACCATCCCTTCGATCGGCTTCAGGCGATCGACCTCGCTCGTGAGGGTCGGGACGCTCGCAAGCAGCCCTTCCGTATAGGGATGCAGCGGTCCGTCGAACACGTCGCCGATCGTGCCCTCTTCGACGATCCGCCCGGCATACATGACCACCACGCGCCGCGTGAACTCGGCGACCACGCCCAGGTTATGGGTGATCAGCATGACGCTCATGCCGAGCTCGTCCTGAAGGTCGGCGAGCAGCTCGAGTATCTGCGCCTGAACCGTGACGTCGAGCGCGGTTGTGGGCTCGTCCGCGATCAGGAGCTTCGGCCGGCAGGCGATCGCCATCGCGATCATGACCCTCTGCCGCATGCCGCCCGACATCTCGTGGGGATACTGCTTTGCGCGCTGGGCAGGCGAGGGAACCCCGACCATGCCCAGCATCTCGACCGCCCGGGCACGCGCCGCACGCAAACTCACCCGCTCGTGCAGAAGGATCGCCTCGACGATCTGGCTGCCGACGCTGATGACGGGGTTCAGCGACGTCATGGGCTCCTGGAAGATCATGGCGATCTCGCTGCCCCGAACCGACCGCATGTCGCGCTCGGAGCGGCGGAGGAGGTCGGAACCCTCGAACTTCACCTGACCGCCGGAGATCCGCCCGGGCGGCGAAGGGATGAGGCGCATGATGGCGAGCGCTGTCATGCTCTTCCCGCTGCCCGATTCGCCGACGACGCCGACGGATTCACCGGCTCCGATGTCGAGGTCGATACCGGCAAGGGCGGTTATGTCGCCTTCGGCAGTCCGCAACCGGACCTCCAGCCCGCGCACCTCGAGCAGGGACGATGCTTCGGTCATCAGCCGTTCTCGACCTTGAGACGGGGATCGAACACGTCCCGCAGGCCGTCCCCGACAAGGTTGAGACCAAGCACGGTGATCGCGATCGCAAGGCCCGGAATGGCCGTGATCCAGGGGAAGTCTCGCAGGAAGTTGCGTCCGTCAGCGATGATGTTCCCCCATGTCGGCGTGGGCGGCGGCGGCCCCATTCCAAGGAAGCTCAGCATCGCCTCGGCAAGGATCGCGTAGGCGAAGATGAACGTCAGCTGAACGATCAGCGGCGCCGTGCAGTTGGGCAGGATCTCACGCAGGAGTATGCGGAAGTCGGATGCCCCATAGGCTCTCGCCGCCTCGACGTATTCGGCCTCGCGCGCCAGCAGCACCGAGCCACGCACCACGCGCGCGGTACGGGGCAGATATGCAATCGCGAGCGCGATGACGACGTTGATGAGCGACGGACCGAGGGCGGCCGTGATGGCAAGGGCGAGGAGGATGACGGGGAAGGCCATCATCGCATCCATGACTCGCATGATAGGTCCGTCGAGGCGTCTGAAATAGCCGGCGATGGCGCCAAGCAGCGTGCCGCCGATGCCGTTCAGCAATACGACGCTGACCCCCACCAGCAGCGACAGCCGCGCGCCATAGACCACGCGCGAGAGCAGATCGCGGCCGAACTCGTCGGTCCCGAAAGGATAGGCGAGAGAAGGCGCCTGCAGCCGGTTGCGGAAGGCGCTTCGGTTCGGATCGTGCTGCGCGATGACGTCGGCGAACACCGCGACGAGCAGAACGAGCAGGCAGAGGAGCGCGCCGACGACAAGCGTCCGCTGGCGCAGGAGCCTCCGCGCGGTGCGCGAACGCACGGCCTGCCGAACCCCGTCGAACGCGCGCGTGACCGCGGAACTGCTGACCGCGGCGCTCACCGGAAACGTACCCGCGGGTCGACGACGGCGTAGAGCAGATCGACGACCAGATTGATCAGCACGAGCGTCACCGCGACGAAGAGGAGTGTGCCCTGGATCACCGGGAAATCGCGCGCATGGATCGACGAGATCATGAGCCGACCGAGCCCCGGCAGCGCATAGACGCTCTCGATGATGACGGCGCCCGAGATCATGAGGCTGAAGATGATGCCGGTGATCGTGATGGTCGGAATGAGGGCGTTGCCGAGCGCATGCCTGACGATCACTGTTGTCTCCTTGACGCCCTTGGCGCGGGCCGTGCGGATATAATCCTGACGCAGCACCTCCAGCATGCTGGATCGGGTCATGCGGGCGATGAGGCCGATGTTCATCAGCGCGAGGGAGAGCGCAGGGAGGGTGAGGCTTTGGATGCCGCCCCAGAAATTCTGCCCCAGAGGGACGTAGCCCCCGGCAGGCATCCACCCGAGGCCGACCGCGAAGACGAAGATCAGCATCAGGGCGAGCCAGAAGTTCGGCAAGGACAGCCCGAGCAGAGCAATCGCCATCACCGTTCCGTCGACCCAGCTGTTCTGGCGGACGGCCGCGAGAACGCCGGCGGCGAGACCCACCACCAGCGTCATCACGATCGCATAGCTGGCGAGGGCGAGAGTGACCGGCAGTCGGTCGAGGATCGCCTGGATCACGGGCCTGTCCAGCGAGAAGGAATACCCAAGATCACCCTTCAGAAGATTGCCGTACCAGATGCCGACCTGGACCAGCCAGGGGCGGTCCAGGCCGAGTTCGGCCCGCACGACCGCGACCTCGTCCGGTCCGGCCGATGGCCCGGCGATCACATGTGCTGCGTCGCCGGGAATGAGCGCCACGATCAGAAAGGCGAAGAGCGAGACGAGGAGGAGCACCGGGATGGTGCTGGCGACACGCCGGAGAACGTAGGTTAGCATCAAGCCATCCGAATTGGAGACGGTTCGAGGGAAACGAGCCGGCGGTCACCATACATGCCTAGTCGAACCAGACGTCCCACATCCGCGGCGTGCGCCAGGGCTTGAAGTTCTGCAAGTCGGCGGTTGCCGGCTGCATGATGCCCACATCGCCGAGCTTGATCACATAGACGCGGCTGTGAAGCATTTCCTCCACCTCGCGGTAGGCGAGCTTGCGCGCTTCGAGGTCGGCTTCGGTCAGAACCGTCTGCCAGGCGGCCTCAAACTCGGGGTCATCGACCTGGGGCGTATTGTTCGGGCCCTGGAACAGGCGGTTCCACGCGGTCGCGCCGAGGAACGGTTCGATCCCATGGCCACAAACCGCAAGGTTCCAGCCGCGACCGGTATCACGCGACGACGCATAGGCGGCGTGGTCGTTGGCGAGGACGGTTGCCGGAATGCCGATGTCGTTGAGCTGCTCCGCGATCATCACCGAGGCGAGGCGGCACTCATCGAAGGCGACGCTCGTCAGGATGTTGATCGGCGTGCCGTCGTAGCCGGCCTCGGCCAATAGCGCCTTGGCGCGGTCCGCGTCGCCCGCGTTGTAGGGTGCGGCGCCGTCGCCCGGGTAGAAGCTGTGCGCAGGATACTGCAGCGCGTAGTTGAGCTCGAACAGCCCCGGCGCCGCGACGCTCAGGATCTCTTCCTGATCGAGCGCAACCTGGATCGCCTGCCGCACCAGAAGGTTGTCGGTCGGCGCTTCCGCGGTGTTGATATGCCCCACCAGCATCCACCAGGGCATCAGCCGATGCACGGTGATCTCCGGGTCGCTGTCGAGGCGCTCGGCCGCGTCCGGCGGGATCTGGCGCACGAGATGCACCTGGCCGGTCTCGAGCGCGGCAATGGCCGCATTGGCTTCCGGGATCAGGCGAAAGGTCACCGAGTCGAAATAGGCGGTGCGCTTGCCACCGTATCCGGTCGGCCCGTCAAAGTTGGTATTCTGGACGTAGTCCTCGAACCGCTCGAGACGGATATGCGAGTCAGGCACGTAATCCGCGAGCCGATAGGGTCCCGTGCCGATGATCTCGAGCTGGGCGCCGGGCGCATCGGCGTATTCGGCCGGAACGATGCCCATGATCGTGGTGGGAGCGGCCAGCTCATCGATCAGGGTCGGCATCGGAGCGCTCAGATGCAGCACCATCGTGTGCTCATCTTCGATCGTGACGCTCTCGATATTGGCAAGACCCGAACGATGCGGGCTGATCGTGCGGTAGCGCTCGAGCGACGCGACCGCGTCCTCGGCCGTCATCGTCTTGCCGTTGTGGAACTTCACGCCCTGGCGAAGCCGCAGCGTGTAGGTGAGGCCGTCCTCGGAGATGTCGTAGGTGTCCACAAGATCCGGAATCGGGTCCGAGTGTTCCCCAAGCGTGAACAGGCTCTCGAAAACATGCCCCGATATGTCGCGGGTCGAGGCGTGGCTCGAGAAATGGGCATCGAGTGTCGGCGGCCGATCGGGATTGGCGATAACCATGTCGCCGCCCCTCTGAGGCTCAGCAGCGACGGGAAGTGCGAAAAGTGCGAGGGCAGCAGAGCTGAGCGCCAGAGCGGCACCTCGCATGCGCCAAGCGGGCAGACAACGTCCTTCCATGGATTCCCCCTCCTCCGGGAAGCGCCGATTTTGGCAAACGTGCCGCGGCGCTATGATATTGTCAATAACGATCGACTAGCATAATGTCATATCATTCGATCCAAAGGTCGCCGCGCAAGGCCCTCCCGAATGCAGGACATCATGAAGATTACCGATATCAGCGTCACGCTATTCTCCTGGAAGGGCCTGCCGCCCGTCAGCTACGGCGCCCACAATCCCACGATCGCGGGGAACAGCCTGCTTGGACTGGTTACGGTCCACACTGACGGGGGCGTCGAGGGGCATTCATTCCTCGGCTCGTCGTTCCGCGGGGCGGATCTCGACTGCAACGCGCTGATCAAACTGCTGAAGCCCCTGGCCATCGGCCGGAACGCGCTCGACCGGGAAGCCATCTGGAGCGCGATGATGAGCCGCTCGCGCGCCGTGCCGCTGCGGGCGATCGGCGCGATCGACGTGGCGCTTTGGGACATCGCGGGCAAGGCCGCGGGCCTGCCCCTGCACCAGATCATGGGGTCCTACAGGAACCGCATGCCCGTCTACGGCAGCTCTCCCGTCTACGGGGCGACCGAGGCCTACGTCGAGGAGGCGCTGAGGGTTAAGGCGGCCGGCTGGGCAGCCTACAAGATCCATCCCCCCGTCGGGAACCATACGCATATCGGCGTCTGCGAGGCGGTCCGCGAGGCGGTCGGGGACGACTATGGCCTCATGCTCGATTCATCCATGGTCTATTCCTACCCCGAAGCCCTCGAGGTCGGCCGCGCAATCGAACGCATGGGATACGTCTGGTACGAGGACCCGCTGCCCGAGGACGACATGATCACCTATGTCAAACTCTGCGCGAAGCTCGACATACCCGTGATGGCGACGGAGTACTCGCCGGGCGGCTTCCACGCCTACGCGCCCTGGCTCGCCATGCGCGCGACCGACTATCTGCGCGGCGATGTCGCCATCAAGGGCGGGATCACCGCAATGCTGAAGGCGGCGCACCTCGCCGAAGCGTTCCGCATGAATCTAGAGCTGCACCATGGCGGCAATTCGCTCAACAACATCGCCAATCTGCATGTCTGCATGGCGATCAGGAACTGTGACTATTTCGAGATCCTGCTTCCCGACGCCGCGCAGAAATACGGCCTGGTCGAGGATATCGAGATCGACAGCGACGGATACGTCCACGCCTTCGACAAACCGGGCCTCGGCGCCGAGATCGACTTCGACCTCATCGCGCGCAACACCGAAACGGTCCTTCGCTGAGGCGCCGCCCGGGGGCACGCTCCCGGGTGGACAGGCAACATGGGCCGCGGCACCGCGGCCCACACCCGCCTGCGCGCGGGCTTTCAACCGAGAATTGGAGGGGCCATGGATACGGTGGCGGGGAGTCTGGGATCGTTCGAGCGCCGTGACAGCGATCCGGCAGAGCGCGCCACGCGGAACCTGAAGGCCGCGCGCGAACCAGGGGGCGAAGGCGCTCGCGCCTTCGTATCCCTCGATGACGACGAGGTGATGCGTCAGGCCCGCCTGTCCTCACGCCGCGTGACCGAGGCCGCAGGCAAGCCGCTCTCCCCGCTCGAAGGGGTCACGATCTCGATCAAGGACAATTTCGACGTGGCGGGCGAGCGCACCACCGCAGGCTCGGCCGCCCTCGCGAGCGCACCCGCCGCCGCCGAGGACGCCGTTGCTGTCGCGCGGCTCCGCGCCGCCGGCGCCGTGCTGTTGGGCCGCACGAACATGGTCGAGTTCGCTTACACGATCCTCGGCCTCAACGCGCAGTACGGCACACCGAAGAACGTCTGGGACCGGCAGGCCGGTGGCGGCCGGATCCCCGGCGGATCGTCTTCGGGCGCGGCCATAAGCGTCGCCGACGGCATGTGCGTGGCCGCCCTCGGCTCCGATACCGGGGGCAGCATAAGGGTGCCCGCCGCGCTGAACGGCCTCTGCGGGTTCAAGCCCACCGCGCGCAGGATACCGGTGCGCGGCCTCCTGCCCCTGTCGGTGTCGCTCGATTCTGTCGGCACGATCGCCAGGTCGATCGCCTGCTGTGCGACGCTCGACGCCGTACTTGCGGGCGAGCCCGCACCGCTCGCACCGACCCCCGCGCGCCTCGAGAGCGTCAGGCTCGCCCTGCCCGAGAGCGGTCCGTGGCGTGACCTCGACCCCGAAGTGGAGGCCGCGGCGCGCCGCGCCGTCCGCGCCCTGGAGAGCGCCGGAGCGCGCGTCGACCGGATAGCCTTTCCGGAACTGGACGAGTGCCTTTCGGGGACCAACCCGCACAGGATGCTGGGCGGCGAATTCGCGGCATGGCATCGCGCCATGGCGGGCGACGCGCTGCTGCCCAGGGATCCCGTCGTGCGCCACAAGCTCGAGCGCGCGGGGCAGATCTCGAAGGACGACTACTTCGAAAGCGTCATCTACCGTCGCGGGTGGATCGAGCGGATGGAGGCCCGGATGCGCGGCTATGACGCGATCGTCTGCCCCACCGTGGCCTGTCTGCCGCCCCTCATCGCCGAGGTGACGCAAGGACAGGAGGCATTCGACGGCTGGAACAGGAGGGTCCTGCGCAATGTCGGCTGGGTGAACTACCTGGACGGATGCGCGGCCACCTTGCCCTGCCATCTCATCGGCGACGCGCCCGCAGGCCTTCAGCTCGTGGCGCCGAACGGCTCCGATGCCCGTCTCCTCGGCATCGCGCGCGCATGCGAGGCGCTTCTGGAGGATGTGCGCCGGGCGCACTAGGGTCCGTACCCAATTGGCGGATTCCCGTTTGGTTGCATGCATGGTTCACTTTCACCAATGCGGAGGTGGATCGTGTCACGGAACCTGTAGTGGCTGAGCGATGACGACTGGCGCCGGATCGAGACGCATCTTCCGACCGGACGCAGCGGGACGCATCGGGTCGATTACCGACGGGTCATCTCCGGGATCGTCCAACTGCTCAGGACGGAGGCTTGGTGGCGGGATTGTCCGGCCGATTAGGACCCGTACACGACGACCTCCAGCCGCTTCAATCGGTGGGCGAAGCAAGGCGTGTGGGAGGACGTGTGTTCTACCTTCTCACCAGATCGAGCGGGGGTGTCGGCGCCACCCCGGCCGACAGCACGCCTCAAGGCACACCGCTCGGCAGCCGGCGCAAAAGGGGGACCTCGCCCAGGCCATCGGCAGGTTTCGCGGTGGGTGGACGACCAAGGTTCACGTGCTGACCGACGAGACCGGCCGGCCGCTGGCCTTCAGCCTGACACCCGGCCAGACGCATGACCTCGTCGGTCTCGGAGACATCCTGCGCCTCGTCCGGACGCCCCGGCACCTGAGCGCCGACCGCGCCTACGATGCCTGGAAACTGCGGGAATGGCTGGCCGAGCGCGGATGCGAGTTCGTCATCCCGCCCAACCCGACCCGAAGGCACCCCTCCCCATGGGACAGGATGATCTACCGGAAAAGGAATATCATCGAACGGATGTTCCGCCGCCTCAAGGACTTCCGCAGGGTGTCGACAGACGACAAGCGCGCGGACATTTATTTATCCGCATTCTTCCTGGCTGCAACCGTCGCATGGTGGCTCAATCGAGTCTGGACCCTAGCGGCATCGGCGCCCATGTCGTCCTCCTCCAGAGCGTCGCGCGCGGCGGCGGCGATGCAGGGGCGGCCTCCGGCCTAATCGCTGCAGGGTCTGCGGCGCAGCGAGAGGCAAGGCGGGCCCGGTGACCACCACAAGTGCCAGGAACGGCACCGTGACGAGCGTGGACGGCCCGGGCTCAATTGCGCTCCTCGCCCAGTCTATCGGCAGCGGGGCAGGCGGCAACGTCAGCGCGGTCGCGGTCGGCCAGACCGTGGCGTTCAGTGGCAACGGCGGCTTCGGCGGCGCGGGTGCCGCTGCGAGAATGACGCTCCAGGCCGGCATCTTCGCCTCGATGAACAAGGGCGGCGGTGGCGTCATCCTCGCCCCGCCGGTGGGCGGAGCGGGCGGCGCGCCCGGCAGTGGAACCGCGCGCTTCGTCTGCGTCCTCGCCTTCGTGGTTTGCGGCGTCGGCGTCATATGCGCCAGGGCCGGAAATGTGATTATCGAGAGCTCGGCGCTCGTGACCGTCTAAGGTGACCACGCCGCCGGCATCGGGTCGCAGTCGCTCGGTGGCGGCCGGGCAAGGGCGGTGCCGGCCTTTCCCTCGCCGGCGCGCCGGTCGCCTCCATCGCCGTCGACGTAGGCGGGCGGGGCGGCGGCAGCCGCGCGGAAGACAATGTCGCGATCACGAACACCTATCAGGTGTCGACCTCCGGCTCCGACACCTGCGGCCTCAAGGTCCCGTCCGCGGGGGGCGGACGCGGCCGTGGCGGCGACGCGACGGGCGCTTCCTTCGCCGGCAGCGCGGGAGGGTTCTCGCTCAGCTTTGGCACGACGCTTGGCTGCTCGGGCGGCCAGGGGGCGAAGGGTGTTGCGTGAAATGCTGTAGCGATGTGCGGTGAGTGATGCGGGGGATTGTCCCGGCGCCGGTCGCGGGCGCTTCCCGGCGCCGGGCGAGACGGGTGGGGAGGGGGCGCCTTTCCTGCCCTGTCGGGGGGACGGGGACGCTTCGGAAGCGTGGGGGATGTGCGGTTGCACGGGCTCGGGGCGAGGGGCCTCGCGCGGGGCGATCCGGGCCGGGAGTGGGCGGAACCACGGGCCGGACTGGCGTTTCATCACAACCACAAGTTTAGCGATTGACATACCGTACGCCCTAAGGTATATCTCCGGGCAAGCTGGAAGAAGTGAGTCGGAGGCCTGCCCCCTTGGGGTGGGCCTTTCGCGTTTCGGCCCGGGCGGAGCAGCCAGGGCAAAATCACATGTCTACTTCAGCTCACGATCGGTCGCCGGACGAGCGCAGGCTCGAGAACGCGGTCTATCTCTACCGTGACCTGTCCGAGGCTCTGACAGAGCGGCTATCCGCAATCAGGCGGCAGGGCCCCGTCGTCACCGACGAGGCCAAGGGTGTCGATGATGTCGCGAAGCGGCATCAAGGCGCCCTTCAGACCGTCCTCGACCTTGAGGCGCGACTTGGGCGACGAAATGGCACAGATGCCGGGGGACCGGGACATGAGCTCGATCTCGCCGCAGCGCGCGCGGAAATCCTTGCGCGCCTTGCTCGCTGGGATGCCGCGGGAGACGCTTGACGCGTTTCTCGGCGGGCTCACACCGAATGCCCTGATGTCCCTGCCCTGGCTCTTCGAGCACTGGGCGATCGAGGGACATCAACTGCCCCCCGAGGGGGACTGGACGACCTGGTTGATCCTGGGCGGCCGGGGGGCAGGCAAGACCCGCGCGGGCTCAGAATGGATCCGCGCGCAGGTCGAAGGGGCGAAGCCGGGCGACCCGGGGGCATGCTCCCGGGTCGCCCTGGTCGGCGAGACGCTGGACGAGGCCCGCGAGGTCATGGTGTTCGGCGACTCGGGAATACTCAGCTGCACGCCGCCCGACCGGCGGCCGAAATGGATCGCCACCCGGCGCCAGCTGGTCTGGCCGAACGGGGCGGTGGCGCAGGTCTTCTCGGCCTCCTCGCCCGAGGCGCTGCGGGGGCCGCAGTTCGACTGCGCCTGGTGTGACGAGGTGGCCAAGTGGAAGAAGGACGCGGGGGCCTGGGACATGCTGCAGTTCGCGCTGCGGCTGGGCCCGCGTCCGCGCCAGGTGGTGACGACGACGCCGCGCAACACCGAGCTGGTGCGCCGGCTGCTGGATGACCCCACGGTGGCGGTCACGCGGGCGCCGACGCAGGCCAACAGGATGAACCTGGCCGCGAGCTTTCTCGCGGCGGTGCAGGCGCGCTATGGCGGCTCGCGTCTCGGGCGGCAGGAGCTCGACGGCGAGGTGATCGAGGATGTCGAGGGTGCGCTCTGGACCTGGGAGATGCTGGAAGCGGCGCGCGCGCTGCCTTCGCGCCAGCTCGACCGGATCGTGGTGGCGGTGGATCCGCCGGTGACGGGCACGAAGAAGTCGGATGCCTGCGGGATCGTGGTGGCGGGCGTCTCGTGCCGGGGCGAGCCGCGCGATTGGACAGCGGAGGTGATCGCGGATCTGACGGTCCAGGGCCTGTCGCCGACCGGCTGGGCCGAGCGTGCCGTGCGGGCCTTTCACGAGCATGGTGCCGACCGGATGGTGGTCGAGGTGAACCAGGGCGGCGATCTGGTGCGCAACCTGCTGCACGGGATCGACCCGATGCTGCCGGTGAGGCCGGTGACCGCGCGGCATGGCAAGGCGGTGCGCGCCGAGCCGGTGGCCGCGCTCTACGAGCAGGGGCGGGTGCGCCATGGCGCGGCGCTCGCCGCGCTCGAGGACGAGATGCGGGCGATGACCCCGGCGGGCTTTGCCGGGCCGCGCAGCCCGGACCGGGTCGATGCACTGGTCTGGGCGCTGACCGAGCTGATGATCGTGCCGCAGACCGCGCAGTTCCCGCGGCTGCGCGGGCTGTGAGCGCGACTTTCGAGACATTTCCAGTTCAGGAGCAAGGAACTCATGGTCCTGCAGATCTTTCGCGCGTCCAGGGAACCTGCCCCGGGGGGCAAGCCGGAGGTGAAGTCCTCGGCGGCGCCGCTGGTCGCTTTTCACGGGGCTGGGCGCGTGGCCTGGTCCGCGCGCGATCCCGGCACGCTGACCGAGGTGGGCTTTCAGCGCAATCCGGTCGCCTTCCGCTGTGTGAAGATGATCGCCGAGGCCGCCGCCGCCGTGCCAGTGGTGGCGCAGGATGCCGATCGGCGCTTTGACACCCATCCGGTGCTGAGCCTGATGGCGGCTCCCAATCCCGGGCAGAGCGGGCCGGCGCTCATGGAGAGCTTCTACGGGCATCTGCTGCTGTCGGGCGACGGATACCTGGAGGCGGCGGGCGAGGCGCTGTCGGGAGGGCCGCGCGAGCTGCATGTGCTGCGCTCGGACCGGATGAAGGCGGTGCCGGGCAGCGACGGCTGGCCCGAGGCCTATGAATACCGGGTAGGGGCGCATCGGCATGTGTTCGACATGGCCGCGGACCGGCCGCCGGTGCTGCATGTGAAGACCTTCCATCCGCGCGACGACCATTACGGGCTGACGCCGCTCGCGGCAGCGGCCGCCGCCATCGACGTGCACAACTCCGCCGCCGCCTGGTCGAAGGCGCTGCTGGACAACGCGGCGCGGCCCTCGGGGGCGATCGTCTACAAGGGCGTCGACGGGCATGGGCAGCTGGCGGCCGACCAGTATGCGCGGCTGGTGGACGAGCTGGAGGCGAACCATCAGGGCGCGCGCAATGCGGGGCGGCCGATGCTGCTGGAGGGCGGGCTCGACTGGAAGCCGATGGGCTTCTCGCCCTCGGACATGGAGTTCCACCGCACCAAGGAGGCGGCGGCGCGCGATATCGCGCTCGCCTTCGGGGTGCCGCCGATGCTGCTCGGTCTGCCGGGCGACAATACCTATGCCAATTACGCCGAGGCGCATCGGGCCTTCTACCGGCTGACGGTGCTGCCGCTGGTGGCCAAAACGCTGGCCGCGATCTCGGGCTGGCTGCCGGCGCATTTCGGCACACCCTTCCAGATCAAGGTGGACGAGGACAATGTCCCCGCGCTCGCCACCGAGCGCGAGGCATTGTGGCGGCGGATCAGCGAGGCGGGATTTCTCAGCGACGGCGAGAAGCGCGCGCTGCTTGGCCTGCCCAAGGTGGCGGAGGCGTGATGGAGGCCCGCACCCGTGGGGGCGGGTCGCGTTTCCTCTATGAGCCCTTCGACGTGACCCATGCGCGTATCGAGGTGCATGAGCGCGTGACCGAGGAACGCTGGACCCAGCTCGAGCGCCGGCTTCACCATATCGAGTCGATGCTCGACCGGCTCGAGAAGCGGATCTGGGTCGCGGTCTATGGCGCCGCCTCGCTGATCCTGACCGATATTGCTTATGGCCTCGTGCGGATGTCGATGAACTGAAGGGCGCCCCTTTGGGCGCCATCATGTGCGCGCGGGTGCGCGCGTAGCTTTTGCTGGGCGCAGGCCTGTTCGCCTGCGCCGGCGGGGTGCTCGCTGCCCCCGCACCCCAGGCACTGCTTTCCAGGTTTCTAGACCGGAAGAGGGGCGCGCGTCCCGTCGGGCGCCCCTGGAGCAGGAAATCCGCGCCGTTGCCGCCGGCTGCGTTCGAGGAGTGAGACATGACGCAAGTTCCGGGCGGCCTCGGGTCGCTGGAGACCAAGTTCCGTCGTTTCGACGGCGAGCTCGCGCTGAAGGACGGCGCCGAGATCGCCGGCTATGCAAGCCTCTACGGCGCGGCCGACCAGGGCGGTGACGTGGTGCAGGCCGGTGCCTACGGCGCCTCGCTGGCCGCGCTCGCCACGGCCGGTGGCAGCGTGAAGATGCTCTGGCAGCACGATCCCGCCCGGCCCATCGGCGTCTGGGACGAGGTGCGCGAGGACGCGCGCGGCCTCTTCGTGCGCGGCCGGCTCTTGACCGAGGTGCAGGCGGGGCGCGAGGCGCTGGCGCTCTTGAAGGCCGGCGCGATCGACGGGCTGTCGATCGGCTATCGCACGCGCCGCGCCGAGAAGGCGGCGGCCGGTGGGCGGCTTCTGCACGAGATCGAGCTCTGGGAGGTGTCACTCGTCACCTTCCCGATGCTCCCCGAGGCGCGGGTTCAGGCGACCTCCTCCTCCGATGCGGAGGAGGAGGACCTGGCGCGGACCCTGGCAGCGACCTTTCGCGAGGCCAGGGACATGCTGGCGTGAGGGCCGGCGGGACCAATCCACCCCATCCAACCGATGCATCCAAGGAACGGATCATGAGTGAAGAGACCAAGTCCCGGGCGGGGATTGCCGCGCCGGCCCAGAGTCCCGCAACGGAGGTCAAGGCGGCCCTCAGCGGATTTCTGGGAGAATTCCACGCTTTCCAGTCCGACATCAAAGCGAAGCTCAAGGAACAGGATACCCAACTCGCCATGCTCGACCGCAAATCCCATGCGCTTTCCCGCCCCGCTCTCGCGCGCGCTGCCGAGACCGAGACGCCGCACAAGAAGGCCTTCGCCGCCTATCTGCGTTCGGGTGACGACGGCGGTCTGCGCGGCCTGACCGTCGAGGAGAAGGCGCTCTCGACCGCGGTGGCGGCCGACGGCGGCTATCTGGTCGATCCGCAGACCGCGGCCGAGATCATCGGCGTGCTGCGCTCGTCGGCCTCGATCCGCACCATCGCCAACGTGGTCAATGTCGAGGCGAGCGCCTTCGACGTGCTGGTCGATCATGCCGACGTGGGTGCGGGCTGGGCGAACGAGACCGCCGAGCGGGTCGAGACCGACACGCCGAAGATCGATCGCATCTCCATCCCGCTGCACGAGCTGTCGGCGCTGCCGAAGGCGTCCCAGCGGCTGCTGGACGACAGTGCCTTCGACGTCGAGGGCTGGCTGGCGCAGCGCATCGCCGACAAGTTCAGCCGGGCGGAGGCCGCGGCCTTCATCTCCGGCGATGGCGACGAGAAGCCGCGCGGGTTCCTGAGCTATCCGCAGGTCGACAACGATCTCTTCACCTGGGGCTCGCTCGGCTATGTCGCCACCGGCACCGAGGGCGATTTCTCGAACTCCGATCCCGCGGATGCGATCGTCGACCTGGTCTATGCTCTGGGTGCGCGCTATCGCGCCAACGGCACCTTCGTGATGAATTCGAAGACCGCCGGTGCGGTGCGCAAGATGAAGGATGCCGACGGCCGCTTCCTGTGGTCGGACGGGCTGCAGGCGGGCGAGCCGGCGCGGCTCATGGGCTATCCGGTGCTGATCGCCGAGGACATGCCCGACATCGCCGCGGGCAGCTTCGCCATCGCCTTCGGCGACTTCCGCGCCGGCTATACCGTCGCCGAGCGCCCGGACCTGCGCATCCTGCGCGATCCGTTCTCGGCCAAACCGCATGTGCTGTTCTATGCCACCAAGCGCATCGGCGGCGACGTCAGCGACTTCGCGGCGATCAAGCTCCTGAAATTTGCGGCCAGCTGATTTCCGGGCGACCGGAATGATCTGACGCAGATGGCCGGTTCCGCCTCTCACGGGACCGGCCGGTACATCCCCGCGTCTTCCAGTCGCTGCTCCTCCCTCCGTTCGGGCGGCGCGGGGATGTGCCCAAACGTGAAGAACCTCAATGACATGAATGGCTATCTGCAGAAGCCCGCCGGCGGGAGCGCGGTGATCGAGACCGACTGGCGCCGGGGGTACCTGGCGCCCGGCGAGTGCGTGACGGCGATCCTGCCCTGGGGCGTGCATGCGCCCCGTGGCGGCGCGCCGGACCTGGCCGTGACCGCGGCCGCCCATGACGAGGGCGTGAGCCGGCTGACCGTCGAAGGCGGGCGACCGGGGCAGGTCTTCATGCTGATCGCCCGCGTCGCGACCGACCGTGGCCGTGCGCTCTGCCGCGCGGTGGTCGTGCGCGTCGCCCTTGACCTGCGCCCCGAGCGAGGAGACCTCCATGATCCTGACTGAACTGAGCGCCCCCTCCGCGGCCGCGGTGCCGGTGCGCGCGTTTGCCGAGCATCTGCGGCTGGGCTCGGGCTTTGCCGACGACGGCGCCGAGGACGGGGTGCTGGAGGTCTATCTGCGTGCCGCCATGGCCGCGATCGAGGCGCGGCTCGGGCGGGTGCTTCTGGCGCGGCCGTTCTCCTGGACGGTGAGCCGCTGGCGCGAGGATGCGAGCCAGGGTCTGCCGGTGGCGCCGGTCGTCTCGGTGGAGGCGATCACGCTGCAGGAGGCGGACGGCAGCGCCACCGAGGTAGCGCCCGAGCAGTGGTCTGTGCTGCGCGATGCGCAGCGCCCGCGGCTTGTCGGCCGTTTCGGGCGTAACCTGCCGCGCATCCCGCGGGGCGGCCAGGCTGAGGTGCGCTTCACCGCCGGCTTCGGAGCGGTCTGGGAAGACGTGCCGGCGGATCTGCGCCAGGCGGTGCTGCTCCTGGCCGCGCATTTCTACGAGAACCGCAGCGAGGGGGGCGCGGTCAGCGGGACGATGCCGTTCGGGGTGTTGGTGCTGATCGAGGCATATCGCGCCACGCGCATCGGCGGGGCCTCGGCATGAGCGCGGTTCGGCTGGGCCGGCGGCTGCTGCTGGAGGCGCGGGTGAGCGTGCCGGACGGGGCGGGCGGCTTTGCCACCGAATGGGTGGCACGGGGCACGCTTTGGGCCGAGGTAACGGCGCGTACCGGCAGCCAGGATTTCATCGCGGCGGTGGCGCGGCCCCGGCTGCGCTACCGGATCGTCGTGCGCGGCGTGCCGGTGGGGTCGGATGCGCGGCCGCGAGCCGAAGAGCGGCTGCGGGAGGGCGCGCGGATCTTCGACATCCTGACGGTGACGGAGGCCGATCCTGCGGGGCGGTATCTGGAAATCATCGCCGAAGAAGGGGTTGCGGCATGAGTTGCGCGTTTTCCTTCGGCTTGCAACGCGCCGTCTACGACCGGCTTGCGGGGGATCTGGAGCTGACCGCCCTGGTAGGCGGTGCGATCCATGATGCGCCGCCCGAGGTGCCCGTGGCCGACCGGCCGGCGGACTACGTGACGCTGGGCGAGGAGACGGTGCGGCCCTTCGGGACCAAGACCAGCCTCGGCGCCATCCATGATTTCGACGTGAACGTCCATTCCTCGCGCGACGGGTTCGAGCGCGCCAAGGCGATCGCCTCGGCTGTCTGCGGGGCGCTGGTCGATGCCCCGATCGGGGTGGAGGGCGGGCGGCTGGTGGCACTGCGCTTCCTGCGCGCGCGGGCCGACCGCGGGCCGGCGCCGGAGCGGCGGCGCATCGCGCTGCGCTTCCGTGCCGTCGTCGACGAAGACTGACAGTTATTTCCTTCGGAGGATCAGAGAAATGGCGGCGCAGAAAGGCAAGGACCTTCTGGTCAAGCTCGACATGACCGGTAGCGGCAGTTTCCAGACCGTGGCGGGCCTGCGGGCGACGCGGATCACCTTCAACGCGCAGACGGTGGATGTGACCAATATCGGCAGCGCCGGGCGCTGGCGCGAGCTGCTGGCTGGCGCGGGTGTGCGCTCGGCGGCGATCTCGGGCTCGGGCGTCTTTCGCGATGAGGCGAGCGACGAGCGGGCGCGAGCGATCTTCTTCTCGGGCGAGATACCGGCGTTCCAGGTGATCGTGCCGGATTTCGGCGTGATCGAGGGCCCGTTCCAGATCACCTCGATCGAATACGCCGGCAGCCACGACGCCGAGGCAGTCTACGAGCTGGCGCTTGCCTCGGCGGGCTCGCTGAGCTTCACGGCGCTCTGATGGCCAATCCCTGGCGGGGCGAGGTGGTGCTGAGCGTCGATGGCGAGCCGCGGGTCATGCGGCTGACGCTGGGCGCGCTTGCCGGGCTGGAGGCACGTCTGGAGAGTGGATCGCTGATCGAGCTGATCGAGCGGTTCGAGACCGGCGGCTTCAAGGTCGCCGATCTGGTGGCGCTGCTGGTCGCGGGGCTGAAGGGCGGCGGCTGGCAGGTCGGCGAGGCCGAGCTTCTGGCCGCACGGATCGAGGGCGGGCCGCTGGCGGCCGCGCAGGCGGCGGCGCGGCTCCTGAAGCTCACGTTCACGGTTCCCGGCAGCGGACCCGACGAGGGCGAGGCGTTGTGAAACGGATCGCCTGGGCGAAGCTGATGCAGCTCGGCCTCGGGCGGATGGGGCTGACGCCGGCGATCTTCTGGGACCTGACGCCGGCGGAATTCATGCTGATGGCCGGGATCGGCGAGAGCGCGGGCGCGATGTCCCGCGACGGGCTCGACGCGCTGCTCGCGCGGTTCCCCGATGGCGGCGCGGAAGGGAGTGACCATGTCGGATCATGAGGCCGATCTCGGCCGGCTGGAGGCGCAGTTCGCCGGGCTGGAAGGCACGCTGGCGGGGCTCGAGGGCGTCACCGGCGCCTTTCGACGCGAACTGGACGGCGTGCAGGGAAGCATGAAGGACGCCGGCCGAGAGACCGCGGGTCTGTCGCGGACGATGACCTCTTCGGTGCGTTCGGCCTTCGAGGGCGTGATCTTCGACGGCAAGCGGCTGTCGGACGCGCTGGCAGGCGTCGGGCGCAGCATCTCGGGCGCGGTGCTGAATAAGGCGCTGGCGCCGGTACAGGGGGCGGTCGGCTCGCTGCTGGGCGGGCTGCTGCCGTTTGCGAACGGCGGCGTGATCGCCAGCGGCCGCGTGGGCGCCTTCGCCCGCGGCGGCATCGTCGACGGGCCGACGCATTTTCCGATGCGCGGCGGCGTCGGGCTGATGGGCGAGGCGGGGCCGGAGGCGATCCTGCCGCTGGCGCGCGGCGCGGACGGGCGGCTCGGCATCCGCAGCGGCGGGGGCGGCGGCGGGGCGGTGAATGTCACCATGAACATCTCGACGCCGGATGTGGCCGGCTTCAGCCGCTCGCAGAGCCAGCTGGCGGCCGACATGAACCGGGCGATCGCGCGGGGGCGGCGAAACCTCTGAATTCGAGACAGGGGCGGGCCTCCCGGGCAGGGGACCCGCCTCTCGGGGCAGCGCCGGGCCTCCTGTTCGGAAAAGGCGCTGCCCCGACCATAGCGCGGAGGGAGAGGACATGAATTTCCACGAGATACGGTTCCCGGTCGCGGTGAGCCTCGGGTCGAGCGGCGGGCCGGAGCGACGAACAGAGATCGTGACCCTGAGCAACGGGTTCGAAGAGCGCAACACGCCCTGGCGGCATTCGCGTCGGCGCTATGACGCGGGCTCGGGCGTGCGCTCGCTCGACGATCTGGCGACGGTGACGGCCTTCTTCGAGGCCCGTCAGGGGCAGTTGCACGGCTTCCGCTGGAAGGACTGGACGGATTTCACCTCCTGTCTGCCCTCGGGCACGCCATCGGCGCTCGATCAGGAGATCGGGGAGGGGGACGGGACGGCCGTGCGCTTCACGCTGGTGAAGGCCTATGCCTCGGGGCCGCAGAGCTATCTGCGGCCGATCACCAAGCCGGTCGCAGGCACGGTGAAGGTGGCGGTCGGCGGCGCGCCGCTGACCGGTGCGCAGTTCAGCGTGAACCATGCGACCGGCGTGGTGACGCTGGCCGCCGCGCCCGAGGCGGGCGCGCGGGTGAGCGCGGGCTTCGAGTTCGACGTCCCTGTTCGCTTCGATGCCGACCGGATCACGACCAATCTGGCAGGCTTCCAGGCAGGCGAGATCCCGGCGGTCCCGGTGGTGGAGGTTCGGGTCTGATGGGCGCTGTGGACCCCGAGCTGCAGGCGCGGCTGGACGGCGGTGCCACCACGCTTTGCCGCTGCTGGCGGGTGGAGCGCCGAGACGGCGAGGTCATGGGCTTTACCGACCACGACGGCGATCTGGCCTTCGAGGGCACGGTATTTCGCGCCGCGAGCGGGCTCGATGCTGGCGCGCTGCAGGCGGGCACTGGGCTGTCGGTGGACAACGGCCAGGCGGTGGGGGCCCTGAGTTCGGCCGCGATCTCGGAGGCGGACATCCGCGAGGGGCGTTTCGACCGGGCGCGGGTCGTGCAGTGGCTGGTGGACTGGGCGCGGCCGGAGTTGCGCCACGTGATGTTCGCCGGCGAGTTCGGCGAGATCCGGCGCGCCGACGGGGCCTTCGAGGTCGAACTTCGCGGGCTGGCCGACGTGCTGAACGTGCCGGTGGGCCGCACCATGCTGCGCAGCTGCGACCGGGTGCTGGGCGATGCCAAATGCGGCGTCGACGTGACCGCGCCGGCCTTCGCAGTCGAGGCGGAGGTGGGCTCGGGCTCGGCCGGTGCGGTCGTGGTGGTCGCGGGCGATCTGGGCGCCTATGCGGAGGAGTGGTTCCTGCACGGACGGCTGATCTGGATCACCGGGCGCAATGCGGGGACCTCGCAGAGCGTGAAGGCCGATCGGGTGCCGGAAGTGAGCGGGCGACGGGTCGAGCTGTGGCAGGAGCCGCCTGCGGGCGCGCAGGCCGGGGATCGTTTCCGGCTGGTGGCCGGCTGCGACAAGCGGGCCGAGACATGCCGAGCGAAGTTCTCTAATTTCCTGAACTTCCGCGGCTTTTCGCATATCCCGGGCGAGGATTGGGTCACGGCCTACCCGAGATCCGGCGGGCGGCATGACGGTCGGAGCCTGCGCAATGGATGAGTTCGTGAACGACCGTGGCGCGGAGATCGTGGCGCGGGCGCGGGCCTGGATCGGCACGCCCTACCGGCATCAGGCGAGCTGCCGGGGCGCGGGGACGGATTGCCTGGGGCTTCTGCGCGGCCTGTGGCGCGAGGTGCTGGGCGCGGAACCGGAGGCGGTGCCGGCCTATACGCCTGACTGGTCGGAGCCTGCGCGCACCGAGGACCTGCTGGCGGCGGCGGGGCGGCATCTGCGGCCTGTCGCGCACGACGCGCGGCGTCCGGGCGATGTGGTGGTGATGCGGATGCGCGAGGGGGCGGTAGCCAAGCATCTGGGCATTCTCGCGGCCGCGCCCGAGGGGTTTGAGACCTTCATCCATGCCTATTCCGGGCATGGGGTCGTCGAATCGCCGCTGACGCCCGCCTGGGCGCGGCGCGTGGCGGCCGCATTCCGCTTTCCCGACGGGGGCAACTGATGGCGACGCTTCTTCTTTCGGCCGCGGGGGCGGCGCTCGGTGGCGCGGTGGGTGGCTCGGTGGCGGGCCTGTCCTCGCTGGTGCTCGGCAAGGCGATCGGCGCGACGCTGGGATCGGTGATCGACCAGCGGATGATGGGCCTCGGCTCACAGACCGTCGAGACCGGCCGGGTGGACCGATTCCGGGTGATGGGGTCGAGCGAGGGACTCCCGCTGCCCCGCGTTTTCGGCCGCGTGAGGGTGGCGGGGCAGCTGATCTGGTCGCGCCGGTTTCTCGAGCGGGTGAACACCGAGAATGTCGGTGGGAAGGGCGGGCGCGGCGGCGCGGAGGTCAAGGAATACAGCTATACGGTGAGCGTGGCGCTGGCGCTCTGCGAGGGCGAGGTGCTCCGCATCGGGCGGATCTGGGCGGACGGGCAGGTGCTCGACCAGAAGGAGATCGGCCTGCGGCTGCACCGCGGCGGCGAGGATCAGCTGCCCGACCCGCTGATCGCGGCGATCGAGGGGGCGGCCAATGCGCCGGCCTATCGGGGCACGGCCTATGTCGTCATCGAGGACCTCGAGCTCGCGTCGTTCGGCAACCGGATCCCGCAGTTCAACTTCGAGGTCTTTCGCAGGCCGGAGCCCGGTGCGGGCGTTGCGGGGGCGCCGGGCCTCGACGTGCGCGGCGTGGCGCTGGTTCCGGGGACGGGCGAGTACTCCCTGGCGACCGAAAAAGTGCGCTTCAAGCGCGGCAAGGGCAATTCGGTCGTGCTGAATATCCACAACGACCGTGGGCTGCCTGACCTGGTCGCCTCGCTCGACCAGCTGGAAGCGGAGCTGCCGAACAACCGGGCCGTTTCGCTGGTCGTAAGCTGGTTCGGCGACGATCTGCGCTGCGGGCGCTGCACGTTGCGGCCGAAGGTCGAGCAGACCGGCGAGGACGGCGAGGAGATCAGCTGGCGGTCATCCGGGCGGGTGCGCAGCAATGCGGCCGTGGTGAGCCGGTTGCAGGGACGGCCGGTCTTTGGCGGCACGCCGGCGGATCGCACGGTGATCCAGGCGATCCGCGAGATGAAGCGCCGCGGCCAGGCGGTGATGTTCTACCCGTTCATCCTGATGGACATCCTTGCCGGCAGCGGGCTGCGCGATCCGTGGAACGGGGAGGCGGATCAGCCGCCCGTGCCGTGGCGGGGGCGGATCACGCTCGAGAACGCGCCGGGTCGCCCGGGCTCGGCCGACAAGACCGCAGGCGCGGCAGCGGAGGTTGCCGCATTCTTCGGAAAGGCGTCGCCGGGGGATTTCGATCCGTCGGGGCACACGGTCGGCTATGATGGGCCGGGCGAATGGTCGTACCGGCGGTTTATCCTCCACTATGCGCATCTCTGCGCGCTGGCGGGAGGGGTCGATTCCTTCTGCATCGGCTCGGAGATGCGATCGCTTACGCAGATCCGCGACGGGGCCGCGAGCTATCCGGCGGTGCGGGAGCTGCGCCGTCTCGCCGAGGACGTGCGGGCGATCCTGGGGCCGGCGACGAAGATCGGCTATGCGGCGGACTGGTCGGAGTATTTCGGCCACCAGCCAGCGGACGGATCGGGGGACGTGCTCTTCCATCTCGATCCGCTCTGGGCGCATCCGGACATCGATTTCGTCGGCATCGACAACTACATGCCGCTGTCGGACTGGCGCGACGGAGCGGATCACGCCGATGCCGGCGCGGGATCGATCTACGATCTCGGCTATCTTGCCGGCAATGTCGCGGGCGGCGAGGGGTACGACTGGTATTATGCCGATGCCGCGGGGCGGGACGCGCAGGCGCGACTGCCGATCCAGGATGGCGCCTATGGCGAGGACTGGATCTATCGCTACAAGGACATCGCGAACTGGTGGTCGCAGCCGCATGTGAACCGGATCGGCGGCGTTAAGGTCGGCGCGCCGACCGCGTGGCAGCCGCGCTCGAAGCCGATCTGGTTCACCGAGCTCGGCTGTCCTGCAGTCGACAAGGGGACGAACCAGCCGAACGTCTTTTACGACCCGAAGTCCTCCGAGAGCTTTTTCCCTTATTTCTCGAATGGTGTACGGGATGACTTCATCCAGTACCGATACCTGCAGGCGATGTACCGCCACTGGAACGATCAAGCCAATAATCCGGTCTCGGAGGTCTACGGCGGGCGGATGGTCAACATGGCCCGCGCCTTCGTCTGGGCCTGGGACGCCCGGCCGTGGCCGGATTTCCCGGTCCGGCTGACGACCTGGGTCGATGGCGAGAACTACGAGCGCGGGCACTGGTTGAACGGCCGGACGAGCCTGGCGGGTCTTGCCGAAGTGGTGGCCGAGATCTCGCAGCGCAGCGGGCTGGCGGCCCTTGATGTCGCCGGGCTTCACGGCGGGCTGGTCGGTTACACCATCAGCGCGGTGGAGACCGGGCGGCAGAGCCTACAGCCATTGATGCTCGCCCATGCCTTCGACAGCCGCGCCGAGGGCGATCGGCTGGCCTTCCGCTCGCGCGGCGGGGCGGTGGCGGCGGTCGTCAACCTGGAGGACTGCGTGGTCGCCGGGAAGGACGCGGTTCTGCGCCGCAGCCGTTCGCCGCTGCTCTATGCCCCGGCGCGGGTTGCGCTGGAGTTTGCGCGGTCTGACCAGGACTACGCCGTGGGCGCCGTCGAGGCAGTCGCACCGGATGAGGCGGAGACGCATGCCGCGCAGTCGAGCCTGCCGATCGTCATGTCCGAGGCCGCGGCGCGCGGAATCGTCGATCGCTGGCTGGCGGAGGGCCGCGTGGCACGGGAGACCGTCTCTCTTGCCCTGCCGCCGTCACGGATCGGGATCCTGCCCGGCGACGTGATCGCGGTCGAGACCGGCGGCGAGAGCGATCTGGTCCGCGTGGACCGGATCGAGGATCTCGGCCATCGCGTGCTGGAGGGGGTTCGCATCGAACCCGGCCTCTATCAGGCGCCGGTCTATCGTGAGGCGCTGCCGAGTATGGAGGTCGTGGAGGCGCCGGTGCCGGTGCATGCAGAGTTTCTTGATCTGCCGCTGATGCGCGGCGACGAGGTTGCGCATGCGCCGCATGTCGCGATGGCTGGGCAGCCCTGGCCAGGGCCGGTGGCCGTGTTCTCGGCAAGCGAGGATCACGGCTATTCGTTCAACTCCGAGGTTACACGGCCGGCGGTGATGGGCGAGACGCTCGAGCCGTTGGCGGCCGGGGTCGCCGGCCTGTGGATGAACGCGACGGCACTGGTGCGCATCGGCGCGGGCAGCCTTCAGACGCGAAGTCGCGAGGAGGTCCTGAACGGCGCCAATGCCGCGGCGCTGAGGTTTGGGGGCACGGGGGACTGGGAGGTCTTCCAGTTTGAGCGCGCCGATCTGGTCGCGCCCGGAACCTATTGCCTCGGGTCGCTCCTGCGGGGCCAGGCGGGGACCGATGCCGTCGTTCCGGAGGTCTGGCCTGCGGGCACGGACTTCGTGGCGCTCGACGGTGCGTTGGTGCAGCTGGATCTGCCGTCTTCGGCGCGGGGGCTTGCGCGGCATTTCCGCTTCGGGCCGGCGGGCCGTGGTTATGACGACGGCAGTTTCGAGCACTACGTCGAGGCCTTTGCCGGGGTCGGGCTGCGACCCTACCAGCCGGGGCACCTGGCAGCGCGGCGGCTGGCCGCCGGCGACCTTGTGCTGAGCTGGGTGCGGCGGACGCGCATCGATGGCGACAGTTGGCAGGGCGCGGATGTGCCGCTCGGGGAGGCGGCGGAGCTCTATCACCTCCGCGTGCTGTCGGGCGGGTCGGTGCTGCGGGAGATCTGGCCGCGCGAGCCCCGCGCGACCTATTCGGTCCAAGAGCAGGCGGCGGACGTGGCGACCGGTCCGCTGGTCTTCGAGGTAGCACAGGTCTCCGACCGCTTCGGGCCGGGACCCTATGAGAGGATTTCGTATCATGGCTAGGACTGCTCAGCTCGACCTTCCGCTCGTGCTGCCGGCGCAGGCACAGAAGCACGTCACCGTCAACGAGGCGCTCGCGCGCCTCGATGCGATCACCCAGCTGCGGATCGTCTCGGCCGGGCGCGCAACGCCTCCGGCAGCAGCAGTGGACGGCGAGGCCTATCTTTTGCCTTCGGGAGCGAGCGACGCTTGGGCTGGCCACGCCGGCAAGATCGCGCTGCGCAGCAATGGGGGGTGGGTCTTCGTCACCCCGAAGGCCGGCTGGCGGGCGTGGGACGCGGGGGCGAAGGCCTATCTGACCTGCCACGGGGCCGGATGGGTCACGGATGCGTTCGCCGTCTCGCCGGGGGGCGCGGGAACGCAGCTGCGCGTGGTCGAGTTCGACCATGCCATCACGGTGGGGGCGAGCAACCAAACCACGGTGCCGATCCCCGCGCAGGCGCAGGTGATCGGCGTCTCCGGCCGGGTCATCGGGGCCCTGACCGGCCCCGGCCTGACCGGATGGCGGGTAGGGATCACGGGATCCGACAACCGCTATGGGTCGGGTCTGGGTGTAGCGGTGAACTCGTATCTCCGGGGGCTGAGCGGCTCACCGGTGACATACTATTCCCCTACGCCGCTCCTGCTGACCGCCGAGGGGGGCGCATTTGCAGGCGGAATCGTGCGGCTGGCGCTGCATCTGGTCGAGCTGGAGCCGCCGCAGGCGGTTTGAGCGGTCGTTCAGCCATCGGCGACTCTCGCCTTGATTTTCCAGCTACAGGGGGCAACTACTCCGGAGCGGGTTCGGGCGCAGGGAAGGTCGTGGCCATGGCACAGACGCAAGCGAGCGTGACGAGCCTCGATCGGGTCTGGTCGGTTATTCGCCGCGAGGCCGAGCAGATGGCCGAGGCGGAACCGCTGATGGCAAGTCTGGCTCATTCAGGTGTACTGCACCACCGCAGCTTCGAGCGGGCGTTGAGCTATCGGATCGCCCAGAAGCTCGCGTCACCGGAGATGAGCGACCTCATCTTGCGCGAGCTGGCCGAGGAGGCCTATGCGGCAGACCCCCGCATCGTCGCGGCGGCGCGGGCGGACATCCTGGCCGTCTTCGACCGTGATCCTGCCTGCCATCGCTATGTACAGCCCCTTCTGTTCTTCAAGGGGTTTCAGTCCGTCCAGAGCTTCCGGATCGGACATTGGCTCTGGCAGCAGGGGCGCCATGACATGGCCTATTTCATTCAGATGCGCACCTCTGAGGTCTTTGGCGTCGACATCCATCCCGGCGCCAGCGTGGGGCAGGGGATCATGATCGATCATGCCCACTCCATCGTCATCGGCGAGACGGCGGTGGTCGGTGACAATGTCTCGATGCTGCATTCTGTGACGCTTGGAGGGACCGGGAAGGAGGATGGCGATCGGCATCCGAAGGTCCACGACGGGGTGATGATCGGGGCGGGTGCCGCCATTCTGGGCAATATCTCCATCGGCCATTGCAGCCGCATTGCCGCCGGCTCGGTGGTTCTGCACGACGTGCCTCCGTGCAAGACTGTGGCCGGCGTGCCGGCGCGCATCGTCGGCGAGGCCGGTTGTGCCGAGCCGTCCAAGTCCATGGAGCAGCGTTTCGGCGACCCGGGCTGAACGGCCCCGCCCGCTCAGGCCAGCATTCCTACCGGGTTCTCTAGGTTGTTCTTGATTGCGGCGAGGAATTCCGCCCCGAGCGCGCCGTCGATCACGCGATGGTCCACTGACAAAGTCAGCGCCATGATCGTCGCGGGCTCGATCTCGCCCGTCGCGCCGACAACCGGTTTGCGCACGCCGGCACCTACGGCAAGGATGGAGGCGTGCGGCGGGTTTATGACGGCGTCGAAGCTCTCGATTCCCATCATTCCGAGGTTCGAGATCGCGAAGCTGCCGCCCTGATACTCGTGTGGCGCGAGCCGACGGTTTCGCGCGCGGGCGGCGAGGTCCTTCATCTCGGTCGAGATCGCAGACAGGGACTTGGTGTCGGCATCGCGGATCACGGGAGTGAAAAGGCCACCTTGGATGGCGACCGCCACGGCGACGTCCGAGGCCTCGAAGCGGAGAACGCGGTCCTCGGCCCAGACGGCATTGCAGTCGGGAATCTGCTGCAGGGCAATCGCGCAGGCCTTGATGATGAAGTCGTTGACCGAGAGCTTGACGCCGCGAGGCTCCAGCGCCGCGTTGATCTGCTGGCGGAAGGCAAGCAGAGGATCGAGCGTGACATCTCGGCGCATGTAGAAATGCGGTATAGTCTGCTTGGCGGTGGTCAGGCGCGCGGCGATTGTGCGGCGCATGCCGTCGAGGGGGACTTCCTCGAAGGCGCGATCGGTGTAGGCCTTCATCACCGCGGCGGCATCCGGGGGTGCGGCCTGGGGGGCGGCTGTTGGCGAAGGGGTCGGCTTGTCGGCAGGCGCGGCGACCTTCGGTTTTGCCGAGAGCACGTCGGCCTTGACGATGCGCCCGTTGGGGCCCGAGCCGCTGAGGGTGCCGAGGTCGGTGCCTTTCTCCGCGGCGATGCGGCGGGCCAGCGGCGATGCGAATATCCGCTGACCTTCGGCGGAAGGCGCAGGTGGCGCGGGAGCCCGCGGCGCCGGCGATCTATCGGCCGGGATTTTCTCCGGCTGCTTCGCGGCGGGTGCCGGGCTCGCGGGGGCGGGTTCTACGTTCAGGTTGGAGGCGTCCTCACCCTCCTCCAACACGACGGCGATCAGGTCGTTCACCTTCACGCCCGCGGTGCCCTCTGGCACGACGATCCTGCCGAGCACGCCTTCGTCTACGGCCTCGAACTCCATCGTGGCCTTGTCAGTCTCGATCTCGGCGATCACGGTTCCGGCCGTTACCGGGTCTCCCTCCCGCACCAGCCACCTTGCGAGTGTGCCCTCCTCCATGGTCGGAGACAGGGCGGGCATCAGGATGTTGATCGGCATCTGGAGCGCTCCTCAGCGATAGGCCACGGCCTTGACCGCGGCCACGACCTCCGGGACGGTGACGAGGGCAAGCCGCTCCAGGTTGGCGGCGTACGGCATCGGGACATCCTTGCCCGTGCAGTTCAGGACCGGCGCATCGAGCCAGTCGAACGCTTTCTCCATCAAGAGCGCCGAGATGTGGTTGCCGATCGAGCCCACGGGGAAGCCCTCCTCGACGGTCACGCAGCGATTGGTCTTCCTGACCGAGGCGATGACCGTATCGGCATCCAGCGGACGCAGCGTCCGCAGGTCGACCACCTCCACCGAAATCCCCTCCTGCGAAGCTAGTTCGGCCGCCTGCAGCGCGTAGCTCATGCCGATCCCGAAGCTGACGATGGTGACGTCCGTCCCCTCGCGGGCAATGCGTGCCTTGCCGATCGGGACGGTGAAGTCCTCGATCTCGGGAACCTCGAAGCTGCGGCCGTAAAGGATCTCGTTTTCCAGGAAGATTACCGGGTTTGGGTCGCGAATTGCGGACTTCAACAGGCCTTTCGCGTCGGCGGCCGTATAGGGCATCACCACCTTCAGCCCGGGGATCTGCGTATAGAGTGCGGCGAAATCGTGGCTGTGCTGGGCGGCGACGCGAGCCGCGGCGCCGTTCGGGCCACGGAAGACGATGGGGCAGCCCATCTGGCCGCCCGACATGTAAAGGGTCTTGGCGGCTGAATTGATGATCTGGTCGGCCGCCTGCAGGGCGAAGTTGAAGGTCATGAACTCCACGATCGGCTTCAGCCCCGCGAATGCGGCCCCGACCGCCAGTCCGGCGAAACCATGCTCGGTGATGGGCGTGTCGATCACGCGCTTCGGCCCGAACTCGTCGAGCAGGCCCTGGCTGATCTTGTAGGCGCCCTGGTATTCGGCGACCTCCTCGCCCATCAGGAAGACGTCGCCGTCGCGGCGCATCTCCTCGGCCATTGCATCGCGCAGCGCCTCGCGGAAAGTCTGCTGCCGCAGGCCGGTGCCCGCGGGCACCTCTGGATCGGGCGCCGGCTCGGCGCGCGCGGGTGGCTGCGAGGGCGTGGTCACCGCGGGGGCCGCGGCCGGCTCCGCCACGGTCTCCGCGACCGGCGCCGGCGTCGCCGACACATCCTCCCCTTCCTCTACCAGCACCGCGATCGGCGTGTTCACCTTCACGCCGGCGGTGCCCTCGCGGACGAGAATGCGGCCCAGGACGCCCTCGTCCACGGCCTCGAACTCCATCGTCGCCTTGTCGGTCTCGATCTCCGCGATCACCTGGCCCGAGCTGACGGGGTCGCCCTCTCGTACCAGCCATCGTGCCAGTGTGCCCTCCTCCATGGTGGGCGAGAGCGCGGGCATCAGAATCTCGGTCGCCATCGTCGTCGCTCCCTCAGGCGTATACGTCGGTCCAGAGCTCGGCCTCGGCCGGCTCCGGGCTTTCTTGGGCGAACTGCGCCGCTGCGTTGACGGTGGCGCGGATCTCCTTGTCGATGGACTTCAGATCGTCCTCGCCCGCAAGCCCGCCCTGAACAAGCAGGTCGCGGACGTGGTCGATCGGGTCGCGCTCCTCACGGATCTTCTGAACCTCCTCACGCGTGCGATAGCGGGCGGGGTCGGACATCGAATGCCCGCGGTAGCGATAGGTGTTCATCTCCAGGATGTACGGCCCCTCGCCGGCTCGGCAATGCGCCACCGCCTTCTCGCCCGCCGCCTTCACCGCTAGCACGTCCATGCCGTCGACCGCCTCGCCGGGGATGCCGAAGGCGGCGCCGCGCGTGTAGAGGGCGGGGGTAGACGAGCCGCGCTTCAGGCTGGTGCCCATGGCGTACTGGTTGTTCTCGATCACGAACACCACCGGCAGCTTCCACAGGCTGGCCATGTTGAAGGTCTCGTAGACCTGCCCCTGATTGGCTGCCCCGTCACCGAAGTAGGTGAAGGCGACGTTGTCGTTTCCGCGATACTTGTTTGCGAAGGCAAGGCCTGCGCCGATGGGCACGTTGGCGCCGACGATGCCGTGGCCGCCGTAGAAGTCCTTCTCCTTGGAGAACATGTGCATCGAGCCGCCCTTGCCGCGGGAATAGCCCCACGAGCGGCCGGTGAGCTCGGCCATCACCCCCTTGGGATCCATGCCGCAGGCGAGCATGTGGCCGTGGTCGCGATAGGTGGTCACCCGTTGGTCGCCGTCCTTTGCGGTGGCCTCGAGCCCGACGACCACAGCCTCCTGCCCGATGTAGAGGTGGCAGAAGCCACCGATCAGGCCCATGCCGTAGAGCTGCCCGGCCTTTTCCTCGAAACGGCGGATGAGCAGCATCTCGCGGTAGAAATGCAGGAGCTCCTCGGCCGATGCATTGGGCCTTTCGGCGCGGCGCGCGGTTGCCATGCGATCCCTCCCGTGATCGTGGACCGGGGCAGCCGGTCGGGCGCGATCATAGCCGTTACGCGGGGAGGGAAAAGCCGTAAAGCGCCCGTTCGTGCCGGGACTTGGCGGGCGTCGCTAGCGGATGAGGATCTCGTCGGCGCGGGCGAGGCCGAGGACCTTGCGGGCCTGTTCGTCGAGCAGGTCGAGGTCCAGCGTCGCGTCCGACAATCCGCGGGTCTTGGCGCCGATCGCGGCGCGCCCGGCCTGAAGATGCTCGAGCTCGGCCTGGAGCCGGATCTCCTGCGCCTCGACCTGGAACAGCCGGAACAGGCCGTGCTCTCCCTGCAGAGCGGCAAAGGTCAGGTAGCCCATCATCGCGATCAGGACGGTGGCGAAGACCGCGCCGCCGACATGTCCCCATCCCGCTTCAGAGTCCGGATGCATTTCAGGTCCGTATGAGCTTCGGTTCCACCACGGAGAATGCCAGAGTTCGCCGCTGGTGTGAATCCCCCAAATGGGGCGCGCGGAACAGAATTCGCACGCGTGCGAATCCTGATAAGCAATTGAAGTTCATGGAAATGATCGTGCGCGTTAACCGGATGTTAAGACCGGTTAACGCGCGAGGCGATCAGTCGCGGCCTTTGTAGATCGCCACGAGCTTGTCCAGCATGGCCAGCGCATCCTCGCGCGAGCGCTGGAAGGTGTTGCGCCCGATGATCGAGCCGTTGCCGCCGCCGTCGCGGATCGCGCGGGCATCGTCGTACACCGCATCCGTGCCCTTGGCGGCTCCGCCCGAGAACACCACGATGCGCCGGCCGTTGAAGGCCGCCTGCATGCAGTGCTTCACCCGGATCGCCTGGCTGGAGACGTCGATCGCCTGCTTCTCGTAGACCTTCTTGGCCTCGCCGAGCATGAGGTGATCAGTCGAGAGCTTGATCTTGATGATATGCGCGCCGAGCAGCGCCGCGATCTGCGCGGCATAGGCGGCAACGTCGATGGCGATCTCGCCGTCCTTGGTGATCGCTTCGCCGCGCGGGTAGGACCAGATCACCGTGGGGATGCCCACGGCGGCCGCTTCCTCGCGCATCTCGCGGATCTCCTCGAACATGTCGAGCGCCATGTCCGACCCGGGATAGATGGTGAAGCCGATGGCGGAAGCGCCGAGCCGCAGCGCGTCGCTCACGCTGGCGGTCACCGCCTGGTTCTTGCCGGCGGTGTCGCTCATCAGCGAGTTGGCGGAGTTCGCCTTCAGGATCGTCGGGATCTGGCCGGCGAAGGTGTCGGCACCTGCCTCCAGCATGCCGAGCGGCGCGGCATAGGCGTTCAGGCCGGCATCGATCGCGATCTGGTAGTGATAATGCGGGTCATAGGCGGCCGGGTTGGGGGCGAAGCTGCGTGCAGGCCCGTGTTCGAAGCCCTGGTCGACCGGCAGGATGACCATCTTGCCCGTGCCGCCGAGGCGGCCGTTCATGAGCATCCGGCAGAGGTTGCCCTTCACGCCGGGCGTATCGCCCTCGTAGTTCGCCAGAATGCGCTGGACGGTCCGCGTAGCTTTCATGGTCACTCCTCCCGGGTAATGGTTACTAAGGGTTTCAGGCCTGTTCGAGCGCGGCGACGCCGGGCAGGGTCTTTCCCTCCAGCCATTCGAGGAACGCGCCGCCCGCCGTCGAGACATAGGTGAATGCCTCTGCCGAGCCGCTGGCGTTCAGGGCCGCCACCGTATCGCCGCCGCCGGCCACCGACAGCAGGCTGCCTGCCCGCGTCAGTCGCGCCGCCTGACGGGCGGCCGCATCGGTCGCCTCGTTGAAGGGCGGGATCTCGAAGGCGCCGAGCGGTCCGTTCCACACCAGCGTCTTGGACGCGGCGAAGGCCGCGGCGATCGCGGCGATGCTGGCGGGACCGGCGTCGAGGATCATTGCGTCGGGCGGGCAGGCGGTCGCCGGGACGATCTCATGCGCAGCACCCGCCTTGAACTCACGCGCCACCACCACGTCGACCGGCAGCAGGATCGTGCAGCCCGCCGCCTCGGCGCGGGCGAGGATATCGCGGGCGGTATCGGCGAGGTCATGCTCGCAGAGGGATTTCCCCACCTCGATTCCCTGGGCGGCGAGGAAGGTGTTGGCCATGCCGCCGCCGATCACCAGCGTGTCCACCCGCGCGATCAGGTTGCCGAGCAGCTCGAGCTTGGTCGAGACCTTGGCGCCGCCGACGACGGCCACCACCGGCCGCGCCGGATTGCCGAGCGCCTTCTCCAGCGCCTCGAGTTCGGCCTGCATCAGCCGGCCGGCGCAGGACGGCAGCAGATGCGCGATGCCTTCGGTCGTCGCATGCGCCCGATGCGCGGCCGAGAAGGCGTCATTGCAATAGATGTCGCCGAGCGCCGCAACCTCCGCGGCAAAGGCGGGATCGTTCGCCTCTTCGCCTTTGTGGAAGCGCGTGTTCTCGAGCAGTAGCACGCCACCGGCGGGCAGGGCGGCAATGGCCGCGGCCGCCGTCTCACCCACGCAGTCCTCGGCGAAGGCCACCTCCTGCCCGAGCGCCTCGGACAGGGCCGGCAGCGTCACCTTGAGGCTCATCTCGGGAACGACGCGGCCCTTCGGCCGGTCGAAATGGGCGAGCAGCACCGGCTTGCCGCCACGGGCGAGGATGTCGCGCACCGTGGGGACGGTCCGCTCGATGCGGGTTGCATCGGTGACCCGGCCGGCGTCGACGGGCACGTTGATGTCGACGCGGATGAGGACGACCTTGCCGGAGAGATCGAGATCGTCGAGCGTCTTCCAGCCCATCCGCCCGGCCTCCGTCAAAGCAGGCCTTCGGCCTTATCCGCCACCGCTTGCGGGGTGATGCCGAAATGGGCGTAGAGATCCTCTGCCGGACCCGAGGCGCCGAAGCCGCGCATGCCGACGAAGCCCGCCTTCTTCGCGCTGCCACCCTCGCCATAGAGCCAGCGGCCCCAGCCGAAGGAGACCGCGGCCTCGACCGCGACCCGTACCGGGCCGGCCGGCAGCACGCTGCGGCGGTACTTGTCGTCCTGTTCGGAGAAGAGCTCCCAGGAGGGCATCGAGACGACGCGCGTTCCGATTCCCTTGGCCTGCAGGAGGTCGCGCGCCTTCATGGCGATCTCGACCTCCGAGCCGGTGGCGATCAGCACCGCGCGGCGCTTGCCCTCGGCCTCAGCCAGCACATAGGCGCCCCGCGCCGACAGGTTGCGCCGCGTGTGCTCGCGCCGCAGCGTCGGCAGGTTCTGCCGCGTCAGCGCCAGCACCGAGGGCCGCGCCGCCCCGAGGGCCAGCTCCCAGGCCTCGGCCGTTTCGATGATGTCGGCAGGGCGGAAGACCAGCAGGTCCGGCGTCGCGCGCAGCATGGCCAGATGCTCGACCGGCTGATGCGTCGGGCCGTCCTCGCCGAGCCCGATCGAATCATGCGTCAGCACATAGACGACGCGCTGCTTCATCAGCGCCGAGAGGCGGATCGCGCCGCGCGCGTAGTCGGAGAAGACCAGGAACGTCCCGCCATAGGGGATCGCGCCCCCGTGCAGCGCGATGCCGTTCATCGCGGCCGCCATGCCGTGCTCGCGGATGCCGTAGTGGATGTATCGCCCGGCGCGGTTCTCGGCGTCGAATGTACCCAGCCCCTTGGTCAGCGTGTTGTTCGACCCCGTCAGGTCGGCCGAGCCGCCCAGGGTCTCTGGCGTGACCGCATTGATGACCTCGAGCACCATCTCGGAGGCCTTGCGGGTCGCGACCTTCGGCGCGGCCTCGGACTGCGCCTTGCGGAAAGCAGTGAGCGCCCCCGGCAGCTTGCGGGGCAGATCGCCGGCCACCACGCGCTCGAACTCGGCGCGCTTGGCACCCGACAGCTTGCCGAGCTGCTCCGTCCAGGCCGCGCGCGCCTCGGCGCCCCGCGCACCGATGGCGCGCCACTGCGACAGCACGCCTTCGGGGATCTCGAAGGGCGGATAGTTCCAGCCGTAGATCTCGCGCACCTTCGCGATCTCCTCGGCGCCCAGCGGCGATCCATGCGCGGACTTGGTATCCTGCTTGGTCGGCGCGCCGAAGCCGATGTGGGTGCGGCAGTCGATCATCGACGGCCATTCGCTGGCCTTCGCCTCCATGATCGCCCGGTCGATGTCGTCCGGGTCATGGCCGTCGCATTCATGCACCGACCAGCCGGCCGCCTCGAAGCGCTTGCGCTGGTCGGTCACGTCCGAGAGGTTGACCTTGCCGTCGATCGAGATGCCGTTGTTGTCCCAGAAGACGATCAGCTTGTTCAGCTTCTGCTTGCCCGCGAGGCCGATCGCCTCATGGCTGATCCCCTCCATCAGGCAACCGTCGCCGGCGATCACCCAGGTGTGGTGATCGACCACCTTGCGCCCGAAGCGGGCGGCGAGGCTCTGCTCGGCGATGGCGAAGCCGACCGCATTGGCCAGCCCCTGGCCGAGCGGCCCCGTGGTGGTCTCGATCCCCGTGCCGGGGCGGTATTCTGGATGACCCTCAGATTTCGAGCCGAGCTGGCGGAAGCGGCGCAGCTCGTCGAGCGGCATCCGCGCATAGCCGGCCAGGTACAGCAGCCCGTAGAGCAGCATCGAGCCATGGCCGGCCGAGAGGATGAACCGGTCGCGGTCGGCCCAGTCGGGGGCCGAGGCATCAAATTTCAGGTGGCGTTCGAAAAGCACGGTGGCGACGTCGGCCATGCCCATCGGCATGCCGGGATGGCCGGAATTGGCCGCCTCGACCGCATCCATGGCGAGCACGCGCAGCGCGCTGGCCTTCTGCCAGTGACCGGGATGACGCTCGCGCAGTTCGCTGATGTCCACTTGGATTGGCCCTTCTCGCGGGGAGGTGCGGTCCATCCGCAATGCGACCGCCAAAAGCAGGGCACTGATAGCAGCCAACTCCGATGGGTCAAGGCGCATTCGCGGGGCCCGGGGCATGGTCGGGGGTGGAAAGGTTAACACTGGATTGCAATGTTCCGGGGGCCTGCCTAAAACGAGGCGAGCTGAGCGGGAAGCGCAAACCATGAGTCAGATCATAGAGATCGAGGGCCAGATTGCCGAGGCGCTGGATCGTCTGCGTACGGCGGTGGCCGGCCGCTACGTGCCGGCCGAGGGCGACGCAGGCCTGGTCGAGCGCGTCGCGCAACTGGAGCGGGAGAAGATCGCGCTCGCAGCCGAGCTGGAGCGCCTGCGCGCCAAGCGCGACGTGGATGTGGCAGCGCTCGACGAGTTGATTGCCCAGCTCAAGCCGCTGATCGAGGAGGCCTGAGATGCCCGAACTGACGCTTGAGATCGGTGGCCGCCTCTATGAGGTCGCCTGCGACGCGGGCCAGGAGGCCTCGTTGGAGCGCGCCGCCGCGCTGCTCAACGCCGAGGCCAGCCGGCTGACCGACGAGATGGGCCGTTCGGTGGAAAAGCGCATGCTGCTTCTCGCCGGCCTGATGCTGGGCGATTCCATGCGTGCCGTCGAGGCGCAGCTCCAGGACGCCGAGGACCGCATCCGGGCGGCGGAGGAGCGCACCCGCATTGCCGAGGCGAAATCGGCGATGTTGGCCGCCAATGCGCTCAAGCGCGATGGCCAGACCGTCAGCCGCAGCGCCCAGGCCGAGATCGAGCGGCTGCAGGCTGAGAACGAGATGGCGCTGCAGCTCCTCACCCAGGTTCGCGCCGAGCTCGATGCCATCGCCGACGCGGCTGAGGCGACGGCGGGGTAGGGATATCTTCTCAACCTGACCACCGGAGCGCGGGCCGCTCCGCGTCGCCTGATCACTTCGCGGATTTGTCGACGGAACTGCGCTCGGCCCCTCGACCTCCGCGCTCACGAGCCCAGGCCGATGAACCCGCGCGAGGCAGCGCCGCGCTACGAGCGGGTTCGGCAGGAGGGCAGGCGCGCGCGGAGCAATCGCCCGCAGCCAAATCCCGGGTCCGATGGCGCGGAAACTGCGCGGACGTCGGGCAGAGACCCCGGCGTCAGCAGGCCCTCAGGCCTGCTTGTTCGCCTCACGGATCTTGTCCGCGGCCGCCTTGTCGAAGGCGATGCCCTTGTCGGCGAACAGCTCGTCCAGCTCGCCCGACAGCGCCATCTCGGTCACGATGTCGCAGCCGCCGACGAATTCGCCCTTCACATAAAGCTGCGGGATCGTCGGCCAGTCCGAGAAGCTCTTGATCCCGTTGCGGACCCCCTCGTCGGCCAGCACGTTTACGTCCTTGTACTGGACACCGAGGTAGTTCAGCACCCCCGCCACGCGGCTGGAAAAGCCGCATTGCGGCATGCTGGCGGTGCCCTTCATGAACAGGACCACGTCGTTGTCGTCCACGTCGGCCTTGATGGCTGCGTGCGATGCGTCGCTCATCTTTCTACTCCGGTGCCTTGGTCGTCAGGGCCAGCGCGTGCAGCTCTCCCCGCGATCCTTCCATCTTTCCCTTCAGCGCGGCATAGACCAGCTGGTGCTGCTTGACGCGGTTCAGGCCACGGAACTCGTCCGCGGTGACCTGGGCGGCATAGTGGTTCCCGTCGCCGGCAAGGTCGGTGATCTCCACCTGGGCGGTCGGAAAGGCCGCCAGGATCAGTCGCTCGATCTCCGCCGCTTCCATCGCCATTTGCCTGCTCGCTCCTGCCTGCTGCTCTGCTTCGTATCTAGAGGCCGGGCCGGGGGGTCGCAAGGCCCGGGCGCGCGGTCGAGGCTTGTATATACATTGTATATACAGACAGATTTCTCAATGATCTCGGTTACTAGATCCGCGTATCATCGTGGTACCCCTGCGGGCGGGCCTATTGGGACTGCAGAAGCTCGGCCACGAAATCCTCGAGCTCCCGCCCAGTCGCCAGGAGCCGCCGCGCGGCGGCGAGGTTCGGGCGATCGAGGCTCGGCAGCGGATCGACGAAGGCCTCCGCCCCGGTGAGCGCCGCAGGGTCAGGCGCCGGCGGCGGGGCGAGCGCCGGATCGGCGCGCGCCTCCATGTAGCGGGCCATGGCGAGCCGCGCCTCATCCTCGCCTTCCGCCGCTGCGGCGGCCGCCCGGACCCAGTCGCCCGAGGACCAGGCCAGCGCCTCGGCCTCCGCCTCCAGCCCGGCCTCGATCAGCGCCGCCTGCGCGGCATCGAATTCGGCATCCCGCGCGAACGCACGGGCGCGCAGCATCGCCGCGGAATCGCCCTCCAGCCCCGCAAGCACCTCCTGCGCGGCCACGGTCTGGCCGAGCGCCAGCGCCGCCTCGGCATCGAGAAGCCGCGCGTCCGCGTCATCCCGTACCAGCGCCGGCGCGATGATCTCTCGGGCCGGGCTCGCCAGATCGAGGTCCAGAAGACGCCGCGCAATCGCGCGACGCACCGCATCCGTATCGGGGTCGTCGGGCAGCAGGTCCCGGCTCGTCAGCACCGTCTCCGCATAGGCGCTCGGCCCGGTCAGCGCCGGATCGGCGCCGGCCAGCAGCGCGACCGCCAGCGCCGGAAACCGGCCGTCCGAGGGCCAGCGGGTCCCAGCGGCGCGCAACTCCGCAATCGCGGGCACGATCTCGCCCCGCGCTGCCATCGCTTCGATCAGGAGCGCGCGGTACTCGGGGCCCCGCGGGCCAGCATCGAAGAGCCGCGTCTGCGCGCCCAGGTCCGCAACCAGCCGGTCGGGCAGGGGGGCGCCGATATCGAGCGCGATCCGCGCCAGATGCCGCAGGGCGTCGGGCGCATTGTGTGATCCGTCCTCGACCAGATCCCCCAGCGCCCGCATTGCGGCCTCGCCGCTGCCCTCCGTCGCCACCAGCCGCGCCTCGGCCAGCCGCAGGGCCGCCGAACGTGCGGGCTCCGGCCGGCTCATCGTATCGTAGATCAGTCGCGCGGCATCAGCCCGATCCTCGTCGATCAGCCGCTCGATCAACCCCGGGCCGACCAGAGCGCGCAGATCGGGCGGCAGCTCGCCGAAAGCGGCTGCGATGCCGGCGAAATGGCCGGCGTCCCGCCAGGCGGGTCCCGTGCCCGCGATCGCCAACCACAGCCCGTGCGCCCCCGGACAGGCCGCCCCGACGCTCAACGGCCCGCCCGGCCGCGGTGGGCGGCTCTCGACGGCGCGGGCGAGATCTACCAGGAGCGCGCGCTCCGCCAGCGGCACCGGGAAGGCCCCGAGCAGCTGCTCCGCCTCGGCCCCGAGCCCGAAGCGGATCTGGATGCGGGCGATCTCGCCCAACACCCGCGGATCTGGCGTGTCGAACTCGCCCAGCAGATGCACCGAGCGCGCCGCGATCTGCATATGCGCCGGCCGGCTGTCGGCCCAGCGCCCGATGGCGAAGTCATCGTCCGGGCGGCACTCGATCTGCACCGCCGGCGCCACGGCCCGCTCGTTCGTCACCGGCCGGTCACGATCGAAGACCGTCAGCGCGCGCACCTGGTCCTGATCGAGCAGATCGGTGAGCGAGGGCGGTGCCTGAAGCCCGCCGCGGGCGAGCGCCAGCGGCACCACCGGCGACGGCGTCGCCACCGGCCGCGGCAGTGGCGCGGGCGCGGTGACCACCACCGGTGAGCCGGCCTCGGCAGCCTGGCCCGCTTCCGCGAGTTCGATCAGCCCCTGATTGGCCGCGCGCTCGATCTGACGCAGCAGGATCTCCTCGGCCGAGCTGACCGCCACCCGCTCGCGCGCCTCCTGCGCCTCGGCCGCGGCCAGAGCTTCCGCTGCCTCCTCGAGCGCGGCCGCCAGCCCCTTGTGCCCCGACTTCGGCGGGCCGTCGGTGACCGGCGGCGCGGGCGGGGCAGGGGCAGGCGGCACCGACACCACGGGCGCCGACGGAGTTGCCGCCGCCACCCGGTCGCCGATGTCGAGAGCAAGCCAGCGCGCGCCGACGAAGACCGTGCTCACCCGGCAGTCGCAGCCCAGCGTCACCGAGACGCTGGTCCCCTCGGGCGTGATGCCTGTCTCGACCGCCTGGATGCGCGTTCGCGGGATCAGATCGAAGACGGCACCGGTGCCGAACGCGATTTCCGTGCGCGGGAAGAGGATCGTCACCACCCTCCCGTCGCGCTCCAGCGACCATTCGGTCGCCGGTTCGATCTCCATCACCAGCCGCGAGAAGGTCTCGTGCTCGCCGCTGCGGATCGGCCCGCCCTCGGCAAGCGCGGCCGATGCCGCAGCCGCCGCGGCCAGCCCGAGCGCGAGCGCGCGCGTCATGCGGCGAGGCTCTGCCGCGAGGCCCGGAGCGCGGTCTCGAGCTCGTTGTAGGACGGGCGCAGGCCGGAGGGGGTATTCTGCCGGCCGACCTCGACGCAGATGTTGGGCGCATGGTTGTGCAGCGCCGCGACCATCACCTCGCGGATGAGGTTGTAGAAATGCTGGTCCTCGTCGATCACGCTCTTCACCCGGTTGGCGAAGGGGCCGACGAAGCCATAGGCCAGGAACACGCCGAGAAACGTGCCCACCAGCGCGCCGCCGATCATCTTGCCGAGGATCTCGGGGGGCTGGTCGATCGAGGCCATGGTCTTGATGACGCCGAGCACGGCCGCGACGATCCCGAGCGCCGGCAGGCCGTCGGCCATGGTCTGCAGCGTGTGGGCGGAGTGCAGAGCGTTCTGGTAGTTCTTCTCTATCCGCTTGCTCAGCACTTCCTCGACCTGCATCGGGTCGTCGTAGTTCATCGAGGCAGAGCGCAGCGTGTCGCAGATCAGCGCCACCGCCTCGCTGTCGGCGAGGATGCGCGGATAGGCGTTGAAGATCGACGAGGCGCCCGGATCCTCGATATGCGCGTCGAGCTCGATGGGGTTCGAGCGCGCGATGCGGATCAACTGGAACATCAGGCAGAGCAGGTCCTGGAAGTCCTGCGGCTTCCAGTGCGGCCCCTTGAACACCTTGCCGATGTCCTTGAGCGTGTGCTTGATCCCGTGGCTGTCGTTGGAGATCACGAAGGCGCCGAGCGCTGCGCCCGCGATCATCATCATCTCGAAGGGCAGGGCATGCAGGATGATGCCGATCTTGCCGCCCGCGATGATGTAACCGCCGAAGACCATGACGACGACGATGACGATGCCGATGATGCCGATCATGCAGGTACTCGCGAACTCGGACAGCGTGGGACGGATGTGACATCCGCTCATAGCCGGCGTGGGATTAAGAAAGCCTCAAGCGGCAGGGCAGGCCGGCGATCTTCCTTGCGCCTGATGAACTTATGGGCATCCTCCCGGTCAGGGAGGACCGACATGCGGCTTGAGGGCAAGACAGCGCTCGTTACGGGCGGTGCATCCGGGTTCGGGGCGGGAATCGCCCGTATCTTTGCAGCCGAAGGTGCGCGGGTGATGATCGCGGACCGAAACCCCGCGGCGCTGGCCGCGATGGCGGTCGAGATCGGCGTTGCCTCCGTCGAGGCCGATGTCGGCACCGACGCCGGCGTGGCGGCGATGGCCGCGGCGGCCACGGATGCGCTCGGCCCCCTCGACATCCTCGTCAACAACGCCGGCATCACCCATCTGCCCGCCCCCATGGAGGACGTGAGCGAGGCGGATTTCGACCGCGTGCTGCAGGTGAACGCCAAGTCGGTCTACCTGACCGCGCGCCACTTCGTTCCGGCGATGAAGGCGCGCGGGACCGGCGCGATCCTGAACATCGCCTCGACCGCCGCGCTGTCGCCGCGGCCGCGGCTCACCTGGTACAATGCCTCCAAAGGTTGGATGGTGACGGCGACCAAGGGCATGGCGGTGGAGCTTGCGCCCTTCGGGGTACGGGTGAACGCGCTCTGCCCGGTGGCGGGCGAGACGCCGCTGCTCGCCTCGTTCATGGGCGAGGACACGCCCGAGATGCGCGCGAAGTTCCTCTCCACCATCCCGATCGGGCGCTTCTCCACCCCGCAGGACATGGGACATGCGGCGGCCTTCCTCTGCTCGGACGAGGCCGCGATGATCACCGGCGTCGCCCTTGAGGTGGACGGGGGGCGCTGCATCTGATGCGCACCGGCGCCCGCAACCTCATCACCGACGTGCCCGGGCTGAAGGTCGGCAATGCCTCGGACGCGCGGCTGAAATCCGGGGTGACGGTGCTGACCGCCGATACGCCCTTTCTCGCCGCCGTGGACGTGCGCGGCAGCGCGCCCGGAACGCGCGAGACCGACCTGCTGGAACCGGGCCGGCTGGTCGAGGCGGTGGACGCGCTGGTGCTCTCGGGTGGCTCGGCCTTTGGACTCGATGCCGCCTCGGGCGTGGCGGACGCGCTGCGCGCCATGGGGCGCGGCTATCCCGCGGGACCCGCGCGCGTCCCGATCGTGCCGGCGGCGATCCTCTTCGATCTGGCCAACGGCGGCGACAAGGACTGGGACACCAACCCCTACGCCGCGCTCGGCCGCAGTGCGCTCGTGGCAGCGAGCGAGGATTTCGCCATCGGCAGCGAAGGCGCGGGCACCGGCGCGATGACCGCCACGCTGATGGGCGGCCTCGGCTCGGCCTCGCAGATCCTCGATGACGGGACCACCGTCGGCGCGCTGGTCGCGGCCAATCCATTTGGCTCGGTAACGCTGCCCGGATCGCGCGCCTTCTGGGCCGGCGCCTTCGAGATCGGCGACGAGTTCGGCGGTCAGGGCCAGCAGCCGGTGCGGCTGGCGGATGCGGGCGCGGCCGCGCGCAAGTCCGGCTTTGCCGGTCCCCGGGCGAACACGACGATCGCCATCGTGGCCACCGACGCGCAGCTCGACAAGGCGGCGGCCCGGCGCATGGCAGAGGTGGCGCAGAACGGCATGGCCCGCGCGATCCATCCCACGCATACGCCCTATGACGGCGACCTGATCTTCGCCGTCTCCACCGGCGCCCGGCCGCTCGGCGCGGATCCGGCGCTGGCCCGAATGGAGATCGAGCAGGCCGCCGCCGCCTGCCTCGCCCGCGCCATCGCCCGCGCGGTCTTCTCGGCCCGGCCGCAGCCCGGAAACCGGCTGCCCTGCTGGAGCGAAGGCGGGTAGGGGGCGCCATGTTGCGCGCGCGGTGCGCGCGTTCTTCTTTGCTGGGCCCAGGCCTGTGAGCCTGCGCCGGCAGGGCGCTCGCCGCCCCCGCACCCCAGGCGCTGCTCTCCAGGTTTCTAGCTGGAAAAGGGGCTTCCGCCCGGCAGCCGCGTCCCCGGCGCGACGGGCCGCCCCCGCAGGAAGGTGGCGGCATCCATGGCGCCCGCGCCCGCGCGCTGCAGCCGGGTCAGCCGCACCGCCCCCGACCCGCAGGCGACGGCCAGGTCCTCGTCCAGAACCATACCGGGCGCGCCCGAGCCTTCGGCCATCTCCGACAGCAGCACCTTGACCCGCTCGCCTCCGATCTCGCACCAGGCCCCGGGGAAGGGCGCCAGCCCGCGGATCTGCCGGTCGACCTCCTCCGCCGGCCGCGTCCAGTCGATCCGCGCCTCGGCCTTGTCGATCTTGGCCGCATAGGTGACGCCCGCCTCGGGTTGCGGCGCCGGCGTGATCGCATCGAGCCCGGCCAGCGCCTCGACGATCATCCGCCCGCCCAGCGCCGCCAGCCGATCGTGCAGCGTCCCGGCGGTGTCCTCGGCCCCGATCGAAACAGCCTCGCGCAGCAGCACCGGCCCGGTGTCCAGCCCTGCCTCCATCCCCATGATGCACACGCCGGTGTCGGCATCACCGGCCATGATCGCCCGATTGATCGGCGCCGCCCCCCGCCAGCGCGGCAGGAGCGAGGCATGGATGTTCAGGCAGCCGCGCGCGGGTGCATCCAGGACCGCACGGGGCAGGATCAGCCCGTAGGCGACGACCACCGCCACCTCGGCCCCCAGCGCCGCGAATTCCGCCTGTGCGCCCGCATCGCGCAGGCTGACCGGTGCGCGCACCGGCAGGCCCAGCGCCTCGGCCCGGGCCTGGATGGGCGAGGGGCGCGGCTTCTGGCCGCGTCCGGCCGGTCGTGGCGGCTGGGTATAGACGCAGGCGATCTCGTGGCCGGCCTCGACCAGCGCGTCGAGCGCCGGGCGCGAGAAGTCCGGGGTGCCCATGAAGACGAGCCGCATCGCCGTCAGGCCCGCGCCTTCTCGCGCTTCAGCTTCTTCATGCGGTTGGAGATCATCGTGCGCTTGACCATGCTCAGATGGTCGATGAAGAGCCGCCCGTTCAGATGGTCGAGCTCGTGCTGGATGCAGACCGCGGGTCGGTCGGCGAACTCGCGCTCCTGCTCGGCGCCGTCGAGATCGGTCCAGCGCAGGGTCACGCGGGCCGGCCGGGTCACGTCGTCATAGACGTCCGGGATCGACAGGCAGCCTTCCTCGCTCGTCTCCAGCTCTTCGGAGGCGGCGACGATCTCGGGATTGATGAAGACCATCGGGTCCGGATCGGCGTCCTTCTCCGAACAGTCCATGACGAAGATGCGCTTCATTACCCCGATCTGCGGCGCTGCCAGCCCGATGCCGGGCGCGTCGTACATCGTCTCGAGCATGTCCGCGGCCAGCTTGCGCAGCCCCTCGTCGATCTCGGCGACGGGCTCGGCGCGCTTGCGAAGCCGCGGGTCGGGCAGGGTGATGATCTCGCGAAGGGCCATCCGCGCGACTTAGGCGAGGGGTGCCGTCTTGACAAGACGGAGCATGGCTTGCGCCGGCACCGGCAGCGGCTATTCTGCCCCGATGAAGGACATCCCCGAGAGCTTCGACTTCGACGAGATCATCGACCGGTACGGCACCCATTCGCTGAAATGGGACGGCATGGCCGATCGCTGCGGTGTCACCGCCTCCGACGCGCTGGCCATGTGGGTGGCCGACATGGACTTCCGCCCGCCGCCCGCCGTTAACGAGGTGCTGGCCGCGACCGTCGCGCACGGCGTGCACGGCTACTTCGGCGACGATCACGCCTACAGGTCGGCGATCACCGGCTGGATGTCGCGCCGCCACGGCTGGGACGTCGATCCGGGCGCGATCTTCACGACCCATGGCATCGTGGCCGGGTTTGCGCTCTGCCTGCAGGCTTTCTCGAAGCCGGGAGACGGGGTGATCCTGTTCTCCCCGGTCTACCACGCCTTCTATCGCATCCTGACTACCAACCATCGCCGCATCGTCGAATCGCCGCTGGTGATCGAGGATGGGCGCTACCGGATGGATCTCGAGGCGCTCGGCGCGAGCTTGAAGGGTGACGAGCGCATCATCGTACTCTGCTCGCCTCACAATCCCGGTGGCCGCGTCTGGAGCGCCGAGGAGCTGGCCGAGGTCGCGGCCTTCGCCGAGCGGCATGACCTCATCGTGCTCTCCGACGAGATCCACCACGACCTCGTGCTGCCTGGCCACCGGCATCTGCCCTTCACCGTAGCCGCGCCGGAGGCGCTCGGCCGGACGGTGATGCTGAGCGCCACCACCAAGACCTTCAACATCGCGGGCGCGATGACCGGCAATGTCATCATCCCCGACCCCGTGCTGCGCAAGCGCTTCGCCGAGGTGATCACCGCGTCGGGCAGCTCGCCCAACCGCTTCGGCATCCTGATGGCGACGGCGGCATATGCGACGGGCGACGCCTGGGTGGACGCGCTCTGCGCCTACCTGGCCGTCAATGCGCGGGTGCTCGACGAGGGCCTGAACGCCATCCCCGGTCTGCGTTCTATGCCGCTGGAGGGTACCTATCTCGGCTGGGTGGATTTTGCCGGTACGGGCATGTCGGCGGCCGAGATCAACGAGCGGATCGAGACCGGCGCGCGGCTCGCGCTCAGCCACGGCTCGACCTTCGGTGCCGGCGGCGAGAGTTTCATGCGCTTCAACCTCGCCACGCCGCGCGCGCGGATCGTGGAGGCTGTGGCCAGGATGCAGGAGGCCTTCGCCGACCTTCAATAGCGGTGCTGCGGCGCGTCATTCCATTGACGCCCGCGGCGGCCAGTGCCTTACTGCGCTGCAGCATAGCCGCAGCAGCGTCGTGAAGGACCCGGCCTCATGAGCTTCACTGTTCCGCCCAGCCCGCCCGCGCGCCCCAACCGCTGCCAGCTCTTCGGGCCGGGCTCGCGGGTCGCGCTCTTCGAGAAGATGGCGCGCTCGGCGGCGGATGTGATCAATCTCGACCTGGAGGACAGCGTCGCGCCGGCGGACAAGGCCGAGGCGCGGGAGAACGTCATTCGGGCGATCAGCGAGGTCGACTGGGGCAATAAGATGCTCTCGGTGCGCATCAACGGGCTTGATACGGAATTCTGGTATCGCGACGTGGTCGACCTGCTGGAGCAGGCCGGCGAGCGGCTCGACATCATCATGATCCCCAAGCTCGGCACCGCCGCCGATCTCTACGCGGTGGATGCGCTCGTCAGCTCGATCGAGGCGGCGAAGGGGCGGAGCAAGCGCCTCGGCTTCGAGGGCATCATCGAGACCGCGCTCGGCTTCCGCAATGTCGCCGAGATCGCCGCCGGCAGCCCGCGGCTCCAGGCGCTGAGCCTCGGCGCGGCGGATTTTGCGGCCTCCATGGGAATGCAGACGACCGGCATCGGCGGCACCCAGGAGGGATACTACATGCTGGCGCCCAGTGGCGCCGCCGAGCGTCCCCCGGTCTGGGCCGATCCTTGGCACGGTGTCACGGCGGCCATCGTCGCGGCCTGCCGCGCGGCGGGCGTGCTGCCCGTCGACGGGCCCTTCGGCGATTTCTCTGATGCCGAGGGATTCCGCGCCCAGGCCCGGCGGGCGGCGACCCTGGGCATGGTCGGAAAATGGGCGATCCATCCCGCCCAGGTCGCGCTCGCAAACGAGGTCTTCACCCCCTCGGAGGCGCAGGTGACCGAGGCGCGCGAGATCCTCGCGGCCATGGCCGAGGCCGAGGCGAAGGGGCAGGGGGCCACGACCTACAAGGGCCGGCTGGTCGATCTCGCCTCGATCCGCCAGGCCCGCGTGATCGTCGAGACGGCGAAGATGATCGCCGGCTGACCGGGCTCGACGGGCCGCCGGCCAGCAGTTGCAATCCCGCGGCCTGCGGACATATACCACCGCAAGGCACGGAGCAGCGCATGCAGACCTATCTCGACTTCGAAAAAGGCCTCGCGGAGATCGAGGGCAAGGCGGAGGAGCTTCGCGCCCTCGGCCGCAAGAATGCCGAGATGGATGTCGCGGCCGAGGCCGAGGCGTTGGACCGCAAGGCCGATGCGCTGCTCGACGAGCTCTACGGCAAGCTCGACGCCTGGCGGAAAACCCAGGTGGCGCGCCACCCTGACCGCCCGCATTGCAAGGACTACATCGAGGCGCTGTTCACCGAATGGACCCCGCTGGCGGGCGATCGCAACTTCGCCGATGACCATGCGGTGATGGGTGGGCTCGCCCGGCTCGAAGGGCGCCCCGTCGTGGTGATCGGCCACGAGAAGGGCAACGATACCAAGAGCCGCATCGAGCGCAACTTCGGCATGGCGCGCCCCGAGGGCTACCGCAAGGCGATCCGCCTGATGGATCTGGCCGACCGCTTCGGCCTGCCGGTGGTGACGCTGGTGGACACGCCCGGCGCCTATCCCGGCAAGGGAGCCGAGGAGCGCGGCCAGGCCGAGGCCATCGCGCGCTCGACCGAGAAATGCCTGCAGATCGGCGTGCCGCTGGTCACTGTGGTGATCGGCGAGGGCGGTTCGGGCGGCGCCGTGGCGTTCGCCACCGGCGACCGGATCGCGATGCTGGAGCATTCGATCTATTCGGTGATCTCGCCCGAGGGCTGCGCCTCGATCCTGTGGAAGGACGCCGAGAAGACCAAAGAAGCGGCCGAGGCCCTGCGGCTCACCGCTGGCGATCTCTTCGCGCTCGGCGTCGTCGACCGGGTGATCCCCGAGCCGCGCGGCGGCGCACAGCGCGACCGTCCGCAGACGATCCGGAGCGTGGGCGCGGCGATCGGCGAGATGCTGGGCGAGCTTGACGGCATGAAGCCCGACGCCATCCGCAAGGCGCGGCGCCGGAAGTTCCTCGACATGGGAAGCCGCTCCCTCGTCGCCTGAGGCAGGCGGGCGGACCTGTCGGCCGACAGAAGGCCGGATCCATCGGATCCGCCTTAACTTGGCGTCAATTTTCCGCTGCGAGACTTCCCTTGCGACCGCCTGTGGCGCGGCGCCCGCACCTGCAGCGATCGGGAGGAATCATGGACGCGCGAAACCTGTCCGCCCGGGCCGTCCGCGGGCCTCAGCGCGGTCGATCGTTGTGCGAGTATCTACATCTTGCGACAAATGATACCCTCACGCACATCTCGCCCTGCAACTCCCTTCGGAAACATGTTAAAGTTCCTGCAAACACAACAGGCGGACCGGCGTGATTCGATGTCGGTATCGCTTGAGGCAGGTCGAGTAGCAGTGGAGCCGCAGGGCGTGGCCATGGCGGGTATCGAGTACAGCGCGGATGGCGGTTGCGCCACGACCGAGAGCGGCTTCCGCCTCGGCGACGAGCTGCGTGGCGAGCGCGCGACCATGGGCAAGACCCTGCTCGACGTGCAGCGCGACCTGCGCATTCGTGCGGCCTATGTCGCCGCGATCGAGGATCTCGACCTCTCTGTCTTTCCCAACCCCAGTTTCGTGCCCGGCTACGTGCGCGCATATGCCCGCTACCTCCAGCTCGACCCCGAGCAGGTGCTCAAGCGCTTCATCCGCGAGAGCGGCTTCGCCCGGCCCACCGATGTCGCGGTCGAGCCCAAGTTCGGCAACCGGCCCGCGTCCGCCGTCATCCCCGGGGCGCCCGGTGCCTTCCGGCTGCGGTTTCCGATCGTCGATGTCGCGCGCGCGCCTGCCGTGCCGCTTGCCGGCATCGGCTCGGTGCTGGTGCTGGCGATGCTCGTGGGCGGGCTCGGTTACGGGGGCTGGACGGTGCTGCAGAACATCCAGCGCGTCCAGTTCGCCCCGGTAGATGAGCTGCCCATCGCGCTGGCCGAGATGGAGGCGCTTGCCGCCCCGGAGCTGCCTGGCGGCGGCGAGCCGGTGCTGGGCGAGCTCGCGGCCCCGGTTGCGGCCGCCTCGCTGGCCGATCTCTATCGCCAGCAGGACGTAGCGGTGCCGATCCTGACCCCGCGGGACGGGCCGATCGCCGCGCTCGATCCCGACCGGTTCCGGCCGGCGGCCGTGGCGCGGGTCACGCCGGCGCGGCTGGCGCACGAGGCGGGGACCGACGATTCGCTGTCGCTGATCCTCGCGGCGGTCGAGGCGTCGCTGGGTGCCGTCGGGCCGGCGGCAGCAATGGAGAGCGCTCTGGTCGCGGATCTGCCGGACAATGGCGCGGCGGTTGCGGGCGGCCACGCGCCGATCACCGTTATCGCCGAACGCGCGGCCTGGGTGCGGGTCTATCTCGCCAGTGGCACGATCATATTCGAGCAGATCCTCGAGAAGGGTGAGACCTATTCGCCGCCCGAGGGCACAAGCGATCCGATGATCTGGGCGGGCAATTCGGGTTCGGTCTACGTTCGCGTCGGTGACGACCTGCGCGGGCCGCTCGGCAGCGGAACCCGCGCGGTCCGAGACGTGGTGCTGACACCCGCCGCGATCACCGAGCGCTACGCGCAGGTCGCCGACGTGCCCGGCGTGGTCAGCCAGGCCATGGGTATCACCGGCGTCCCGGCGGTCGGCATCCAGTAGGCGGCGGCCGCCTGTTGGTGGCCATAAGGCGCGCGCAGGTGCGCGCATTCTTCTTTGCTGGGCGCAGGCCTGTGGGCGCGTGCCGGCAGGGCGCTCGCCGCCCCTGCACCCCAGGCACTGCTCTCCAGGTTTCTGGCCGGAAGAAGCAAGGCAAGCCGGAGGGCGGGGTGACTTTCCCCCGCAGCTGCCCTATTTTCCGCCCGAGCTCCCAGGCGAGTTCGCAGCGCGGATCACGCTCCCCATGGACCACAACACCGTTCGCCCCTGGCGGAACATCTACCGGCGCCGGTCGCGGCAGATCCATGTCGGGTCCGTTGCGGTCGGCGGCGATGCGCCGATCAGCGTGCAGACGATGACGAACACGCTGACGACCGATGTCGCCGCGACCATCGCCCAGGTCCAGCGCTGCGCCGAGGCCGGCGCCGATATCGTGCGCATCTCGGTGCCGGACGAGGACTCCAGCCGCGCGCTCAAGGAGATCGTGCGCGAAAGCCCCGTGCCCATCGTCGCCGACATCCATTTCCACTACCGTCGCGGCATCGAGGCGGCCGAGGCGGGCGCGGCCTGCCTTCGCATCAACCCGGGCAACATCGGGTCGAAGGAGCGCGTGGCCGAGGTGGTGCGCGCCGCGCGCGATCACGGCTGCTCGATGCGCATCGGGGTGAATGCGGGCAGTCTCGAGCGCCACCTGCTCGAGAAGTACCGCGAGCCCTGCCCGGAGGCGATGGTCGAGAGCGGGCTTGCCCATATCGCGCTGCTGCAGGACGCCGACTTCCACGAGTTCAAGATCTCCGTGAAGGCCTCGGACGTGTTCCTTGCCGCCGCGGCCTATCAGGCGCTGGCCGATGCGACGGATGCGCCGATCCACCTCGGCATCACCGAGGCCGGCGGCATGCTCTCGGGCACGGTGAAATCCGCCATCGGCCTCGGCAACCTGCTGTGGATGGGGATCGGCGACACGATCCGCGTCAGCCTCTCGGCCGATCCGGTCGAGGAGGTCCGCGTCGGCTTCGAGATCCTGAAATCGCTTGGCCTGCGCCACCGCGGCGTCAACATCATCTCCTGCCCGTCCTGTGCGCGGCAGGGATTTGACGTCATCAAGACCGTCGAGGCGCTGGAGAAGCGGCTCGAGCACATCAAGACGCCGCTGTCGCTCTCGATCATCGGCTGCGTGGTGAACGGGCCGGGAGAGGCGCTGATGACGGATCTCGGCTTCACTGGGGGCGGCGCCGGCTCGGGCATGGTCTATCTGGCCGGAAAGCAGGCCCACAAGATGGACAACGACCGGATGATCGAGCACATCGTCGAGCTGGTCGAGGAGCGCGCGGCCACGATCGAGGCGCAGGCGGCGGCAGAGGCACTGGTGGCCGGCAAGGCGGCGCAGTAGTCGCACCGTCGCACTGGCCAGCCCTGCGGAGGCGCCCTTGCCCCCGTACTCGCCAATAGTTCCGTACTAGGCAGGCCTCTGAAAAAGCCTCCACGTTGTTGCGCCCCGCCGGGGCGCGCTTCGTGGTGGACAAGTCGCGCGATGGGGCATAGGAGCGCCCGTCCGCCTCCCCGGTTCCGGCCGCAGACAAGGATCATCCACCCATGTTCCGCATCGCCCTCGTCGTGGGCCTGCTCGGCGCCGTCGGGCCCTTCGCGATCGACATGTACCTGCCCGCACTGCCCCAGATCGCGAGCGAGTTCGCCGCGACCCCGCAGGCGACCCAGCTGACACTGACCGCCTTCTTCATCGCCTTTGGCATCTCGCAGCTCTTCTACGGCCCGCTCTCCGACCAGTTCGGGCGCAAGCCGCCCCTCTATCTCGGCGTGGGCATCTTCCTGGTCGGAACTCTCGGCTGCGTGCTGGCGGCGAGCATCGAGACCCTGGTGGCCGCCAGGCTGGTTCAGGGTCTGGGGGCCGCGACGGTCATGGTGGTGCCCCGCGCCATCATCCGCGACCTGCACAGCGGACCGGATGCCACCCGGATGATGGCGATGGTCATGCTGGTGATCTCCGTCTCGCCGATGCTGGCGCCGCTGGCCGGCAGCCTGGTGATGCAGGCCGGCGGCTGGCGCGGCATCTTCGTCGTCCTTGGCATCGCCGCGATCGCGAGCCTGGCACTGACCGCCTTCCTGCTGCCCGAGACGCTGCCGCCCGAGCGGCGCCAGCCCGTGCGGGTCGCGACGCTCGCAAGTGGCGCGCGCCGACTGGCGGGCGATCGCACCTTCATGGGGCTGACGCTCCTCGGCGGCTTCGGCACGGCGAGCTTCTTCGTATTCATCGCCAGCGCCAGCTTCGTCTACACCGAGCAGTTCGGCCTGACGCCCACCGGGTTCAGCATCGCCTTCGCGATCAATGCGATCGGCTTCTTCGGTGCCTCGCAGGTGGCCGCGGGCTTCGGCGGGCGCTTCGGCATGGCGCGCGTGATCCGCGCGGCGGTGGCCGGATTCGCGGCCGTCACAACCTTGCTGCTCGCCCTCACCCTCGCGGGCTTCGGTAGCTTGCCGGTGATCATGGCATGCCTGTTTGTCGGCAATGCCTGCCTCGGGTTGGTGCTGCCGACGACCATGGTGATGGCGCTCGACCCGCATCCCGACATCGCCGGCCTCGCCTCCTCGCTCGGGGGAACGATCCAGATGCTGGTGGGCGGTGCGATGATCGCACTGGCCGGGCCGTTCTTCGACGGGACGGCGACCCCGATGGTGGCGACGATCGCGGTGGCGGGCTGGATGGCGCTCACCGCGGCGCGGCTCACCCTGCGACGGGGCCCGCGGCGCTGAGTTTCGCCTTGCGGCCGTGAGGCCGCTATCGCAGGAGGGGCCCGAGGAGGCGCTGATGATCCCGCTCGAAAAGCTCGACCAGATCCGCGGCCGCTACGAATTTCTCGAGGCGAAGCTGAGCAGTGGCGTGGCTGCCTCGGAACTGGTGGCGCTGTCGCGTGAATATGCGGGTCTGAAGCCCGTGGTCGAGCAGATCGCCACCTATCGCCAGCTGGTCGCCGACCGCCAGGAGGCAGAGCGCATGCTCGGCGATCCCGAGATGCAGGCGCTGGCCGAGGAGGAGATCGACCGCATCCGCGCCGCTCTGCCCGAGGCCGAGCATGCCGTCCGGCTGGCGCTCCTGCCCAAGGACGCCGAGGATGAGCGCTCTGCCATCCTCGAGATCCGTGCCGGCACCGGCGGGGACGAGGCCGCGCTCTTCGCAGCCGATCTCGCGCGCATGTACCAGAAGCTCGCCGAGGCCCGCGGCTGGCGCTGGGAGGTCATCGAGGCGGCACCGACCGAGATCGGCGGCTACCGCGAATTCGTCGCCCACGTGAGCGGGGCAGGGGTCTTCGCGCAGCTGAAGTTCGAGAGCGGCGTGCACCGGGTCCAGCGCGTCCCGGTGACCGAGAGCGGCGGGCGCATCCATACCTCGGCCGCCACGGTCGCGGTGCTGCCCGAGGCCGAGGAGGTCGAGATCGACATTCCCGCCGGCGATATCCGCATCGACACGATGCGGGCCTCCGGCGCCGGCGGCCAGCATGTGAACACCACCGATTCCGCCGTCAGGATCACCCATATCCCGACCGGGCTCGTGGTCACCTCCTCGGAGAAGTCGCAGCACCAGAACCGCGCCCAGGCGATGCAGGTCCTGCGCGCGCGGCTCTATGACATGGAGCGCCAGCGCCAGGACAGTGCGCGGGCGGCGGAGCGCAAGGGCCAGGTGGGCTCGGGCGACCGCTCGGAACGGATCCGCACCTACAACTTCCCGCAGGGACGCCTGACCGACCACCGGATCGGGTTGACGCTCTACAAGCTCGACCAGGTGATGCAGGGCGATCTGGGCGATGTGATCTCGGCGCTCATCACGGCCGACCAGGCGGCGCGGCTGGCAGAGATGGAGGCGTGAAATTGCGCGCATGCACACGTGGAATTGAAGATAAGCCTTCGTGGCCACGGTTGCTGAGCGCGAGCCGCTTTCCCTTCGCGCTCGCTAACGCGACCGCATGAGCTCGACTGTTCGGGATGTGCTGAATGCAGCCGCCCGGCGGCTGGCCGCCGGCGGCATCGCCGATGCGCCGCGCGATGCGCGCGAGCTGGTCGCCGAGGCGACCGGCATCGCCTCGGACCGCATCCTGATCGAGCGCGACACCCCCGTGACGCAAGCGGCTGAGGCGCGGCTGGACACCTATCTCGCCGATCGCCTGCGCCATCGCCCGGTGGCTCAGATCCTCGGCCGACGACTGTTCTGGGGCCGCGCGTTCAAGGTCACGGGCGACGTGCTCGACCCGAGGCCCGAGACGGAAGTGCTGATCGCAGCCGCGCTGGAGGGGCCAGCCCCGCGACGCATCCTGGATCTTGGTACAGGAAGCGGCGCCATCCTTCTGACATTGCTGGCGGAATGGCCGCAGGCGCGCGGCGTGGGTACGGATCTCAGCCCGGCGGCACTTTCGGTCGCGCGCGAGAACGCCCGCGCCCTCGACCTTTCGCAGCGGGCGGAATTCGTCGAGGCCGACTGGTGGCAGGGGCTGGGCGCGGGCCACGGTTCTGGCTTCGACCTTGTCGTGAGCAATCCGCCCTATATATCGGAAGGGGAGCTCGCGTCTCTTGCGCCGGATGTGCGGGAGTGGGAGCCGGGTATGGCCCTCTCTCCTGGGCCGACGGGGCTCGAGAGCTACCGGGCCATTGCGGCGGGGCTGGGCCCTGCGCTCGCCGAAGATGGGATGGCCTGCTTCGAGATCGGGCCTGCGCAGGGGGCGGCGGTTGCAGCGATATTCCGGGAGCAGGGATTTGGTCGCGTGGCGATCCTGCCCGATCTCGATGGCCGAAACAGGGTTGTGAATATCCGTCGCGACTAATGCATCGAATGCAGGAATTTGCGCTTGTCTTTCCCGTTGCGGCAGGTATAGATCGCCTCCGATCCAGCCAAACGCGCAAGTTTCGCATTGGCCGCGCGTGGCGGGTCAGACAAGTGCACAGACGCTTGGCGATGAACGCCGGCGCATGCGATGTCCGGGTAGTGAGCCCGACAAAGCCAGAGAAATGGCGGAACACTCAAGTATGAGACCATCGAACAAGCAGCGCTCGCGTAACAAGTCTGGTAACAACAACCACAACCAGCGCCGAAGCGTGGGCAACATTATTAACCGCGTCTTCGAGAGCGCGGGCCCCGATGGTAAGGTCAGGGGCACCCCCCAGCAGATCATCGAGAAGTACCAGGCGCTGGCGCGTGATGCCCAGGTCGCCGGTGACCGCGTGGCGGCCGAGAGCTTCCTGCAGCACTCCGAGCACTACAGCCGGATGCTGGGCGAGGCGCAGCGTCAGATGGCCGAGCAGCGCGAGAGCCAGGAACGCAGCGGCGACAACAACCAGCAGCAGCGCTTCGACGGCCAGCACGGCGGTCAGCCGCGCCAGGACGGCCCGCGTTTCGAGGGCGGCAGCCCCGAGCGCGAGCAGCCGCGCGGCGGCGAGCAGGACGGCGCGTCTTCGGGCATGGCCACCATCGACCCGGTCGAGAGCGACGATGCTGCTGCCGGGTTGATCGACACGCCGGAGAACCGAGCACGCGGGCAGCATTCGGGCGAACCGGAGCGCCGGCGCGGGGGCAGATCCGCTGAGCCGACCGTCGATCAGGTTGAAGGGCCGGCCGAGGCCGCGGAGACGCAGCCGGAACCGCAGGCGGACACATCCGACGTCAACGGGACCGAACATGCGGCTGCCGCAGACGAGGAGCCGCGCAAGGCTCCCGCGCGGCGTAGCCGCCCGCGGCGCACCTCGCGTCCTGCGGCGGGCGACGATGCGGCGGCACCCGCGGAGCCGGTGGCCGAGTAGACGCCAGGCGGATATCCCTGAACGGCAATGCGCCCCGGAACGTCGTTCCGGGGCGCATTTCTGTCGGAGACTGCTTTCACCGCAGCTGGGTTAGCGCTCAGTCGTCCTTGCGGAAGAACTTCTTCTCGCGCGGCTTTCCGTCCCAGCCCGGCTTGCCGCGCGGCTTGTCGTCGCGGAACGGGGGCTTGCCCTCGCCGCGGTCACCACCGCCGCGGAACGGACGCGAGCCGCCATCGCGGTCACCGCCGCCACGGTACGGACGGCCGCCCTCGGCGCGGGCGGGGCGGGCGTCCTCCTCGCGGAATTCCCACTTCTTGAGCAGGCGGGCGTCGAAGGTGTCGCGGCCGATCCGGCCTTCGTGGCACCAGAGGCAGCTCACCTGGCCGTCATTCTCGGCCTCGACGGTCATGCGCATCGATCCCGACGTGAGCACGACCAGATCGCCGATCTCGTACTTTTCCATAACGTGACGTGTCCTTTTCAACCGGGGCCGCCGGCAGGGGCGGCGCTCCCGGATCGCAGAAGCGCCTGCCTAGTGCCCCGGCAGCCGGTCCGCAAGCGGTAAGCGGACGCGAGCCCGTGAGTGCCGTCGCCCGGGGTGTCAGCCCGGGGTGACCGTGGCACTGTCCTTGCCGGCCGCAGTGTCCTGCATCAGGTCCTCGATGAACAGGCTAAGCAGCTGGCTGCGGCTGTTTACGCCGGCCTTGCGGTAGATCGCGTTCGACTGCGCCTTGACGGTCCCTTCGCTGGTGCCGCGGAGGCCGGCGATCTCGGCGAGCGTCATGCCCTTGATCGCGAACCAGGCGACATCGCGCTCCGACGGCGTCAGGCCCCATTCGGTGAACCGCTCCTCGAGCAGTTCGGCGAATGCGCTCGAGGCGCGGTGCAGCTGGACTTCGATGCGTCGGGTGTGCCGGAAAATGCGCAGCAGCAGGACAGCGCCCAGCACGACCCCGAGGATGAGACCGAGGGCGGCGCCGATCTCGATCAGCTCGCGCGTCTGCCAGCTCAGCGGGTCCGTCCGCAGCCCGAACAGCCCGCTGAGAATGTCCCAGATGAAGAAGAGCGAACAAAGCGTCTGCACCGCGACAACCGCGGCCAGAGCCAGCTGCGCTCCACCGATGCTTCGCACGGGTCAGCCGCGCTCCGGCGCGGCAGGGGCATCAGTCATCGTCATCATCGTCATCGTCGTCATCATCGTCCGGGCCGCCGCCGCCGCCGCGCCCGCCGCGGTCATCGTCGCGATCGTCATCATCATCGTCGTCGTCGTCGTCATCATCGTCATCGTCGTCACCACCGGCGCCGCCGCCCTTACCTCCGGCGCCGCCACCGCCTCCGGACGATGCGCCGCCACCGCGGCTTTCGTTCCTGCCGGCCTCGCGTCCGTCGCGCTGCTCACGGGCGTCCGGACGCGCCCCGCGCCGTTCGGTGACGTAGTCGCGGCGGATCTCGCCCGTGGTGCGGTCGAAGACAACCTCGCGCCGCTGGGTGTCGGTCTCGGCGACGATGCGTATGCGTCCGAGCCAGGTGCGGCTGATCTCGCGTACCTGGAACCCCTGGGCGGCAAGCTGGCGCGAGATGTCGTCGACCGGATCGGCGTGCAGCGGCCCGGCCACGACGAACGCCGCCACCAGCATCAGGGCCCGAAGTGCCTTCCTTCGCCGCATCGCCATCCAGCCGGTCGTGCGGACCGGCGCTCCCAACGGAATACGGGTGACCCGGGCCTCACGGCCGGACCACCCGTCCCACTCTTCATACGGACGAGCTGTCAAATCTAGTCGTCATCGTCATCGTCATCGTCGTCATCGTCGTCACGATCGCGGCCACGACGGTCGTCATCATCGTCATCGTCGTCCCACCCGCCGCGGTGGTCGTTGTCGCCCCTGCCGCCGCGGCGATCACCGGAGTCGCGGTCGCCGCGCCCTGCGCCGTCTCCGCCCGATGCGCTGCCTCCCGCACCGGCGCCGCCCGATGCGCTGCCCCCGGCGCTGCCGGCACCACGGTCACGGTCGCGGTCACGGCTCCGATCGCGGTCACGGCGATCGTCATCGTCGTCGTCATCGTCGTCATGCTCGACGGTGTCGCGGATCTGCTTGCCGGTGCGCATGTCGTAGACGAGCTCGCGTTCCTCGCGCCCGCGCCGCGCCTCGATCTTGATCCGGTTGCCGTCCTGCTCGGTCTCGATCCGCCCGAAGCCCTCGCCCCTCAGCCGGTCGTAGACCCGGCCGAGGCCGGCGCGGTCGAGCACCGCCGAAGGCGCCACGCCGCCGCCGAGGGATCCGGCCGGCTCGCGCGAGGGCCTGTCGCGGCCGCCGTCGCGCTCGATCGTGTCGCGCAGAAGCTCGCCGGTGCGGGAGTTGTAGACCAGCTCGCGCTCCTCACGGCCACGATGGGCCTCGATCTTGATCTGTCCGCGCTCCTGCTCGATCTCGAACCGCCCGAACCCCTGGGACTCGAGCCGCGAGATCACCCCGTCGAGGCCGGACTGCGCGCTGGCCGCAGTCCCGATCAGGAGCGCCACTATGGTTATGCCTGTGCGTGCCATTTGCCTTCCCTCTGTGCGTTGCCTGCCCGATGCGCCGGGCACGAGAGGGAGGAGGCATGGGCGAGAGGGGTCTGGCCATTGACCGGGCGTTTAATCCGCCCGGCCTATGCACATGGTTCAGCAGGCATAAACCTCAGGTCTATGCCGGCTCCGCTTCAGATCGCGGTGCCGAGCGCCTCGGCGACGGTGAAGATGTCCTTGTCGCCGCGTCCGCACATGTTCATCACCAGGAGATGGTCCGCCGGCAGGTCCGGGGCGATCCTCGCCACATGGGCCAGGGCATGCGCGGGCTCGAGCGCGGGAATGATTCCCTCGGTCACGCAGCTGAGCTTGAACGCCTCCAGCGCCTCGGCATCGGTGACCGAGACATATTCCACCCGCTCCATGTCGTGCAGCCAGGCATGCTCGGGACCGATTCCCGGATAGTCGAGCCCGGCCGAGATCGAATGGCCCTCGATGATCTGGCCGTCCGCGTCCTGCAACAGATAGGTGCGGTTGCCGTGGAGCACGCCCGGGCGCCCGCCGGTCAGCGAGGCCGCATGCTCCATGCGATCGTCGACGCCATGGCCGCCGGCCTCGACCCCGATGATGCGCACCGAGGCGTCATCCAGGAAGGGATGGAACAGCCCCATCGCGTTCGAGCCGCCGCCGATACAGGCGACGAGCGTATCGGGCAGGCCGCCGAAGGCCGGCTGCC
>CAYLHK010000005.1:0-69057 GCA_964383295.1 uncultured Rhodovulum sp.
GCGGCGATGAGCCAGTGGGAGGGGCAGATCAGCCTGTGGCATCCGGCGGGGGGTGCGCCCTGCTACGCCTGCATCTTCCCCGAACCACCCGCCGAAGGGCTGGCGCCGAGCTGCGCCGAGGCGGGGGTTATCGGGGCGCTGCCCGGCGTTATGGGCGCGATGATGGCGATGGAGGCGATCAAGCATCTGGCCCGCGCCGGCACCGGGCTGGCAGGGGTGATGTTTCTCTATGACGGGCTGCATGCCGAGACGCGGCGGATCGCGATCACGCGGCGGGCGGGGTGTGCGGTCTGTGGCGGGATGTGAGCCGGCCTCTTCAAACGACGGGTCCGACGCGCTACATTGGACAGCGACGGGTTCTGGTCTTCCCGTGCGGGGCACATATCCTAGTGGCCTTAAATATTCTTGAGGGAGCTGGCTCTGTGACTGGCCCTGGCCTATCGCATCTGGCGCCCACCTGGTTAGCCAGGCTCTCAAGGATTGATCGCCCCCACGGTCGCTCCGGGCCCGTCGCATGACGGATCTCGCCGCGGTCAAGCGTGCCGCGCGTGCCGAGGCGCTGGCGGTGCGTGACGCTGCCCTCGCCAGCAGCAGTGGCAATGCCCGCCGAGCCGCCGGGCATATGCTCCACGAGATTTCCGCGCGTCGCGACCTCCGCATCATATCCGCCTATCTGGCGATCGGCTCGGAGCTGGATCCGATGCCGCTGATGCTCGGCCTGCACGGACTGGGACGCCGGCTCGCCGTGCCGGTGGTGGAGGCGCGCGCCACGCCGCTGCGCTTCCGCGCCTGGCGCCCGGGCGTGGCGCTGGTTGAGGGGCCGTTCGGCGTGCAGGTGCCGGCGGAGGGCGAATGGCTCGAGCCCGATCTGATCGTCGTGCCGCTGCTGGCCTTCGACGATGCCGGCCGCCGGCTCGGCTATGGCGGCGGGTTCTACGACCGCACGCTGGCGGCGCGGCGGGCAGCGGGGCCGGTGCTGGCGATCGGCCTTGCCCATGCGGCGCAGCAGGTGCCCGAGGTGCCCTGCGACGGGCTGGATGCGCGGCTTGACGCGGTGGTGACCGAAGCCGGCGTCCTGCGGCCGGTGTAGCGCTTGCGCGCGGGCGCCGGCGGCACTAAGCGGCGACCATGAGACTTCTGTTCCTGGGCGATGTGATGGGCCGGTCGGGCCGCGCGGCGGTGACCGAGCATCTGCCGCGGCTGCGGCGCGACTGGCGGCTGGATTTCGTGGTGGTCAATGGCGAGAACGCCTCGAGCGGCGCCGGGTTGACCGCGCCGCATGCGAAGGCGCTGCTGGAGGCGGGCGCGGACTGCCTGACGCTCGGCGATCATGCCTTCGACCAGCGCGACATGCTGAGCTTCGTCGAGCAGGAGCCGCGCGTGCTGCGGCCGCTGAACTATGCGAAGACGGCGCCTGGCAAGGGCGCGCGCATGTTCGATGCCGGCGGCGGGCGGCGGGTTTTCGTTGCCCAGGTGCTGGGGCAGGTGTTCATGAAGCGGCCCTTCGACGATCCGTTCTCGGCCGTGGACGCGGCGCTGAAGGCCGCGCCGCTCGGGGGTGCCGCGACGGCGGTGATCGTCGATGTCCATGCCGAGGCGACGTCCGAGAAGACTGCCATGGGGCATTGGTGCGACGGGCGGGCGAGCCTCGTCGTGGGCACCCATACCCATGTGCCGACCTCGGACACGCGCATCCTCGCCAAGGGCACGGCCTATCAGAGCGATGCGGGCATGTGCGGTGACTATGACAGCGTGATCGGCATGGACAAGCTCGAGCCGATCACCCGCTTTGTCACCGGCATGACCAAGGGCCGGTTCGAGCCGGCGCGGGGGCCGGCGACCCTGTCGGGGGTCTATGTCGAGACCGACGACGCCACGGGGCGCGCCACGCGGGCGGTGCCGGTGCGGGTCGGCGGCGTGCTGGCCGAGGCCGGGCCGGGCTGAGGCCGGCCGGGGCCGGTTTTCCGCATTGCAGGCGCGAAGGCGCTCGCCTAGTACGGCGGGGTCTCGCATGCCCGGGAGTTCCCCATGACTGCACCGTTCCGGATCGGCCTCGCCGGCCTCGGCACCGTTGGTACCGGCGTGGTGCGCATGATCCAGACGCATGGGCCGCTGCTGGCCGCGCGCGCGGGCCGGCCCATCGAGATCGCGGCCATCTCGGCGCGGTCGCGGCACCGGGACCGGGGCGTGGATCTGTCGTCCTATGCCTGGGAGGACGATCCCGTGGCGCTGGCGCGGCGCGAGGACATCGACCTCGTGATCGAGGTCATCGGTGGCGAGGACGGGCCGGCCAAGGCGGCCGCCATGGCGGCCCTGGGCGGCGGGCGGCATCTCGTGACCGCCAACAAGGCGATGCTCGCGCGCCACGGCCAGGCGCTGGCCGAGGCGGCCGAGGCGGCCGGCGTGGCGCTGCGCTTCGAGGCGGCGGTGGCGGGCGGCGTGCCGGTGGTCAAGGCGCTGACCGAGGGGCTGGCGGGCAACGCCGTCACGCGGGTGATGGGCGTGCTGAACGGCACCTGCAACTACATCCTGACCGCGATGGAGGCCCGGCTCGCCCCATACGGCGAGGTCCTGGCCGAGGCGCAGCGGCTGGGCTATGCCGAGGCCGATCCGAGCTTCGACGTGGGCGGGATCGACGCGGCGCAGAAGCTGGCGTTGCTGGCGGCGGCCGCCTTCGGGACGCAGGTCGATTTCGGCGGCATCGCGATCGAGGGGATCGAGCGGGTCAGCCTCGCGGACATCGAGCATGCGGCCGAGCTCGGCTACCGGGTGAAGCTCTTGGGTGTGGCGCGAGCCCTGCCTGACGGGCTCGAGGCGCGGATGCAGCCCTGTCTGGTGCCGATCGCCTCGCCGCTCGGCCAGCTCGAGGGCGTGACCAACATGGTGGTGCTGGAGGGCGATTTCGTCGGCCGCATCGTGATGAGTGGCCCCGGCGCCGGCGAGGGGCCGACGGCCTCGGCGATCCTGGGCGACGTGATCGACATCGCGCGTGGCACGCGGGCTCCCGCCTTCGGCCAGCCGGCGGCATCGCTGGCGCCGCCGCGGTCGGCGGCGCTGGGCGGCCCGGCGGCCTACTATCTGCGGCTGCAGCTGGCCGATGCACCCGGCGTGCTGGCCAAGGTCGCGACCGAGCTCGGCCGCGCGGGGATTTCGATCGACCGGATGCGCCAGCTCGCCCATGCCGGGGCGGAGGCGACGGTGCTGATCGTCACCCATCGCAGCCCGCGCCCGGCGCTCGACCGCGCACTGGCGGCGATCGAGGGGCTGGACGTGTGTCGCGACGCGCCGGTGGCGATCCGCGTCGAGGACGTCTGACGTGGCCGCGAGCGTCGTCATCCGCGCCTCGCGCCCCGACGACATGGAGGCGGTGACGGCGATCTACGCCCACCATGTGCTGCACGGTCTGGGCACCTTCGAGCTCGACCCGCCCGATGGGGCGGAGATGATGCGCCGACGGCAGGTGCTGGTGGATGCGGGTTTGCCCTATCTGGTGGCCGAGGCCGGGGGCGAGATCCTCGGCTATGCCTATGCCGGCCCCTTCCGGCCACGGCCGGCCTATCGGCATGCGCTGGAGGACAGCATCTACCTGCGCCGGGACGCCATGGGGCGCGGGATCGGGAGCAGCCTGCTGAGCGCTCTGATCGCGGATGCCGAGGCGCAGGGCTACCGCCAGATGCTGGCGGTGATCGGCGACAGCGGCAATGCGGGCTCGATCGGCGTCCATGCCCGCGCGGGGTTTCGCGAGGTCGGCGTGCTGCGGTCGGTCGGGTTCAAATTCGGGCGCTGGGTGGACGTGGTGCTGATGCAGCGCGTGCTGGGCGAGGGCGACGCGGTACTGCCGGAGGGGTGAGTCCCCCCGACCGGATCCGGCGGGGCGCTGTCGCGCCCCGGTCCGGAGGCCGAGAGCGTTTGCGGGTTGTGGGCAGGTCAGCGCCGACAGGGGTCGTGACGCGCCTGACCGGGCGCGCGCGGAACGCGGCTGGTCACGCCAGGGGCGCCCCTTCGACACGACGGCAGTCCCGCGCGTCACGATTTGACACGGGTCACATCGTGCGGCGCCAACGGCACGCGCCGGCGCATCAAGACAGAAACGCCATCCAGAACAGGTCGAGGAAGCCCCATGTGTGACCACATGTTCGTCGTGACCGGCGGTCCCGGCTCCGGCAAGAGCGCCCTGATCGAGGCCCTCGCCCGGCGCGGCGTGCAGAGCATGCCCGAGGCCGGCCGGGGCGTCATTCAGGATCAGGTCCGGATCGGCGGACCCGCCCTACCCTGGGCGGACCGGGCCGCCTTTGCCGATCTCATGCTCGGCTGGGACCTGCGGTCGCATGGCGTGGCGCGCGCGCTTGCCGGGCCCGTGCTGATGGATCGCGGCATCCCCGATGTCATCGGCTATCTCACGCTCTGCGGCCTGCCCGTCCCGCCGCATATGGAGGCGGCCGCGCGCCTCTGTCGCTACAACCCGCGCGTGTTTCTCGCGCCCTACTGGGAGGCCATCTTCACGCAGGATGCCGAGCGGAAGCAGGAGCGGCCCGAGGCCATGGCGACCGCGCGGATCATGGCCGAGACCTACAGCCGCCTCGGCTACCGGATCGTCGAGCTGCCGCTTCTGGGCGTCGAGGCGCGCGCCGATTTCGTCGCGGACCGCCTGCGGGCCGACTGACCGCGGTCAGCTTCGCCGCCGCGAGGTCGCGTACTGGTCGAAGGCGACGGCCAGCACGAGGATCACGCCGATCAGGATCTGCTGGACGAAGGACGAGACGTTCAGGAGCACCAGCCCGTTGCGCAGCACGCCGATCAGCAGCGCGCCGACCACTGTGCCGAAGATGCTGCCGACGCCGCCGAAGAGCGAGGTCCCGCCGATCACCACCGCGGCAATCACGTCGAGCTCGAGCCCGACCCCCGCCACCGCCTCGGCCGAGTTCAGCCGCGCCGCGAGCAGGAACGAGGCCAGGCCGCAGAAGAAGCCGACGATCACGTAGACCGACAGGATGATCCGCCGGGTGTTGACGCCGTTCATCTCGGCCGCCGCAGCATTGCCGCCCACGGCATAGACGTGCCGCCCGAAGCGGGTGTGCCGGAGCACCAGATGCGCCACCACGGCGGCGAGGACGAAGATGATGACCGGCACCGGCACGGTGGCGATGCGACCCTGCCCCCACCAGGCGAAGTCGGGCGCGAAGCCGCTGATCGGCCCGCCGCCGGAGAAGAGCAGCGCCGCCCCACGGAAGGCGGTCAGCCCGCCCAGCGTCACCACGAAGGGCGGCACCCGCAGGCGGCTGATGGTCAGGCCCTGCAGGGCGCCGGCGGCAACGCCGACGAGGATGGCCGCCCCCAGCGCCAGGATCGCCGGGTTTCCCGCCTCCGCCGCGCCCACGGCGAAGCGGCTCTCGAGCCCGCCCTTGGCCACATAGGCCGCGACCAGGCCGCAGAGCGCGACCAGCGAGCCGACGGAGAGGTCGATGCCCGCGGTCAGGATGACGAAGGTCATGCCGATCGCGATCAGCCCCGAGATCGAGACCTGCCGCAGCACGTTCATCACGTTGAGCGGATGCAGGAAGTTCTGGTGCAGGATGGCGAAGGTCGCGATCAGCAGCAGCAGGAAGATCAGCGCCGCGTGGCGCGCGGCGAAGTCGACCGGATCGAAGCGGCCCCGGTTCGGGCTGTCGGTGGGAACGTCCAGGCTCATGATGCAGGTCTCGCGGCCGGCGCCGGGCCGGCCGCGATGTGCTCGGGGATCAGTTGACCTCGCCGAGGCGCTCGGCCTCGTCGAGATTGTCGGCGGTGATGGCGATGGGCGTCAGCAGCAGGATCGGTTCGGGCGCGGTGCCATCGCGCAGCGAGGCGACGAGGGCCCGCATCGCCTCGCGGCTCTGGCCGCCCGGCATCTGCTCGATCGTGGCGGTCAGCCCGCCGTCGCGCACGGCCGCGAGCGCCTCGGGCAGCGCGTCGAAGCCGATGATCGCGATGTCGAGGCCCTGCTCCTGCACCACCTGCATCGCGCCGAGCGCCATGTCGTCATTGGCGGCAACGATCACGTCGGGCGGTGAATCGAGCCCGGCGAGAATCGCCTCGGTGACGCTCGCGCCCTCCTCGCGGGCGAAGTTGGCGGTCTGTTCGGCGACGAAGACATACTTGTCCGACAGCGGGTCGAGCACGTTGTGCACGCCCATGTTGCGGTCGATTGCGGGGCTGGAGCCGGGCTGGCCCTGCAGGTTCACGATCCGCGCGCCGTCGGGGTAGAGCGAGATGATCAGGTTGGCCTGGGCCTCCCCGCCGAGCACGTTGTCGGCGCCGATATGGGCCAGGATGCCCTCGACCCCGTCCACGCGGCGGTCGATGGTCACGACGGGGATGCCGGCCTCGACGGCCTGGCGGACGGCCGGCGCCATGGCGACCGAGTCGATCGGGCTGATGACGATGCCGTCCACACCGCTGACGATCGCGGCTTCGACGTCGGCGGTCTGCTTGGGCGTCGAATTCTGCCCGTCCTGGTTCATCAGCGTGATGCCGCCCAGATCTTCCGCCTCGGCCACGAGCTGGTTCTGCATGTGGACGAAGAAGGGAAATCCGAGGCTGGGCACCGAGGTGGCGATGGTCAGGTCCTGCGCCTGCAGGGGCGCGGCGGCGAGCATTCCGCCGAGCGCAAGCGGTGTCAGCAGCCGGAACTGCAAGGTCTTTTTCATGATGGTTCCTCCCTTGGGCATTCTCTTCCGGGTCGCCGCCCGGATTGGTCCCCGCGCGCTCCGCAAGCGCCGCGATCCGGTCAGTATCGGTTGGTATGATGATTCCCGCAAGCAGAGCCCCAGTGCCCGAGATGCGCCTCCACGCTTGCCGGGCGGCCCGAGGATCGCCTAGATGCGCGCAGCAATGCCGCGAGGAGGGCCCGATGTCCGAAGACCAGATCTTTGCCGACCGCATGTTGTCGCTCGGCCTTGCGCGGGTATCCGAACAGGCGGCGATCGCGGCGGCGCGGCTCGTCGGCTCGGGCGACGAGAAGGCGGCCGACCAGGCGGCGGTCGACGCGATGCGCACGCAGCTCAACCTGCTCGACATCCGCGGCACCGTGGTGATCGGCGAGGGCGAGCGCGACGAGGCGCCGATGCTCTACATCGGCGAGGAAGTGGGCTCGGGCACGGGGCCCGAGGTCGACATCGCCCTCGACCCGCTGGAAGGCACCACCCTGACCGCCAAGGACATGCCGAACGCGCTGGCCGTGATCGCCATGGGGCCGCGCGGCTCGATGCTGCATGCACCCGACGTCTACATGGACAAGCTGGCCATCGGCCCCGGATTTGCGCCGGACGTGGTCAGCCTCGACATGACGCCCACCGAGCGGGTGAGCGCGCTGGCCGCCGCCAAGGGCTGCAAGCCGCAGCAGCTGATGGTCTGCGTGCTGGAGCGCCCGCGCCATCAGGAGCTGATCCGCGAGATCCGCGCCACCGGCGCACGCATCCGGCTGATCACCGATGGCGACGTGGCGGGCGTCATGCATTGCGCCGAGCCGGACAAGACCGGGATCGACATGTACATGGGCTCGGGCGGCGCGCCCGAGGGCGTGCTGGCGGCTGCGGCGCTGAAGTGCCTCGGCGGGCAGATCATGGGCCGGCTGATCTTCCGCAGCGACGACGAGCGCGGCCGGGCGGCGGCGGCGGGGATCACCGATCTCGACCGGATCTACCGGCGCGACGATATGGTGACGCAGGACGTCATCTTCGCGGCGACGGGCGTCACCAACGGCTCGATCGTCAGCGGCGCGCGGCGCGACGGGGATTATCTCGAGACGGAGACGATCCTGATGCGCTCCAAGACCGGTTCCGTGCGCCGGCTGCTCTACCGCCAGCGCAACCAGTAGCGCCGTGGCGGACGGCCCGTCCCGCAAGAAGGTCATCTCGATCACGGTGACGGCGGTCTGGATGGTGTTCTGGCTCGCCGGCATGATCGTGGCCACCTATGTCCTCGGGCGGCAGGCGCTGGGCGGCGAGATCGTCGCCGGCGTCTTCCTCGCCATCTGGCTAGTGGGGGCCGCCTTCGGCCTGCGGGCCGCCGCGCGGTCGCTGATCGCGCTGATGATGGGGACGGAAGCGCCGCGGCGCGGGCAGGCCAGCGGGCGGCACGGCTGGTCGGACGACTTCTCGGAGGGGCCCGGCGGGCGCGACGAGCGATGAGCGCCGGACCCGCCATGCTCGGGGTGGAGGCGTCGGTCACCGACCGGCGCTGGACCGGTCCCTCGGCCGCCGAGGACCGCATGGCGCTTGCCATCGCCCAGGGCTCGGGCCTGCCCGAGATCGTGGCGCGCATCCTCGCCCGGGCCGGGGTGGCGCCCGGCGAGGTGGCCGGATACCTCGCGCCCGCGCTGCGCGACCTGATGCCCGACCCGGCGAGCCTGCGCGACATGGAGGTGGCGGCCGCCCGCATCTGGCGCGCGGCGCGCGACCGCGAGCGGATCGCGATCTTCGCCGACTATGACGTGGACGGGGGTGCGAGCGCGGCGCTGCTGATCGACTGGCTGCGCGCGCTCGGCCATGGCGCGACGCTCTATGTCCCCGACCGGATCGACGAGGGCTACGGGCCGAACGTGCCGGCGATGGCGCGGCTGGGGGCGGCGCACGACCTGATTGTCTGCGTCGACTGCGGGACGCTGAGCTTCGAGCCGATCGCGGCGGCGGGATGCGACGTGGTGGTGCTTGATCACCATCAGGGGGCGGAGACGCTGCCCGCGGCGCTGGCGGTGGTGAACCCCAACCGGCAGGACGAGGACGGCGCGCTCGGCCATCTCTGCGCCGCGGGCGTCACCTTCATGGCGCTGGTGGCGGCCAACCGGGTGGCGCGGGCGGAGGGGGCGGAGGTGCCGCAGCTCCTGTCCATGCTCGACCTCGTGGCGCTGGCGACCGTCGCGGACGTGGCGCCGCTGACCGGCCTGAACCGGGCCTTCGTGCGCCAGGGCCTGACGCTGATGCGCGGTCTGCACCGGCCGGGCCTCGCGGCGCTGGCCGCGGTGGCGGGGTTGAAGGGCGTACCGGACACCTATGCGCTCGGCTTCGTGCTGGGGCCGCGCATCAACGCCGGCGGGCGCGTCGGTGCGGCCGATCTCGGCGCGCGGCTGCTGGCCACCACGGACCCGCACGAGGCGGCGGCGCTGGCGGCGCGGCTGCACGCGCTGAACGCCGAGCGGCGCGAGATCGAGGCCGAGGTGCTGGCGGCGGCCCAGGCGCAGGCCGGCGCGCGCGGGGGCGAGGCGCTGGTCTGGGCGGCAGGCGCGGGCTGGCATCCCGGCGTGGTCGGGATCGTGGCGGCGCGGCTCAAGGAGGCGTTCGGGCGACCGGCGGTGGTCATCGGCTTCGACGGCGGCGATGGCAAGGGATCGGGGCGGTCGGTGGCGGGGGTGGATCTCGGTGCCGCCATCGCCCGGCTGGCGCGCGAGGGGCTGATCGCGCGCGGCGGCGGGCACCGCATGGCCGCCGGCTTGTCGCTGACCGCCGAACAGCTGGAGCCCGCCATGGCGCGGCTCGACGCCCTTCTGGCGGCCGGCGGCGCCCCCGAGGCCGGGCCGGCGGAGCTGCGAATCGATGGGTTGATCGCGCCGGCCGCCGCGACGCCGGCGCTGGCCGACAGTATTGCCGCCGCCGGTCCCTTCGGTGCCGGGGCGCCGGCTCCGCGTGTGGCGCTGGCGCGCGCGCGCATCACCGCGACGCGGCGCGTGGGGGCCGATCATCTGGCGCTCACCCTCGGGGACGAAAGCGGCGGGAGGGCCGAGGCGATCGCCTTTCGCGCATTCGCCGGGCCGCTTGGGCCATGGCTGGAGGCCCGCCGCGGCGCGCCCGCGCATCTCGCCGGCCGGCTGGAGCGCGATGATTGGGGTGGGCGGGCCCGCGCCAAGCTGCATGTCGAGGATGCGGCATCGGCGACATGACGGCTGGGCATCGGGACCGCGAGGACCGCACGTTGCGCCTTGATCCCCGCCGCCCGCAAAGATAAACAGCCGCAGCCTTGGCCCCTTCGTCTATCGGTTAGGACGCCAGATTTTCAATCTGGAAAGACGGGTTCGACTCCCGTAGGGGCTACCATCCATCCCGAAAACATGCAGCGGCCACGTGTGGTTGCGACCGCCGGCTAGCCGCGCAGGTCGTCCGGCGTCACCGCGTTCGCGTTCTGGGCCGGCCCGCCGTTGAGCTGCACCGCCTGTACGCGGATGCGGTAGAGAATGGCGTCCGGCAGGGCGAGGTAGAGCTTCGACTTGGGGAAGCGCGCCTGGTAGCTCGCCTTGAGGGTCTCCACGTCGGGCCCCTGCACGCGCTCGGCATGGCCGCTGAGGGTGAGGCGCGGGGTGGTCATCACGTCGGTCGTGTGATCGGCCAGGGTCATGGAGAGCCGCGGATCTGCCTCGAGGTTGCGGGCGTGGATCGAGAGGCCGGCCGCGAAGATCACCGGCGTGCCGTCCGGCTCGACGATCAGGTTGGTCACGGTGCTGTAGGGATAGCCGCTGGGATCGAGGGTCGCCAGCGTGGTGACGCGCGTCGTGTGCAGAAGGTCGCGCGCGACGCCGATGGCGCCCATGGGGCGCGCTGCCTCCAGATTGATCTCGATCCCGCGCGGGGTGATGGCGTTCATGGCTGCTCCTGTCGCCTGGTGGTTGCCTGATGGGCCGTTTCGTTCAGAACGCGCTCGACGCTGAGATGGAGTGTCCGGTTGAGCGTCAGATTCCCAACGTTGGGAATCCGCTTATGCTGTTGATATGGCGCCATAAAATTTCTCACGTCAACCTGATCTTAACCTCTCAGGCGCTTCGGAGGGAGGGCTCGGCACCGCCGATCGAAAGGGTGACATAGGGCGCGAGCGCGCGCGGGGCGCTGTGCGAGACGCAGAGGATGGACGTCCCGGGCAGTTCCCGGCGCAGGAGCGTGAGCAGGTGGTCCGCCGCCTCCGCGTCGAGCGCGCTTGTCGCCTCGTCGAGGATGATCCAGTCGGGGCGCGCGAGCAGCAGCCGGGCGAAGGCGAGCCGCTGGCGCTCGCCCGTCGACAGGCCCTGGAGCGGCCCGGGCCCCGCGACATCGAGCCCGGCGAGGCGGTGGCCGAGGCCGAGACGCTCGAGCAGCCCGGCAAGCGTCTCGCGCGGATGCGCGCGGGGGTCGTCGGGATAGCAGGTCGCCGCCGCCAGACCCTCGGCGAAGACCTGCGGCGTCTGGGGAAGGAACATCATCCGCCCCGAGGGCAGGGCGATCTCGCCCTCGCCATAGGGCCAGACCCCGGCGAGCGCGCCCAGGAGGGTGCTCTTGCCCTGGCCGGAGGCGCCGGTGATCCAGACCCGCGCCCCGGGCGGGATCACCCGGTCGGGGACAGGTTCCAGCAGGCGGCCCTGGGGCGTTGCGAGGCGCAGGCCGCGCAGATGCAGCGCGCCGTCGGCCGAGGTGCGGCGGGTGAGCGCCCTGGGCGCGGCCGGCGCGGGCGCCGGATCCTCGGTCGCGGCGAACAGGCCGTCGAGGCGCTCCGACACCGCCACCAGCTCGGCGAGGTCGCGATAGGAGAAGATGAACCAGCTCAGCGTGGTGGCGACGTTGGAGAAGGCCGAGGCGAGCTGCATCAGCCCGCCGAGCGTCACGGCGCCAGCGAAATAGGCGGGCAGCGCCAGGAAGGTCGGCACCCGCAGCACCGTCTGCATGTAGGGCCGCGTGAACAGGCCCATGACCAGCTCGCGGTTGATCAGCCGGCGCCAGTTGGCGCGGATCGTCTCGAAACGGCCGTCGAGGCGCCGGCGCTCGGCCGCCTCGCCGCCGGCCTGGGCGATGGCATCCGCGCCCTCGCGCAGCTGGACGAGCGCATGACGGAAATCGGCCTCGTAGCGCTCGCGGTTGAAGACGAGCCCCTTGAGCGGCTTGCCGAGCACATGGGTGATGACGCTCGACAGCGCCACGTAGAGGAACGCCGCCCAGACCATGTAGCGCGGGATCACCACGTCGATCCCGAAGAGCGAGAAGGCGAGCGGGAAGGAGGACAGCCCCCAGAGCACGGTCAGGTAGGAGACGATCGCGACCACGTTGGAGATCAGGTCGAGCGATTCCCCGAGGAAGCGGGTGACGAAGATCCGGCAGTCGTCGGCGACCCGCTGGTCGGGGTTGTCGACCGCATCCGGCGACAGGCCCGGGCGCAGGTGCCAGTAGGCACGCCCGCCGATCCAGCCGTCGAGCGCCTGGTCCGTCAGCCGCGCCCGCCAGGTCATGAGCAGGTTCTTTCGCAGCCAGTCGCCGGCGAGGAAGCTGCCCGCCGACAGCCCGATCAGGACGGCGAAGACGCCGACCTGGCGGAAGGCGGCGGCGCCGTCGAGCTGTTCGAGCGCGTCGAAGAAGTCCCGGTTCCAGGCGATCAGCCGCACCGAGATCCAGACGCCGAAGAGCTGGAACGCCAGCACCACGGCATAGGTCGCGAGCCCTCCCGCGGCGCCCGGCCCGAGGGTCGCGCGCCGGGTGAGCCGGAGGATGCGCCCGAGGACCGTCAGCATGCCGACGGCCCGCGGGTGGCTGATATGGCGACCGGGAGCACGGCGGCCGCCGTCAGAAGGTGATGTTCAGGCCGGCGAAGAAGTTGCGCCCCGGCCCGGTCTGCAGCTCGATGGGGTTGGTGGCCGCCACCGACGAGCTCGCCGCCGTCGACCAGCTCGAGGCGCTTTCCTGGAAGTACCGCTTGTCGAATAGATTGCGCACGCCGAAGTTCAGCGCGGCGGTCTCGGTGATCTGCCAGTCGGCGATGACGTCGAAGACGGCGTAGCCCGACGGCTTGTAGGCGGTCTCGGACGAGGTGTACTTCACCTCGCTCGCGAAGATGCCGATCGTGCTGAGCGTCAGGTCGTACTGCGGCAGCCAGTAGTCGAGCCCGACCGTCGCGGTCAGCGGCGGCACCGTGTAGTCGGTCTTGTCCGCATCCGGGTTCACCCGCTGCTCGCCGCGCTGCCAGGAGGCGGCGAGGGTGGCGCTGAGCTGCTCGTTGAACGCCCAGGCGCCCTCTGCCTCGACGCCCCAGACCTGCACCTCGCCGATGTTGCGGTAGGTGTAGAAGTTCGTGCCCGGCGGATTGTAGAAGCTCTCGATGAAGTTCGTGTAGTCGGCGTAGAAGGCGTTCAGCGCGAAATAGCCGCGATCATAGACGCCGCGCACGCCGATCTCGTAGCTGTCGACCTCCTCGGGCTTCAGGTTCGGCGACGGGATCAGGTCGAAGAAGGCGCCCGGCACGGAGGTGTAGAGCTGCTGGGCCGTGGGCATCTTGAAGCCCTGACCGAACGAGCCCCAGACCTGATAGGTGTCGTTGACGTGGAACAGCGCGCCGAAGCTGCCGACGAGCCTGCTGTCGTCGCGGGTGCGCGGCTCCAGGCCGGGGACGGTCTTGTAGTCGCTGTTCGGGTTCGGGTCGATCTCGTAGGTCGCGTAGCGCAGGCCGGGCGAGAGCTCCAGCCGGCCGTCGAACAGGCTGATCTGGTCATGGACGTAGATGTCGGCGCGCCGTGTCTCGGCATTGGCGAAGTTGAACCCGCCCGCCCGCGTCTCGGTCGTGGCGCCGGTGGTCAGGTTTTGGATGCGGTCGCGGCGGCTGTAGTCGGTTTCGGTGTAGTCGCCGACGAAGCCCCAGGTCAGCACATGCTCGGCCGCGCCGGTCGCGAAGATCGAGGTCGCCTGGATGTCCAGCTCGTAGAAGTCCTCGGAATAGGACAGATAGTCACGCGTGACGACGTCGTCGCCCGCCGCCGAGGTGCTCTGCCGCCGCCCGCTGCGGTCGTAGCTGTAGGGCGCGTAGGCCATGGTGACCTTCACGTTGTCGAACAGCGGATTGTCCCCGAACCACTGGTACTGCGCCGCGTAGCGCTGGCGCTGCATCTCGAGGCTGCGGTCGTACTTGCGGTTGATCTCGCCGGTGGGCAGGCCGAAGGTATTGAACACCGGACCCAGCGTGCTGTTGTAGGCGACGTCGGTGTTGCGCTCCATCAGGTCCGCGGTCAGCTCCAGCCGGTGCGGCGCGTCCTCGGGCGTCCAGGTCAGCTTGAAGAGGCCCCGGGTGCTGTCGATGTCGGCCGGGTTCAGCTCGTTGCAGCGGGTCGCGCCCCAGTCGATGTTGCGCGGGCATCCGTAGATGCCGCCGTCGGCGCGCGCGTTCGAGTATTCCGCCTCGCTCGCATTGTCATAGGCGATGCCGGCAAGGACCGCGAGCGACGGGGTGAGCTGGCGGGCATAGGTCAGCGAGCCGAGCGCGTTCTCGTTCAGGCTCTCGTAGTTGAGCCGGGCGATTCCGCCCTGCTCGCGGCCCTGCAGCACGTCCTCGGGGTCGATGGTCTCGATGCCGACGATGCCGCCCAGCGCGTCCGAGCCCCAGAGCACGGAGCCCGGGCCGCGGACGATGTCGACCTGCTTGGTGAAGTTGAAGTCGAGATAGTCGCGGGTGCCGTCCTGGATCTGCTCGGCGACGCGCGAGCCGTCGACGCGGATCTGGACCCGGTTGCCGCCGACGCCGCGGATGTTGAAGCTCGAGAAGGTGTTGAACGGGTCGGTACCGCTCGTCGTGCGCGGCACGGTAACGCCCGGCGTGTAGCGAACGACGGACTGCATGTCGGTCTGGCTGCGGCCTTCGAGCTCGGCGCCGCGGATGACCGAGATGTTCGCCGGCACGTCGAGCACGGAGGCGCCCTGGCGGTCGGCGAAGACCGTGATCGTGTCGAGGACGAAGGGAACCTGCTCGGGGGGACGATCCTCGGCCACCTCCTGCGCGACGAGGGGCTGCGCCATCAGCGCCAGCCCGGTTGCAGCCGTCAGCAGCAGGCCCCGCCGCCCGGTCGAATATCTCATGTCCTCACCCCTTCTATGCCCGCCGCTGGCGGGTTCCCTTGGTCCGACGATTGTGGGATTGGCGAGCGGAAGGCTGGCTTGGATCCGTGAAGTGCCGGGTCACCCCGCCGCGTCGTCGCGGGTGGCACTCCAGTAGGCTGTGACGCTGGTTTCGCGCCGGCCGAAGCCCAAGCGTTCGCGCAGGAGGCGTCGGGCGGCCTCGGCCTGAGACTTCTCGGCCGCGAACCAGGCGAAGCGGCCGCGGGCCGGCGGCTCGAGCGCCTCGAGCGCCGTGACGAGATCGGGCGAGGCGCCGCGGGTCAGCCAGTGCAGCTCCATGCCCGCGGGCGCGGCGACCGGCTGGCGGTCGGCGGGATCGCCGGTCAGCACGAAGGCCTGGCCGCGGGTGGAGGGTGGCAGCGCCTCGAGGATGCGGATCACTGCCGGCATCGACGTCTCGTCGCCGAAGAGCGCGAGCCAGTCCGTCTCCGGCAACTCGCGCCCGGTCGGCCCCATCAGCCCGACAAACGCACCCGGCGCGGCCGCCGCGGTCCAGTCGGTGGTTCGCCCGCCGCTGTGCAGGAAGACGTCGAAATCGAGCCAGCCCGCCTCGGCGTCAAACGCCCGGACCGTATAGACCGGCCGGTGCAGCGCATCCGTCCCCTCGGGCCAGATGGTCCGGCCGTCGGCGCCGATCCGGGGCCAGACCGGGGGCCGGCCGAGCGGCGGCAACAGAAGGCGGAAGTGCAGCCCGCCGCCGGCGTAGCGCGCGAGATCCGGGCCGGTCACCCGCACGCGCCGAAACCCCGGCGAGATCCGTCTGATCCACTCCACGCGGGCGACGGTGAGGGTCGGCGGCATGGCGCCCGCGCTCACCTGCTCCCACAGGACCGTCGCCTCCGGCCCGAGCTGGTCGAGCCGGTTGAAGACCACCTGTTGCAGCATGTAGAGGCGCGCCTGGTTCTCGGCCTGCAGCGTCAGCGCCAGACCGCCGCCCTTGGCGCTGAAGCCGATCTCGCCGGCGCGAAGCTGGATCACCAACCCGCCGTCGTCCTCGCGGCGCGGCAGTTCGAGCCGCTCGGCGAGGTCGCGGAACAGGGGAAAGACCTGGGAAGGGGTGGAATCGGGCAGATGTCCGGTAAGCGCAGCGGTCAAAGCGTCGGCCTTGAGAAGAGAAATTGCCGGCTGACGTCTGAAACAGAGCTTGCTTGGACTGCACCCGTATAAAGCCCGAGTGATCCTGTCAAGATATCGGCCGGCCGGGCCTGATCCAACAGGCGCGCCCGGAGTGTTCAGGCTTGGTCCGACCCGTCCTAGCGCAGCGGGCCGGCGTCGGGGTCGAGCATCAGGGCGAGGCGGAGGGCGGCGGTGCGGGCGAACCGGCGGGTGAGGGCCTTGCGGCGCGCCGGGGCGAGCGGCGTGGGGGCCGGCCAGCGGAGGATGTCGCCGTCGAAGGCATCGGCCATGATGATGCCGGTCTCGAGCGGCAGGATCTCGCTGGGGAAATCGGCGTCGATGGCCCAGAAGAAGCGGTCGCACCAAGGCAGGTAGCCGGACCATTTGCGATCGACCGCATAGTCGATGCGGCTCGACTTGCATTCGATGATCCAGATCTCTCCGTCCGGACCCATGGCGATCACGTCCACGCGCAGACCCGGCTCGGGCACGAACTCGGTCATGGTGGCGAAGTCGCGGCCGATCAGATGGCGGCAGACGCCGCGCGCGAGCCGCTGGCCGGGAAGAGGCAGGTCCGACATCGGCCCTGAATGCGCGCCGGGCGCCGCCCCGTCAAGCATCGCGGCGGCGGGAGGATTCCCGCGCGCGGGAATCCAGCTAACCTATTGATAAATAAAAGAGGGAATGCGGGCGTTAACCCGATCTCAACCGCTGTCGCCGGGCGCGGGGCTCAGTAGTAGCCGTAATCCTCGCCGGTGTAGCGGCACATGTTCAGCACGACGCCGAGCACGTTGGTCTGCTCGGAGAGCTCGTGCTCGCATTTGTCGACCTCGTCGAGGCGCGACCGCTCGGCGCCGGCCACCAGCAGCACGCAGTCGAGATGCGGGACGAAGGCCATCACATCGTCGCTCTGCAGCATCGGCGGCAGGTCGTAGAGGTAGATGTCGGCCTGGAATGCGGCCTTGAGCGCCGAGACACCCTGGACCGTGACCGGGTTCAGGAGCAGGTCGGCGGTGTGCTTCATCGCCGCCGCGTTGGTGCCGATGGCGAGGCTGTTGCCGTAGCGCACGAAGCTCTCGGCGATCGTCCTGGTGCCATGCAGCATCCCGGCGACCGATTGCGGCGTGGTCAGGCCGATCTCGTTCGCGATGGCCGGACGGCGCAGGTCGAGATCGACGAGCACGGTGCGCACGTCGGGCTGATGGGCCAGGCTGAAGGCGAGGTTCAACGTGGTCGTCGTCTTGCCGCAGCTGGCCGTCGGCGAGGTGACGCCGATCGAGCTCCAGCCGTTCTGGCGCATGATGCGCAGGATCTTGGTGCGCAGGATGTCGAAGGTGACATGCGCTGCATCGGCATCGGCGAAGGTGACGATCCGGTTGCGCGTCATCCGCCGGGCGTCCGGCTCGAAGGCCTCGAGCTCTGCCCAGGCGGGGCCGGGCTGACCCGGGACCGGCCGGCCGGCGCGCGCCGTGGCGATGCTGCCCGTCGGCGGCGCGCCGAACGGCAGCCCCTCGGGCACCCCGCGGGCGCTGCGCTGATCCTTGGCCTTCTGGATGGCTGCCTGGATGCGTTCCATCTCGTGTCTTTCCCGAATTCCGGTGCGCTGCGTGGAAGCGGCGTCACATCATCGCGCGGATGTCCCGCAGGATCACGTCCAGCGGCTCATAGAAGGTATGCACGGCAAAGAGGGCGAGGGGCACCACCACGATGATGATGAACAGCACGCTCCCGACGATCAGCCGCTTCCAGCGGCGCTCGCGGCTGGTGCGGATATAGGGGATCGTGGCCAGCGGCTGGATGCCGAGCCGGTTGGTCAGCTCCACCGGGCGGCGGATGCTGCGGTTCAGCATCTCCATCAGCAGCACGAGGCCGATGCCCGCACCGATGCCGCCCACCACGCCGGCGCCGGCGATCAGCAGGCGCTTGGGGCGCACCGGCCCGCCCGGAGCCGTCGGCGGCTCGATCAGCGAGAAGCGCTCGCCCTTGGACATGACCTCGATGCGCTCGCCGACCGCGGCCTGGCCGAGATTTGCCACCGCTGCGTCATACTGGCGCTTGATGTTCTCCTGCTCGCGCTCGAGCCCGGTGAGCACCATCTCGTTGGCGGGCGTCGACTGGATCGAGGCATCGAGCAACCCGAGCATGTCATGGATCGCCTGCTTGTCCTGCGCGATATACTCGAGCCGCGCGTCGATCGGCGCGAGCTCGACGTCGAGCGCCGAGGCGGGCACGCCGGTATTGCCATTGGCGTCGGTCACGGCGCGCTGGGCGCGCTGCTCCTCGACCAGGCCCTCGAGGGCGGCGATCCGGGTCTCGAGCATGCGGATCTGCGGGCTGGTGGAGGCGTAGATCGCCCGCTGCTGCAGGAGCTGGCTCTTGAGGGCCTCCAGATCCTGCTCCTCGGGGCTGAGCGCGGCGAGGCTGCCGGCCCGACCGGTGCGCTCGAACACCCAGACCACGGTGGAGCGCTGGTTGCGCAGGGCGGCTTCCTCGCGCTCGAGCGCCAGAAGACGCTCCTGCTCGCGCTGCTGCTGGGCGCGGCGGGCGGCGAGGCTGTCGGGCAGGCTCTCGACATTGGCGGTCTTGAACTCGGAGATGCGCTGCGACTGGCGTTCCAATGCGCCGGCCAGCCGGGCGACCTCGGCCTCGAAGAACTGCAGCGTGTCGCCGGCGCGGTCGGTGCGCAGCCGGACGTTCTCCTGGAGGACCAGGCTCACCAGCTCGTTGGCGCCCTTGAGCGCATAGGCCGGCGTCGGCGCCTCGAAGGCGACGCCGATGATCGTGGCGCCCGGCGAACGGCGGGTGAGGTCAGGCTGGAAGCCGATGAACTCGATGCGGCTGCGCAGATCCCCGACCATCTCGCCGGTGGTCATCTCGGGCTTGTCGGCATAGAGGCCGATCCGGTTGGCAAGCTCGAGCAGGTTGGCGCGCGTCATGATGCGCTGTTCGATGATCTGCGCCTGTTCGAACGGATTGACCGGCACCGTCGACTGGGCGAGGTCGCCCGGGATCTGCTGGGATTCGACCAGCATGCTCGCCGAGGATCTGTAGACCGGCGGAAGGATGAAGGCGATCGTCACCCCGATCGCGCCGAGGAAGGACGCGATCACCAGGAAATACGGCAGGCGCCGCATGAACACGGCAAGGTAGAACTTGATATCCAGGTTGGGCATCGTTTCGTCTTCCGGGTTGGCGGCGGGTCGGTCAGACCACCATCTTGAGATTGCCGTGCATGCGACGGTCGGTGACGACCTGCTCGATCACCCGCGCATCGACCACGTCGAGCCCGTCGGTGAAGGCATAGACCAGCGCATAGTCGCAGATCTGGTTCACCAGCCGCGGCACGCCGCGCGAGGCGAGATGCACGCATTCGCAGGCGGCGGGCGTGAAGATCTCGCGGGTGGCGCCGGCCACGCGGAGGCGGTGGTTCACATAGGCCTGGACCGAGGCGGCGGACATTGCCGGCAGGTGGTATTCCGCCGCCACGCGCTGGGCGAACTGGGTGAGGCGGGGCTGGGCGATCAGGTCGCGCAGCTCCGGCTGGCCGACGAGCACGAGCTGGATCAGCTCGTCCTTGTCCGCATTGATGTTGGAGAACATGCGCAGCTCTTCCAGCGTCTCGATCGAGAGGTTCTGCGCCTCGTCGAAGATCAGCATCGTGCGCCGTCCGGCGGCGTATTCCTCGATGAGGAAGTCCTGGAACTGGGCGAAGAGCTGGACATAGGTGGCATTGGTCTCGGTCGGCACGCCGAGCGCCATCAGCACCCAGTGCAGGAGCTCGCCCCGGTTGCCCTGGGCGTTCGAGATCAGGCCGACGGTGAACTCCTCGGGCAGCGAGCGCAGCAGGTAACGCAGAAGCGTGGTCTTGCCAGCGCCGATCTCACCGGTGATAACAGTGATCGGCGCATGGGTGAGCATGCCGTATTCCAGCATCGCATAGGCGCGGCTGTGGTTTTCGGACCAGTAGAGGAAATCGGGATCGGGCAGGAGCGTGAAGGGCCTCTCGGCCAGCCCGAAATGTTCAGTGTAGATCGTCAGCGTACTCGACATGCCCATTCCGCACTCACCCCGCCCCACATACTCAACGCCGAAAAGACTGCTCTCCGCCGCCTTAAGATAGCGTGAGCCGTCGAGGTACCCCTGCCTGCTACGCGCACGGTCATACAGTGTTCCGCGCTCGATATCACCCCCTGATTTGGTAAATGGGGGCCCCGGTTCAATGGCCCTGGGTGATTGTTGCGCAATGGCTACCAAAATGTGCCAATGCGCGGCAGACGCGGTGCCCGGCAGCCTTACGCGTTGCCTTTCGCGAAGCGCGCCGGCATTTGGCGGGGATGTCGATCGCAGCAACATTGCCCGGAGGTACGAGCGCCGCGATGGATCCTGCGCCGCGGATCAGCATCGTCATTCCGCATCTGAACCAGCCCGACGTGCTGGCGCGCTGCCTGCGCTCGCTGACCGAGCAGCAGGGCGACGTGCGTTTCGAGGTCATCGTGGTCGACAACGGCTCGGCGGACCCGCCGGCGGCCGTCTGCGCGGCGGTGCCGGGGGTGGTGCTGCTGCACGAGCCGCTCCCCGGGCCGGGGCCGGCGCGCAATCGCGGCGCCGCGGTGGCGCGCGGCGAGGTGCTGGCCTTCATCGATGCGGACTGTACGGCGGCGCCGGGATGGATCGCGGCCATCGCCGGGCATTTCGACGCGCCGGACGTGGCCGGGATCGTCGGCGGGGATGTGCGAATCGCCTTGGAGCAGCCCGGCCGCCCCACGGTGATCGAGGCGTACGAGAGCGTCTTCGGTTACCGCATGCGGCTCTACATCCGGCGCGACAACTATACGGCGAGCTGCAACATGGCGGTGCGGCGTGACGTCTTCGACGACGTCGGGCCGTTTCCCGGCATAGCGGTGGCTGAGGACCGTGCCTGGGGGCAGCGGGCGGTGGCGCGCGGGCACCGGCTCGCCTATCTGCCGGAGATGCTGGTGGCGACGCCGGCGCGGGACAGTTTCGCGGCGCTGGTGCGCAAGTGGGACCGTCACATTGCGCACGATCACGCTGCCCTCGGCCCGGGGGCCGGAGCCAGGATCCGCTGGTGTGCGCGGGCGCTTGCCCTTGCGGTCTCACCCGCCGCGGATGTCACAAAGATTGCCACATCCGACCGACTGCACGGGTTTCGGGCACGCGGCCTGGCCATGGTCGGGCTCGTCCGGATCCGTCTGCATCGCGCGCGCCGGATGCTGGAGCTGGCTGCGGGTCGGGATCCGGCGGCCCTGGGGCAGCGCTGGAACCGCTCCTGATTGCATTGCACAACCTGTGATTGCGACCCGGCAGGGTTAACCATCCCCTTACAGGACCTCGCAAATTTTGTTGTGTTTTGAGGTTAAAAGTGCGTTAATGAGCGCAGGGGAAAAGCGACCGCGAAAGCGGTGAATGCCTTTTGGGGAGGCGATCGTTCCAGCTCTGGCGTGTGGCATCCGGGTCGTCAGCCCCGCGTGGGGGCGGTCCAATGGAGGGTCGTCGGGGTGGTCAGATCGTGTGTATGTCTGGGAAGCGGTGAGTGATTATGGTGCATTATTCCGAAGTACGGTATTCCAATTTAAATTCTGAACAGAATTCAACCGAAGCGGCAGCAGGCAGTGTCCAGGGTCAACCGCGTGGCGTCTACCGGCGCTATCTGAAGCGGATGCTCGATATTCTGATCGTCATACTCGCAGCGCCTTTCGTGCTGCCGGTCGTGCTGGTCCTGGCGGCACTGGCGTCGCGCGACGGAGCGCCGGCGTTCTACGTGCAGGATCGCGTCGGCCTGGATGGCCGCAGCTTCCGGTTCTGGAAGCTGCGCTCGATGGTCCCCGATGCCGACAGGCGACTGGCGGACTATCTGGCGGAGAACCCTGCCGCCCGGCTCGAATGGGACGACACGCAGAAGCTGAAGAACGATCCGCGGATCACCGCGATCGGCGGGTTCATGCGCAAGACGTCGCTCGACGAGCTTCCGCAGCTGTGGAACGTGCTGAAGGGCGACATGAGCATCGTGGGGCCGCGGCCGATGATGCCGCAGCAGCGCGGGCTCTATCCCGGGCCGGTCTACCACCGCGTGCGTCCGGGCCTGACCGGATTCTGGCAGATCAGCGACCGCAACATGACCTCTTTCGCGAGCCGCTCGAACCACGACGCCCGTTATGCCGAGCGGGTTTCGTTTCCGACCGACGTGATTGTCATCCTGATGACGGTGCGCTCGGTGCTGCGCGGCACCGGCTACTGAACCGGCCGCCGGCCCCGGCCGGCGCCCGCCGCCGACGGTTACCAATCGCGGTGGCAACGCTTTCGTAACGGTCGTGTTGCGACTATCCTGACTCCAATGCTGACGACCGCCCGTGCCTGTGCGCGGTGCGGTCGTTCGGGTGCGATGACCGGGACCCCCGGCGATCTGGAGTTCAGTGGAATGCGTGCACTCACCCGCCGGCCGGCCCGCTGCGTCACCGGCTTCCGTCTGGGCCCGGCCCTGGTCCTCGTCTCTGCCCTGGCGCTTGCGGCCTGCGATTCCGCCGAGGACCGCGCGGAGGCCCATTACCAGCGGGCGGTCGAGCTGCTCGCCCAGGGCGATGACGACCGTGCGATGATCGAGTTCCGCAATGTCTTCCGCCAGGTGAACGCCCATACGGAGGCGCGCCGGGCCTATGCGCGGCTGCTGCGTGACCGCGGCGAGCTGCCGGCCGCGCTCAACCAGTACCAGCGGCTGGTCGAGCAGGATTCCAGCGACGTCGCGGGCGCCCGGGAGCTGACCGAACTGGCGCTCCAGCTGCGCGACCTGTCCACGGCGCGGACGAGCGCGGAACTCGCCTATGCCCTGGCGCCGGAGGATCCCGAGATCCGCGCCCTCAAGGCAACGCTCGATTACTCCATGGGCGGCAGCGGCCGTGACGACGCCGTCGAGATGGCCCGCGCGGTCGTGGCCGAGCTTCCCGGCAACGTGGCGGCCCAGATGGTGCTGATCGCCGACCGGCTGCAGCAGAATGACGCCGCCGGCGCACTTGCCCTCGCCGATACGGCGCTGGCCTCCGCCCCCGCGGACGAGGGCCTGCGCCTCACCCGTCTGGCGGCGCTGGAGCGCCTCGGCGACCAGGCCGAGATCGGCGCCGAGCTCGGCCGCATGGTCGAGCTGTTCCCGGACAACACCGGCATGCGCCAGGGCCTGGTCCAGTGGCATCTGCGCGAGGGAGACCAGGATGCGGCGCTGGCGGTTCTGCGCGCCTCGGCCGAGCTTCACCCCGAGGATCCCCAGGGGCAGCTGACGGTGGTGCAGTTCCTCTACGAGCTGCAGGGCCCCGCCGCCGCGCGGGCAGAGGTCGAGCGGCTGATCGCAGCCCAGCCCGATGCAACCCCCTATCGCCGCGCCCTGGCGGGCCTCGACTTCTCGGAGGGCCGCACGGACGAGGCGATCGCCGCCATGCGTGCGCTGCTGGTGGATGCGCCCGCCAGCGACGACACCCGCGAGGTCCAGGTGGCGCTGGCCGGCATGCTCGATGCGGTCGGCGACGTGGCCGGACGGGACGCGATGATCGCGGCGGTGCTGGAGGGCGATCCCACCCATGTCGGCGCGCTGAAGCTGCGCGCGCGCGCCTTCATCGCCGAGGATCAGCCGGACCGTGCGGTGCAGGACATGCGCACCGCTCTCGGCCAGGCGCCGCGCGACCCCGAGATCATGACCATCATGGCCTTCGCCCACGACCGCGAGGGCAGCCGCGAGCTGGCGGGCGAGCGCTTTGCCATGGCCGCCGAGGTCTCCAACTATGCCGCCCCCGAGGCGGTGCGCTACGCGCGCTTCCTGATGCAGGACGACCGCGCCGGGCCGGCCGAGGGCGTGATCATCGAGGCGCTGCGCCGCACCCCGAACGACCCCGATCTCCTGCAGATGCTGGGCCAGATCCACCTTGCCCGCGGCGACTGGGTGCGCGCGCGCCAGGTCGCCGGCATCCTGCGCCAGCAGGGCGACCCCGCCGCCGACGGCATCGCCGCCGAGCTGGAGGTCGCGAGCCTGCGCGGCGAGGACCGCCGCGGAGAGACGCTGGCCATGCTCGAAGGGATGGCGTCCGGCGGCGAGGACCTGCGCGCGATGGCGCTGCTGATGCAGGCGCATGTGGAGGCGGGCGATCTCGGCGCCGCCCGCACCTATGTGGAGGCGATGCTCGCCGAGGATCCGGACAGCCTGGCCGGCCGGCAGATGATGGCCGGGCTGGAGGTGCTGGAGGGCGACCTGGCCACCGGCGAGGCGCTCTACCGCGAGGTCATCGCCAGCGACCCCGACCTGCCGCAGCCGCACCAGGCGCTGGTGACGCTGCTGGCGGGAACCGGGCGCCAGGACGAGGCGCTGGCGGCGCTCGATGCCGGCATCGCCGCGACCGGCGAGGACGGCCAGCTCCTGTTCCTCAAGGCCGGGCTGCTCGAGGGCCGGGGCGACGTAGACGGCGCGATCGCCGTCTACGAGACGCTCTATGCGCGCGACAGCTCGTCGATCCTGATCGCCAACAATCTCGCCAGCCTTCTGACCACCCGCAGCGGGTCGGATGCCGCGGCGCTGGAGCGCGCCTTCGCCATCGCCCGGCGGCTGCGCGGCACGGATGTGCCGTATTTCCAGGACACCTACGGCTGGATCCTGCATCTGCGCGGCGATAATGAGCAGGCGCTGAGCTATCTCGAGCCTGCCGCCCGGGCACTGCCCGGCCATGCGCTGGTGCACTTCCACCTCGGCGAGGCGCAGCTTGCCGGAGGTGATCCGGCGGCCGCGCGGATCAGCTTCGAGCGGGCGATCGAGCTCGGCGGGCCCGAGGCGACGCTGCCGCAGCTGGCGGTGGCGCGCCAGCGGCTGGGCGAGATCGCCGAGATGCCGGCCGCGGCGCCTCAGGCCGGGGCCGGCCAGGAAGGCTGAGCCACGGCAGGGCCGCCGGAGGCCGGTTCACCCGTTGTGCAGCCAGTCCCGCAGCCGCCCGATCAGCGCGGGCGGGGCCTGCGTCTCGATCGACGTGGTCAGGACGGGGGCATCGGCGCGCGCCGCCGCGATGCAGTTGGGCAGATCCTCGATACCGGCGGCGACATGGACGCCCGGACGCGAGCGCAGCCATTTCGCCGTCGCCACCTGATGGCTGGTGTTGTGCTCGCCGAGGCCGACCTCGCGCGGGAGGAGCACCAGCGGCTTGCCGAAGCGGCCCGTGGTGATCACGGTGCCCATGCCGGCATGCGCCACCACGACCTCGGCCCCGCGCACCGTTTCCACGAAGGTGTCCTGATCCATCCGGCGCAGCCATGTCATGTGCCGGGGCGGCGTGCCGGCGCCGATCTGGGCCAGGACCTCGACCTCGGGATTGGCGCTCGCCCAGGCATCGGCGGCGAGGATCAGCCGGTCGAACGGGAACATCGATCCGACGGTCACGAAGATCACAGCACCGCCCCCCAGTACTGCGGCCCTTCCGGCGTGCTGAGGTGCTCCCACTGGGTCAGCCAGGCATCGGAGAAATGCCTCGCGAGCCGCCCGGCGGTGGACATCTCGTCGACATTGGCGATCGAGTCGATCCAGACCGTGCGGCTGCGGAGCAGGAGCTTGGCGAGCACCAGTGTGATCAGTCCGGGCGCGGCCCCGGTCGTGACCACCACATCGGGACGCTCCTTCAGCAGGATCCGGGCGACGCGGAAGACAAGCGGGCCGAAGGCGAGGCGGTCGCGCCGCGTCGCGTCCGGGATGCCGTAGTAGACGACGTCCTGCATGTCCGCCGGCGGCGCCGGATCAACGCTGGCGAATACGACCTCGCTGCCTTCGAAGGCGGGGATCAGCCGGCACAGCTGAATCCAGTGTCCGCCCCCCGATGCGACGGCCACCACCTTTCCAGGCTTGGGCCGCTTCATGGAGCCCGCTCCGGCAGCGGCGCGGCCTCGATGAAGCCGCGGATGCGGGCGATGAAGGCCGGATCGGCGCTGGAGCCGGTCAGCGCGGCGGGCGGGCCGTCCGTCAGCGCCGCCTGCATCGCTTGCGCCAGATCCGTCTCGGAATCGGCGATGAAGATCCCTTTGCGCCCGCGCAGCGACATGACGGTCTCGACCTGATGGTCGGAGTTGTGCTCGCCGAGCTGGCGCCGCCGGGGAAGCAGCACGATTGGCGTGCCGGCGGTGCGGGCCGTCAGCATCGATCCGATGCCGGCGTGGGCGACCACGAGATCGGCGCGGTTCACCGCGTCCTCAAAGGCTGTGGGCTCGAGCCGGCGCACCCACCGCATGTGCTCGGGCGTGAAGGCGCCATCACCGATCTGGGCGACGACTTCGCGTCCGGGTGTGGCCTGCGCCCAGTTGTCCATTGCCCGGACCAGGCGGTCAAAGGGAAACATCGAGCCGACGGTGACGAAGATCACAGCACCGACCCCCAGTGCTTGGGGCCGCCGGGCCGCGCCAGCGACTCCCATTGGGTCAGCCACGCATCGGCGAACGGCCGTGCCAGCTTGCCCGACAGCGACATGGTCTCGGCCGCGGCGAGCGAGTCGATCCAGATCGTCCGGCTGCGCAGCATCAGCTTGGCGGCCGCCAGGGCGATCAGGCCCGGGGCGGCGCCGGTGGTGATCACCACGTCGGGGCGTTCGCGGCGCAGGATGCGCACCATCTGGGCCACCACCAGCAGCGCCACCGGCGCATTCCGGCGCGTGAAGTTGCGCACATAATAGTACCGCTCGCCGGCAAGAGCGGCATCCGGCTCGGGATATGTGCAGACATAGGTCATGTCGAAGCCGTCGAAGGCTGGCAGCAGCCGGCGCATCTCGACCCAATGGCCGCCGCCCGAGCATACCGCCATGACCTTTCGGCGCCGATCGTTCCGATCGCCAAATTCAGGCATCTGCACGCGCCCCTGCCACTCCCGGCAAGGGGTAGAATCAGCGGTGCATCTTGTCCAGAGAACGCGGGCAAACCGTCGTCCGTCAGCGGATTACGGCGCGTTTTGCCCGGTTTGTCCGGCAGGCGCGGGTCATCATCTCGATCAGCGTATCGGCGGGAAAGTCAGCGACCGGGAAGCCCGGGCGGTAGCCGAATTCGGCCAGAAGCTCGTCGCCGAGGCAGGCGCGGTAGCGCAGCGCCATCGCCTGGCCGGGAAAGAGTCGCCCGAAGGCTCGGCCGCGGACACGAAGGCCAAGGTCGCCGTGCCGTCGGTCGGCCGCGATGCGGGTGAGGGTGTCCTCGAGCGGACCTGCCGGCCCCTCGAGGATCTGCGCGAACCAGCCGTCGAGGAACAGCAGCAGCCCGGACAGGCCGCGCTCGGCATTTCCCGTGTGGGAGGCCCGAATGATATCGTAGACTTCCGGCAGATCGACGCCCGGCGCGGCCTGGCTGACATAGAGGACACGTTGCAACACGACGTAATACTCGCTATCCAAATCGGACGACGCAGCGACGAAGACATCCGCCGACTGAAGTTTACACTGGCACAGTCGCAGCAACTATGCCCCAAGAACGAGGCAGGATGGTTAAGGTTTTCCGCAAAGACGACATTTCCCCACATGCGTGTGCTGTTCTTGCACAGTTCGCGTGGCGCGAGCGCTCTCCGCTTCGCCGATCTGTTGCAGGATAACTACGCTCGGCGTCCGTTTCAGGCCGCGTACACCCTTCCGCGTATTTAGGGTTTCCGGACGCCAAGCGGCGCGCCTATAAGGGCGGAGCAACCCAAGAAACCGTGAACGAGGCGGATTGATGAGACTATTTCTGATCGCGCTGCTCGCGACGGTCGTGGCGATCCCCCAGGCCTTTGCGCAGAGCGCCGGCTATCGGATTCAGCGGGGCGACACCCTGACCGTGACCGTGCTTGAGGATGAAAGCCTGAACCGGCAGGTGCTGGTTCTGCCCGACGGGCGCGTCTCCGTTCCGCTCGCGGGCTCGGTAAGTGCTGCGGGCCAGACGGTCGAGGCGGTGGAGCGTTCCATCACCGACCGGCTCGCGTCGAACTTCGCTGTCCGTCCGAATGTGTTCGTTTCGGTCACCAACGTCATCGACGAGGAAGTCGACACGTTCCCGATCTACGTTCTCGGCCGCGTCGGCAGCCCGGGGCTGCGCGAGGTCGAGCCGGGCACGACCCTGCTGCAGGCGGTGGCGCTGGCCGGTGGCCTCGATCGCTTCGCGGCGACCAAGCGCATCCAGCTGCGCCGTACCGATCCGCAGACCGGCCAGGAGCGGCTGTTCATCTTCAACTACCGGGCCGTCGAGCGCGGTGGCGCCATCGAGTCGATGATCACGTTGCGCGAAGGTGACGTGCTCCTGGTCCCCGAGCGCCGCCTGTTCGAGTGAGGGGACGCCACATGCGCCCCCTCCTTCGCGCCCGCCGCAAGTTTGCCGCCCGCAATGCCGGGCTCGCCGCCGGATTGATCGTGGCGGCCGGCGCCACGCCGGCCGGGTTCGCGCAGGACCTCACCGGCCCTGTGCTCTCGGCCACGATCTCGCAGCGCCTCGAGGCGAATTCCAACTACCGCCTCGATTCGGATTCGCCCGGTACCAGCTACTTCGGCGACACGCGGCTGGCCGTCGGCTATGACAACGTGACCCCGACGCAGAACTTCTCGCTCGGGTTCGACACCGGCCTGCGCGCCCTTTGGGAAGCCCAGAACGACGATTCGGACGAGTTCGATCTGGAGGTCGCCTCGCCCAGCACGGCGCGCGTCGGATTCGGCCAGGAATGGGCCGATGCCGCCTTTGATGCCTTCGTGCGCTATCGCCAGCGCCGGGTCGATTTCGACCAGCTGGAGTTCGACTTCTCCGATGACGGCGTTCCCGGCAGCATCAACCGCATTTCGGGCGACACGACCGAGCGGCGCTATGACGGCGCGGCCTCGCTGGCGCTGGCCACGGATGCGCCGAGTTCCTACTACTTCCAGCTCGACGCGACCCGCTTCGACTACAGCGACGATTCCGTCAACCGCGTCCCGCGCACGACGGTGACCGGCGAGGCGTCCTGGGTCCTGGCGCTGACGCCGGTCATGTCGAGCGCGATCACCGGCAGCTACTACCGCTACGAGGCCGAGGATGACGAGGACACCGAGATCTCCGTCGCCGAGCTGGACGCTGGCCTGGACTACGAGGTCACCGAGTATCTGAGCGTCGGGGCGGGTCTCGGCTATGCCGATCGCCGCCGCGACGAGACGATCAACGGCGAGCGGGTGCGCACCCAGGACGAACAGGGTCCGACCTTCCGGGCGCGCGTCGCTTACGACTTCGAGGACTTCACCGTTACCGGAAACCTGCGCGTCACGGCCGCGGCGCCTGAGACGCGTGTCAGCGGCGACCTGCGTGCCGTCTATCCGCTGCCGCGCGGGCGCATCAACGGGCGCATCTTCCAGAACTACACCGGCGACAGCAACGGCGACGAGGTCCGGGTCACCGGCGGCAACGTCAATCTCGTGCGCGACCTGACGTCGATCAGCCGCGTCGGCTTCGGTGTCCAGATGGCTCTGCAGGAGAACCAGGACGATCCGGGCGACCCCGACACCCACCGGCTGGATGCCACCGCGACCTACACCTATGACTTCAGCCAGGTGCTGAGCGCGGACATCGGTTACCAGTTCCGATACCGCGATGAGGACTACACGGCCCGCAGCCATGCGATCTTCGTCGAGATCGGCCGTACCTTCGAGACCCGCTTCTGACGGCGGTAGCGCGCCGGTTACCCTGAGTACTCGTGGCCCTCGCTTTCGGGCCGCCGATCGCTTAGATTTCGGCGGCCCGAAAGGGGCGGGTTCGTGTACCGAGTGATGGCAGGGGTGGGGAGACGGCGATGGCGGTGACGACGCAGCGCGGCGGAGTGCCCGGCCTCGGGGTGGAGATCAGCCCGGCTGGTATGGCATGGCTTGCGATTGCCGTTGCCTCGACGCTGCCGTTGTTCTGGTTCGGCCTGTCCGGCCTCGCCCGCGAGTGGTCGCGGCCGGAGTTCAGCCACGGACCGGTCATCCCGATCCTGTCCTTCTACATGTTCCTGCGCGAGCTGAAGGCGGTGCCGCCGAACACCGCACCGATCACAGACCGCTGGCCGGGTGTGATCGTGCTCGGCCTCGGCCTGATGCTCGCGGTGATCGGCAATCTGGTCCAGATCGACGATCTGGTCTTCTACGCCCTGATCGTCTGGGTCGGGGGGCTGGTGCTGACCGGCTTCGGCTGGCGGCGCGGGATCATCTTCTGGCCGTCGGTGCTGCATCTGGTGTTCATGCTGCCGCTGCCGAACTTCATCTACTGGAAGATCAACACCTCGCTGCAGCTGGTCTCCTCCGAGATCGGCGTCTGGTTCGTGCGGCTGGCGGGCGTGCCCGTCTATCTCGACGGGAACGTGATTGACCTTGGCGTCTACAAGCTCCTCGTCGCCGAGGCCTGTTCGGGACTGCGCTATCTCTTCCCGATCATGAGCTTCTCCTATGTCTTCGCGGTGCTCTACCGCGGGCCGGTGTGGCACAAGCTGGTGCTGCTGTTCTCGGCGGTGCCGATCGCGGTGCTGATGAACTCGTTCCGCATCGGCATGATCGGCGTGCTGGTCGACCGCTACGGCATCGGCCAGGCCGAGGGCTTCCTGCATTTCTTCGAGGGCTGGATCATCTTCCTGTCCTGCATCGCGATCCTGTTCGGCATGGCGGTTCTGATGCGGCGCCTCTCGGGCGACCGCCGGCCGCTCGGCGATGCGATCGACATGGACTTCAACGGGCTCGGCGCCCAGCTGGCCCGCGTGTTCCAGACCGAGCCGTCCCGGGCACTGATCACGGCGGCGCTGCTGACCGCCACCCTGTCCGTGGCCTGGGTGCTGACCCCGGCGCGGGCCGCGATCGAGGTCGACCGCGATCCCTTCACGCTGTTCCCGCGCGAGCTTTCCGGCTGGTCCGGGGTCTCGACCACGCTCGAGCCCGGCATCGAGAGCGTGCTCGGCGCCGACGACTACCTCGCGGCCTATTATCGCCATCCGGGCGAATCCGCCGGGGTCGATCTCTTCATGTCGTACTACCACAGCCAGACCGAGGGGAACTCGATCCATTCCCCCGAGGTCTGCCTGCCCGGCGCCGGCTGGGAAGTGGCGCAGATCAAGCCGGTCGAGCTGCTGCTGCCCGACAGCCGTATCGGGATGATCAGCCTGAACCGCGCGATCATCCAGAAGGGATTGGAGCGCCAGCTGGTCTACTACTGGTTCGAGGGCCGTGGCCGGCAGCTGACCAACGACTTCAGCGCCAAGTTCTACACCCTGTCCGACAGCCTCACGATGGGCCGCAGCGACGGCGGGCTGGTGCGGGTGATCACGCCGATCGGACCGGACGGCGAGGACGCTGCCGACGACCGGCTGCAGCGCTTCCTGGTCGCCGCCACCGACCGGCTCGACCGCTTCCTGCCGCAGTAGGCGGGACGCGCGGGCCAGTGACCGATGAGGTGCAAGTGACGGGCGGCGAGGGCCTGGCATTGCCGGCCGTGGAGCCGCGGGTGTCCGTGCTGGTCATCAGCTACAACACGCGCGAGCTCACGCTCGCCTGCCTGCGCAGCCTGCGCGAGCAGACGCAGGTGCCGCACGAGGTGATCGTCCTCGACAATGCCTCCAGCGATGGCTCGGCGGAGGCGATCGCGGCGGAGTTCCCCGACTACCGGCTGATCGCCAGCACCGAGAACCTCGGCTTTGCCCGGGGCAACAACGTCGCGGCGCGCGACGCGCGGGGTCACTACATCCTGCTCCTGAACCCCGACACCGTGGTGCTCGACCAGGCGATCGACCGGCTGGTGGCCTTCGCCGAGCGGCGGCCCGAGGCGGGGATCTGGGGCGGGCGCACGCTTTATGGTGATCTGAGCCTCAACCCGACCAATGCCTTCGGCGAGCTGACGCTGTGGAGCCTGTTCTGCCGGGCGACGGGGCTGGCCGTGGCCTTCAAGGGCAGCGAGCTCTTCAATCCCGAGGATTACGGGAACTGGGACCGGTCGACCGAGCGTGAGGTGGGCTTTGTCTCGGGCTGCTTCTTCCTGATCACCCGCGCACTCTGGGAGCGGCTGGGCGGGTTCGACCTGACCTTCGTCATGTACGGCGAGGAGGCGGACCTGTGCCGACGCGCCCGCAGGCAGGGCCTCGCGCGGGCGCGGATGACGCCGGATGCGACCATCATCCACTATGTCGGCCAGTCCTCGAAGCGGCGGGCCGACAAGGACGTGATGGTGCTGCGGGCCAAGGCCACGACGATCCGCAGCCACCTGCCGGCCTGGCAGCGGCCCATGGCGCTGACGCTGCTGGCCGCCTGGCCCTGGTCGCGCATGGTCAGCGGGGGGGTGCTGGCCCGTGTGGCGCGGCGCCCGAAATTCGCCGAGGCCGCGACCCACTGGGGCAATGTCTGGCGCGCCCGCCACGACTGGCTGAAGGGCTATCCGCCGCCTGCGGATGGGGGGGCCTGAAATCCCGTTCCGGTGCGCGCGCGCACGGGTGCGCACATGTGCGCAATTTTCAACATGCTGAATTCATTTGTCTATTCGAGACAGGTAAGCATTAGGAAAGCTTCGTTAACGCCGAAGCGCCGCCCGGAGCGCAGCGTTCAGCCCGGAGTTCCGCCCGTGCCCAGCTCGGCCCGGCGCTGCTGGAAGGCCCATTCCGCCGCCTCGCGCTTGCCCTTGCGCAGGGCGCGCATCTGGTAGCGGCGGATGAAGCGGGTGATGCCCGCATCGCCGAAATGCTTCTCGCCCTTCAGCGCCGCGCCGGCATAGCCCCAGAGCGCATAGGCGGTGCCGGTCAGGCGCGGCCGCTGTTTCAGGCTGCGATAGACCGAGCTTGCCATGAAGAACACGGGATGCGCGCCCAGCAGGTACTGGCCGCGGCCATGGCGGATCCGGCCCTGGTAGATGCTCTTCTGGCTCGATCCCATCGGGCGCAGGTGCAGGAAGCGGATCTCGGGATCATCCCAGCTTTGCGCCCGCCAGCCCATCCAGCGGGCCTTGTGGCAGTCGTAGCCGTCCCAGCCGACGTCCATCTCGAAGCCGCCGATCGCATCGAAGCATTCGCGCCGGTAGAACTTGATCATCCCTACCGAGGCCTCGTCGCCGCAAAGCTCGCTGACCCATTCGCCGCTGTCGGGATCGGCGTAGTACGCCTTGCCGCTGCAGGTGCCTAGCAGCGGATCGGCGTCCATCCTGGCGATCATGATCTCGAAGTAGCGCGGCGGCAGCTCCAGATCGACGTCGAACTTGGCGATGAAGCGGTGCGGCACGTCGACCGCGGCGAGGCCCTCGTTGAAGGCGCGGATCACCCCGCCGCCGACCTGGCGGTCGCCGGGAGCGCGGGTCACGACCTTGATGAAGGGCATGCGCTCGCGCCAGCGCTCCACGATCGCCATGCTGTCGTCGGCCGAGCCGTCGTCGACGATCACCCATTGCGCCGGCTGGACCGTCTGCGCCGCGACCGAGGCGAGCGTGCGCTCGATATGCGCGGCCTCGTCCTTGCAGGGCGAGACCAGCACATAGGACTCATGCGGGGCGGCGGCGGGGGCGGTCGACATGGCGGCCTTTCGGGTGGACGGCTCCTTCTGTCCCTGCCGCCCGGCGGCTGTCAACGGGAGGGGCGGGCGCGGTTAACGCCGCGGCTCAGTCGCGGCGGCCGAACAGCAGTTTCTGCGCCGCGCGGTCCTGGGTCAGATCGCCCCGCTTCTCGGCCGCCACGGCGCGCCCGGCCTGCACCGCCGGCCGTGCCCACATCCGGTCGAGCCAGGCCTGCATGTTCGGAAGGCGCGAGATGTCCTGCTCCTGGCCCTCCCAGCCCTGCGCCCAGGGCCAGATCGCCATGTCCGCGATCGAATAGTCGCCGGCGATGAAGTCGCGGTCCGCCAGCCGCCGGTCGAGCACGCCGTAGAGGCGGGCGACCTCATTGCGGTAGCGGTCCTTGGCATAGGGCAGGTCCTGCGGCGGCTCGAGGCTGGGGGCGTAGCGCAGGAAGTGATGCGCCTGGCCGGCCATGGGCCCGACGCCGCCGACCTGCCAGTACAGCCATTGCTCGATCTCGATCCGCTCGCGTTCGGAACGGCCATAGAAGCGGCCGGTCTTGCGCCCGAGGTACTGGAGGATCGCCCCCGATTCGAAGATCGAGATCGGCGCGCCCTCCGGCCCGTCGGGATCGATGATCGCCGGCATCCGGTTGTTGGGCGCGATGGCGAGGAATTCGGGCTTGAACTGGTCGCCGGCGCCGATGTCCACCAGGTGGAGGTCGAAGGGCAGATCCATCTCGTAGAGGGCGATGGTGATCTTCCAGCCGTTGGGGGTCGGCCAGTAATGCAGCTCGATCGGTCGGGTCATCTCTCGCGCGGCCTCGTTCATGGGGGAGCCCGAGCTTGACCGCCCCCCGCCCGAGGTCAAGCCACGACGAGCGCCGATTGGCCGCCACAAGGCGAAGTGATCGCATGACGCCCAGAATCTGCTAGGATGGGTCTGCCTCTAACCGGGGCTCCATGCCCCGCCAACCGGAGGGCATGATGACCGAGACCATTGGAAATCCGCTGTCCTGGAGTGTCGACGCCGCGCGCGCCACGGGCAGCTACATGGGCGCCGCCCGCAGCCGGCTCGGTGTCGGCGACGCCGATCCCGCCGCGCTGCCGCAGGTGCGCCGCCTGACGCTCGGCGATCTGCGGGGGGCTCTCTCGCAGGGGATCGACGATTTCGCCGCCGCGCGGTCGGATGCGGTCTTTCTCTGCGTCCTCTATCCGATCGTGGGTGCGGTGCTGATCTACATGGCCAGCCATCACAACCTTCTGCCGCTGATCTTCCCGGTGATGGCGGGTTTCGCGCTGGTCGGGCCGGTGGCGGCGACCGGGCTCTACGAGATCAGCCGCCGGCGTGAGCGCGGCGAGCCGACCCGCTGGGGGACCGCCTTCTCGGTGGTGCGCTCGCCGTCCTTCGCGGCGATCTTCGTTCTGGGGCTGCTGCTGATGGCGATCTTCTTCGTCTGGGTGGTTGCGGCGCACGGGATCTGGGCGGCGACGCTCGGGCCGCAGATGCCCACGAGCATGTCCGAGTTCCTGCGCGAGACCCTGACCACCGGGCGTGGCTGGGCGATGATCCTGATCGGCGGCGCCGTCGGGTTCCTGCTGGCGGCGACGGTGCTGGCCATCAGCATCGTGTCCTTCCCGCTGCTGCTCGACCGTCCCATCGGCCTGCCCGCGGCGGTGGTCACCTCGATCCGGGTGACGGCGGCCAACCCGGGGCCCGTCGCGGTCTGGGGGCTGATCGTGGCGGCGGCGCTGGTGATCGGCTCGATCCCGGTGTTCCTCGGGCTCGTGGTGGTGATCCCGGTGCTGGGTCATGCGACCTGGCATCTCTATCGCCGTGCGGTCGCGCCCCCGGCAGGTGCGGAGGCGGATCTGGCGCGCTCAGCCGAGGTTGGCCTCGAGGGCGGCCATTAGCTGGGGCACGCCGGGCACGATCTGGTAGAAGCCGAGGGTGTCGGGCCCGGCGAAGCCCTGCGCCACGACATGGTCCATCAGCGCCGCGAACGGTGTCCAGTAGCCGGCGGTGTCGAGCAGGAGCACCGGCTTGGCATGCAGGCCGAGCTGCCGCCAGGTGATGACCTCGAAGAGCTCGTCCAGCGTCCCCGCGCCGCCGGGCAGCGCCACGATGGCGTCGGCGTTCATGAACATCACCTTCTTGCGCTCGTGCATGGTCTCGGTGACGATCATGGACGAGCGGTCGCGGCCGCGGGCCTCGCGTTCCACGAGGTGCTGGGGCACGACCCCGAGCGTGGCCCCGCCCGCCCCGGTCGCCGCCGAGGCGACCAGCCCCATCAACCCGACGTCGCCCGCCCCGTAGACGAGGCGCATGCGGGCGGAGGCGAGCGCGCGGCCGACGTCGCGGGCCGCGTCCTGATAGGCGGGATTCGCCCCCGGGCGGGCGCCGCAGAAGACGCAGACGGATCGCTTGTACGAGGCGGGCATGGGCGGGCTCCGGGCTACATTTCGGTTGCGGTGCGGCGAATATGTGACACTCTGGTGCTAACAGATCGGCGGCCGATGGACGAGCCTCCGTCACCGCATGATATGGTAGCGGAGAACTGAGGACAGACAAGATGAGCGACGAACGCCCCGACAGGACGCCCGGAGCCCGTCCGGCGGTCCGTCGATGGCTGGTGTTCGGTGGCGCTGTCCTGATCCTTGCCCCGGCGCTCGTTCTCGCGACGCGGCAGGGGCCGGTCCCCGTGACGGATGAAGCCCCCCGGAGCGCCGCCTCTATCGCTGCACCCGCGCCGGAACCCGCGTCCGCCGCGGTAGACGACCCCCAGGCCTTGGCCGCGGCCGACGCTGAGCCCGAGGGTGGCGCCGCGCCGCAGGTGCTGACCGATGCGCCGGGCTTCGACATCGTCCGGGTCGCTCCGGACGGCGGCGCGGTCGTGGCCGGCCATGCGGCGCCCGGTGCCACGGTGACCATATATGCCGACGCCACTCCGCTGGCGGAGGTCGAGGCGGACGGGCAGGGCAATTTCGTCGCCATCTTCCGCGCCGAGCCGGCGGCGGTGCCGCAGGCGCTGACGCTTGGTGCCGTCGAGGCGGGCGGCGCGGAGATCGTGTCCGAGGAGGTGGTCGTCCTGCTGCCGGAGACCCCGGCACCGGCGCCCGAGGCCACTGCAACCGCCGATGCGACCGCGGCGGAGCCTGAGCTCGAAGCCGGTGTCGCCGAGACGGTGGCCCTGGTCCCGGCAGAGACGACGCCGCAAGCGGCCGAAGCCCCCGACCGGCAGGAGCTTGCCGCCGTCGCGCCGACCGTCCTCGCGGCCGAGCCGGCGCCGGTTGCCGAGGCATCAGCCCGGCTGGAGGCGGAGGTGGAGGCGCCCGCCGCCGAGACGCCCGCCGCCCAGACGCTTGCGGCGGAGGCGGCGCAGACAGCGCCGGGCGAATCCGGCGAGCTCGGCCCGCGCCCGCGCGTGGCTGCTACCGCGATCCTGCGTTCCGATGGCGTGGAGGTCGTCGGCGGGCCGGCGGCGGTGTCGACGCGCCAGGTCAGCCTCGCCAGCATCTCATACGCCGCCGACGGCGACGTGGTGCTCGCCGGGCTCGGCGCGGCCGGCGCGCTGTTGCGCGCCTATGTCGACGACGGCTTTGCCGAAGAGGGCCAGGTCGGCGGTGACGGGCGCTGGACGCTGGGGCTCGGCGGTGTGGATGCCGGCCTCTACCGGCTGCGGATCGACCAGATGGACGGCGAGGGCCAGGTGGCGAGCCGGGTCGAGACCCCGTTCCAGCGCGATGTGCCGCGTGCACCCATGCCCCGCCCGGGTCAGCCGGAGGGCGAACGGGCGACGCAGGTGACGGTGCAGCCGGGCACGAACCTCTGGACGCTGGCGCGGGTGCACTATGGCGCCGGCGTGCTCTACACCCAGATCTTCACCGCCAACCAGCACCTCATCCGCGACCCGCACCTGATCTATCCCGGGCAGATATTCGACCTGCCGGAGGTCGAGGCGGATCGCTGAGCCGGTGCGGCCCGCGCTCAGCGCAGGGCGTCTGCCTGCTCGGGCGTCAGCGGCCTGATCCGGCGACCGTCCAGCATCAGGAAGAGCTTCGCGGTCTCCTCCAGCTCCTCGGTCGCGTATTGCGCCTCGCGCAGTGACGCCCCTGCCACCACCGGCCCGTGATTGGCCAGAAGAACGGCATGGTGGCGGCCCGCCTCGGCCTCGACGGCACGGGCCAGCGTCTCGTCGCCCGGCGCGAAGTAGGGGATCAGGGGCAGCCGCCCCACCCGCATGATGTAATACGCCGTCAGTGGCGGCAGGACGTCCTCGGGGGGGACATCCGCCAGGATGCTCACGGCCACCGAATGCGTCGAGTGCAGGTGCACGACGGCGCCGGCGCCGGGCCGCTGGCAGTACATGCAGGAATGAAGGAAGGCCTCCTTGGTCGGCTTGTCGCCGGAGAGATGGTTGCAATCGGCATCCAGGTGCGACAGCCGCGCGGGGTCGAGCGCGCCGAGCGAGGCGTTCGTCGGCGTCATCAGCATCGTGCCGTCCGACAGGCGCACCGAGATGTTGCCGGTCGAGCCGGCCGTCAGCTTGCGATCGAAGAGCGAGCGGCCGACTTCGACGATCTCGTCGCGCATGCGGGTCGCCTCGGACAGGATCGCGCTCATGGCAGCAGGGTCCACGCCTTGAGGAAGAAGTCGTCGGCGCCGAAGTTCCCGGATTTCAGCGCCAGCGCCGTCGGGGTGGCGCTGCCGCGCGAGCGGGTCCAGGGCACGCCGGGGTCGATCTCGGGGCCGATTTCGAGCACCGGCACGCCGAGGGCCCCGACCACGGCGCCCGAGGTCTCGCCGCCCGCGACAAGGAAGCGGTTGACGCCGTTCTCGGCCAGAAGGCGGGCGAGATCGGCGAGGAAATCCTCGACCAGCATGCCGGCCTTCTCCCGTCCGAGCCGGTCCTGGACGCGGGCGAGCGTCTCGGGATCGGCGCTGGAATAGACGAGTGGTGGCAGGCCGCCGGCGTGCTCCCGCACGAAGTCCAGAGCGGCCTGGGGCGTGATGCGCCCGTCGGCGATCTCCATTGCGTCGAGCTTCAGCGCCGGCATTCCGGCCGCGATTGCCACCGAGACCTGCCTGCGGGTTGCAGCCGAGCAGGAGCCCGCCAGCACGACGGCGCCTCCCTCGGGTACCGGCAGCGCCGGGATGGTGGCCTTGCGATCGGCCGGCAGCACGTTGGCGGGCAGCCCGAGCGCCACCCCGGAGCCGCCGGTGATCAGCCGCAGGTCGCGTGCCGCGCGGCCGATCCGGCGCAGGTCGTCGTCGGTGATGGCGTCGACGATGGCGATCCCCTCGAGCGACCGGAATGCCGCCTCGAGCCCGGCCGGCTCGCCTGCCACGCGCTCGCGGGGGATGAGCGAGACCGGCACGTCGGTCTGGCGTCCCAGCACCCGCACCAGGTTGGCGTCGCGCATGGGGGTCAGCGGATGATCCTTCATGCTGCTGTCGGAGAGCAACTGGTCCCCCACGAAGAGATGCCCGCGAAAGACCGTGCGCCCGTTCTCGGGGAATGCCGGGCAGGCGATGGTGCGGGGCGTGTCCAGAAGCTCCATGAGGGCCGCGGTCACCGGGCCGATATTGCCCTTGTCGGTCGAATCGAAGGTCGAGCAGTACTTGAAGAAGATCTGCCCGGCCCCGGCGGCCAGCAGTGCCCGTGCCGAGGCGAGCGACATGGCCACTGCCTCGTCGGCCGGAATCGTGCGCGACTTGATCGACACGACGACCGCTTCGGCGTCGCCGAAGTCGACGTCTTCGCCGGGCACGCCCACCACCTGGATCACGCGCATGCCCTCGCGGGCGAGCATCAGGCAGAGGTCGGTGGCGCCGGTCAGGTCGTCTGCGATGGCTCCGATATGCATGTCCGGTTTCCTTGCTTGGTCAGGCTGTCGCGCCGGTGAGGATCGCGAAGCCGGTATCTATGGTCTGTCCGCCGCTCAGTGCGTGCGTGGGCGAAAGGATGGCTTCGACGGCAAGCTGCCCTATCCGCGCGCGGTCCGGGTGCAGGGTGGACAGCGGCTGCGGCAGGCTCTGGCCGATTTCGAGCCCGTTGAAGCCGAAGATCGCCAGCTCGCGCGGAAGCTCGATGCCGGCCGCAAGACAGTGAAAGACGCCGCCCACGGCCATGTCGTCGTTGGAGAAGACGACAACGTCCAGACCGGGGGTTGCGGCGTGGAGCTGGGCAAGGCCCGCGCGCCCCGCCCCGGTCGAACTCGGCCCCGGTGTCACGTGGCAGGTCGCTGGCGGCAAGCCGGCGAGAACCAGCGCCGCGTTCAGTCCGTCGAGGCGCGCGGCGGCGCGCGTGTCGCGCGACAGGTCGTGCCCGACGAAGCCGAAGCGCCGGTAACCGCGGGCGATCAGGTGCTGCGCCGTCGCCGCACCGGCCGCACGATGCGAGAACCCCACCGCAGTGTCGATCGGATGGCCGTCGGTATCCATGATCTCGACCACACGCAGATCCGCGCCCGAGACCATGCGCACGGATTCCCGGCTGTGCTCCAGCCCGGTCAGGATCAGCGCGGCCGGCTTCCATGCCAGAACGGAGCGGATCAGCTCCTCCTCGGCCGCGCAGTCGTAGTCGCTGACGCCGACCACCGGCTGAAACCCCGAGCGAGCCAGCGCCGCGCCTATCCCGTGCATGACTTCAGGGAAGACGTTGTTCGACAGTGATGGCAGCACCACCCCGACGAGATTGGAGCGCGCCGACGAAAGCCCGCCGGCCAGGCGGTTCGGCACGTAGCCGGTTCGGCGCACGGCATCCATCACCCGGTCCCGCGTGGCCGGACGGATAGCCCCGGATGCACGCAGCACGCGTGAGACGGTGATCTCGCTCACCTCGGCCACGCGGGCCACATCGCGCAGGGTAATGACGGGGTTCACCTGGTCGCCTTGCTGAATGACAGCGCTATCATAAACGCTTGAACCCGTCTTTCAACATGCTGTATTCGGTAATGACAGCGCTGTCATTGACCGGGAGGATGTGGTGGCAACAAGGGTTGGGGTCATCGGGCTGGGCTCGATGGGGATGGGGGCCGCGAGGTCCCTGCATCGCGCCGGGTTTGACTGTGCGGGTTGCGATCTGGATGCGTCGCGGCGTGAGGCCTTCGCGGCCTCGGGCGGGCGCGCGGTCGCCTCGGTGGCCGAGGCGGCAGCGGGCGTTGACGCGCTGGTCGTCATGGTCGTGAACGCCGCCCAGACCGAGGCAGTTCTCTTCGGCGAGGGCGGGGCTGCGGACGCTTTGCCCAAGGGGGCGGTGGTCATCTCTTCCGCCACCATGGCCCCCGCCGACGCGCGGCGCCTTGCCGCCCGTGCCGAGCAGGCAGGCCTGCACTATCTCGACGCGCCGATCAGCGGCGGCTCCCTGCGCGCCGAGGAGGGGACGATCACCGTCATGGCGTCGGGACGGCCGGAAGCTCTGGAGGCGGCGCGGCCGGTCCTGTCGGCGATCGCGGCCACCGTCCATGACCTCGGCGCGGAGGCGGGGATCGCTGCCGCCTACAAGATCGTCAACCAGCTTCTGGCGGGCGCCCATATCGCCGTTGCCTGCGAGGCGATGACCTTCGCCGCCCGGCTCGGCCTCGATCTCGACCGGGTCTATGAGGTGATCACCGGGGCGGCGGGCAACAGCTGGATGTTCGAGAACCGCGTGCCGCATATCCTCGAGGGCGACTATTCGCCGCGCAGCGCGGTCGACATCTTCACCAAGGATCTCGGCATCATCGCCGGGATGGGGTTGAGCGAGAAGTTTCCGCTGACCATGGCTTCGGGCGCGCTGCAGATGTTCGTGGCGACCGCCGCCGCGGGGATGGGGCGCGATGACGACGCCTCGGTGGCGCGGATGCTCGCATCCATGACCGGGACCGAGCTGCCGCCGGTCAAGACCACAGCCTGAGGGAGGCCACCATGCCGCGCTTTGCCGCCAATCTGTCGCTGATGTTCACCGAGCTGCCGTTTCTCGATCGCTTTGCGGCGGCGGCGGCGGCCGGGTTCGGCGCGGTGGAGTTCCTGTTCCCCTATGACTATCCCGCCGAAGAGGTGAAGGTCCGCGTCGATGCGGCGGGGGTGCAGGTTGTCCTCTTCAACCTCCCGCCCGGTGACTGGGCGGCGGGGGAGCGCGGCATCGCCGTGTTCCCCGAGCGTGCGGCGGAGTTCTCCGAGGGCCTGGCGCGCGGGCTGCACTATGCGCGCGTGCTCGGCGTGCCGCGCCTGCATCTGATGGCGGGCATCGCTCCTGCGGGCGACGCGGCCGCGGGCCAGCGTTACCGCGCGGCCCTCGTCGAGGCGGCGGGTGCGGCGGCGGAGCAGGGGATCGACATCCTGCTGGAGCCGCTGAACCGGTTCGACATGCCGGGCTATTTCCTGAACGACTTCGACGCGGCGGTCGATCTGATCGCCGAGCTGGGGCTGCCCAATGTGAAGCTGCAGTTCGACATCTATCACCGCCAGCTGATGCACGGGAACGTCACCCGCGCGATCCGCGAGATGTTCGCGGTGATCGGCCATGTTCAGACCGCATCGGTCCCCCTGCGCCATGAGCCCGGCACTGGCGAGCTGGACGATTTCGCCGTGTTCCGCCTGCTCGACGAGGTCGGCTATGCGGGTCACATCGGCTGTGAATACCGCCCCGCCGGCGCGACGCTGGACGGGCTTGGATGGATGGCGCGGGTATAGGCGCTTCCTCTGCCGCCCCGTCCCACGCGGGATGGGGCGCTTGCCGGGCGAGCCCTTAGGGTCTGCGCTTCGCCTGCGAGGTCGGGGATCGTTCTGAGGAAGTGTGCCCGGCAGGGGGTGGGCACGCGTGCCCAATTTTCAAGCCATTGGATTCATAGCGGGATTCAGGGCGGGTAAGCATTAGGAAAGGTTTGGGCACGTCCCGGTGTGCCGGCGGCGGCCTTGCCCCAGGCACCGGCATTCGCCGGAGCAGGTGGTCAGTCCTGGCTTTCGATGACGCCCGTCTCCAGCAGCCGGGTGACCAGCCGCTCGCGCGCGGCAGTCACGTGATCGAAGACCGCCTGCCCGGTGCCCGCGGCGTCGCGCCGCATGATGGCGTCGATGATCACCTGGTGCTCGGCGCGGACGAGGGGGCGGTCCTGATCGCGATAGCCGCTCAGCGTCGAGCCGAAGGTGCGGACGACGAGCGTCCGGCCCTCGAGCGCTTGGATCGCCTCGGGATTGTCGGCGGTCTCGTAGAGCGTCGTGTGGAACAGCACGTTGGTCATCGTCGCCTTCAGGCGATCCGGCGCATCCAGGTCGCGCAGGAAATCTGCGTGGATCTGCTCCAGCCGGGCGAACTGGGCGTCGGTCCCGTTCTCCACGGCACGGCGGGCGAGCAGGGACTCAACCCCGATCCGGATATCATAGACGTTGCGGATGTAGCGGTCCGAGATCGCCGCGACCCTGAACCCCTTGTGCGCCGACGAGACCAGTACGCCCTCGCCTTCGAGCTGTCGCAGGGCCTCGCGCACCGGCATGTGGCTGACACCGTAGCGCGAGGTGAGCATGTCGATGGTCAGATGCGCTCCGGGTGACAGATTGCGCGCGAAAAGGTCGCGCACGATCGCGCGCTTAATCCGCACGTAAGTTGGCTCGTTAAGCGGGAAATCATCCATTCTGACCTGCGCTGCGTTCAAGAGCGCCCTTTTACCTTAGTCGACGCTGGGTTTCCAACCGCTCGCGCTTGCGGGTCCGCGCCGTGCTCCGGGCCCCTCCCGCTGTCACCCTATCCTAACACATTTGCTATTTGCGCAAATAGCTGATATGTCGCGGCCAGCTCGTTTCCGGCGCCTCGGCGTCCGGGCGCGCCTCCTGCGGAACCGGCTCCGACGCCGTGTCGCCAAAATCCGCCGGCAAAGCCGGAAAAACCTAGGGAGATCTGCATGAACCTGAACTGTCTCGTGTCCGGCCTTGCCGCTGGTGTCGCGGCGCTGACCCTCGGCACGGCCGCGGCAATCGCGGCACCGCCTGATTCGGTGATCATCGTCCTGCCGGAAGAGCCGCAGTCGCTGGAGATGTGCGAGAGCGGCACCTCCGTGCGCCGCGTGACGCAGGGCAATGTCGGCGAGCCGCTGGTGTTCCGCGACACCACCACCCAGGCGCTCGATCCCGGCCTCGCGCTGAGCTGGGATCGGGTCGACGACACGACCTGGCGCTTCGAGCTGCGTCCGGGCGTCACCTTCCACGACGGCACGCCGTTCAATGCCGAGACCGCCGCTTTCTCGCTCAACCGCACATGGACGCCGGAACTGGCCTGCGGCGTGAACCAGCAGTACTTCCAGGGCACCAGCTACGAGGCGACGGCGCTCGACGAGACCACGCTCGAGATCAAGACCGGCGCGCTCGACGCGATCCTGCCGCTGCGGCTGTCCTTCCTCGCCATCTCCGGTCCCGAGAGCTCGATGACCGAGAAGAGCGTGGCGCCGATCGGCACCGGTCCCTACCGCTTCGTTTCCTGGAACCGCGGCGAGGACATCAATCTCGAGAAGTTCGACGGCTACTGGGGCGACAACCCCGGGGTTCCGACCGCGCGCTATCTGTGGCGCTCCGAGAGCGCCATCCGCGCGGCCATGGTGCAGACCGGCGAGGCGGATGTCGCGTTGTCGATCGCGGCGCAGGACGTGACCGACGCCGACCGCGACGCCGGCCGGGTGCTGAACTTCGAGGTGACGGAGGTGGCTCTTCTGCGGTTCGACCTGGTGGACGAGCTGCAGCCGATGAACGACATCCGCGTGCGCCAGGCCGTCAATCTCGCCATCGACCGGCAGGGTTTCATCGACGTGGTGTTCAACGGGTTCGGCACTCCGGCCAATCAGGTCTTCGTGCCCACCACCGTTGGCTACAGCGACAGCGTGCCGATGTGGGACTATGATCCCGACGCGGCGCGGCGGCTGGTCGATGAGGCGCGCGCCGCGGGCGTGAACGTCGACAACGAGATCGTCATCTTCGGCCGTCTCGGCGTCTACGAGAACGCGACCGAGGGGATGGAGCTGGTCGCGGCCATGCTCAACGACGTCGGCCTCAACGTGCGCGTCGAGATGCTGGCGCTGCAGGCCTGGCTCACCGTGCTGCGCTCGTCCTACGAGGACGGCCGGCCCACCAACATGATGCAGCAGTCGCATGGCAACGTGACGGGTGATGCCATCTTCACCTTCAATCCGCAGTACTCGGCGACCGGCCCGTTCAGCGCTCTGCGCGACGACCGGGCGAACGAGATGATCACGGCGGCCCAGGGCCTGGACGGCGAGGATCGGCGCGCCGCGCTCGAGGCGATCTCGACCTATCTCTATACCGAGATCATCCCCGATGCCCCGATCGCGGTGATCACCAGCACGATGATGGTGTCCGACGGGACCTCCTATGCCCCGACGCCCGCCTCCTTCGAGCAGGTGATGATCAGCGAACTCGGCGCGCGCAACTGAGTCCGGATAGGAGGCCGGGGGCAGATGCCCCCGGCCTCCGCTGCTTGCACACAGGCTGACCCCCATGGCCCTTTTCATCGTCAGGCGGCTTGCGACGAGCCTTCTCACGCTCGCGGTCTTCCTGAGCCTGATCTTCGTGCTGGTGCGGATGACGGGCAATCCCGCCGATCTCTATCTGCCGCTGAATTCCACCCAGCAGATGCGAGACGATTTCGCCGCCCGGCTCGGCCTCGACCAGCCGGTGCTGGTGCAGTTCGGCCGGTTCGCCGCGGACATGCTGCGACTCGATTTCGGGCAGTCCTATACCCGCGCCCGCCCCGCCATGGAGGTCGCGCTGGCCGCCTTTCCCCGCACGCTGGGGCTGGCGGCCGTGGCCATGCCGCTCGCCCTGACGATCGCGATCGTCGTGGGCAGCTATGCCGCCTACCGGCCCCTGTCGCCCGGCGGGCGCATCGCCACGGTCGGCGCGCTCGTCGCTGCCAGCATCCCGGACTTCTGGATCGCGATCATGGGCGTGCTGTGGTTCTCGGTCATGCTCGGCTGGCTGCCCACGTCGGGCACCGGCGGCTGGCAGTACTGGATCCTGCCGGTGGTGGCCCTCGCGGCGCGGCCGACCGGGATCCTTGCGCAGGTGGTGCGGGGCACGATGGTGCAGACGCTGGCGTCGCCCTACATCAAGACGGCGCGCGCCAAGGGCCTCGACAAGCGCGTCATCGTCTTCAAGCACGCCTTCCGCAACGCCACCCTGCCGGTGATCACCGTGGGCGGCGAGCAGCTCGCGGGCATCCTCGCCGGCGCCATCGTCGTGGAGACGATCTTCGGCTGGCCGGGGATCGGCAAGACGATGATCGACGGCATTCTCGAGCGCGACTTCTCGGTGGTGCAGGCCTGCGCGGTGCTGATCGCGGGCTCGATCTTCCTGCTCAACATCCTGATCGACGTGCTCTACGCGCGGCTCGATCCGCGCATCCGGCTGGAGTGAGGCGATGATGGCCGACACCGTCGTGGAGAGGCCGAGGGCGCGCTGGCGCGTGTTCCTCGGGGCGCTCGCCCAGGATCGGCTGGCGCTGATCGCCGCGATCTATCTGGTGGTGCTGGTGCTCGCCGTCACGCTGGGCGGCTGGGCGATGTCCGATCTGGCGACCCGCCAGTCGCTGCAGCAGCGCAACATACCGCCGTTCGGCTTCGAGCACGGATGGGCCTATGTGCTCGGCTCGGATTCGCTCGGGCGCTCCATCCTCGCGCGGATCGTGCTGGGCGGGAGCCGGACGCTCGGCGTCGCGGTGACGACTGTTCTGATCGCCTCGGTGATCGGGACGCTGATCGGCATCTACGCCGGCTACCGCGGGCGGATCTTCGACACGCTGGTGATGCGGTTCGCGGACGTCTCGCTGGCCTTCCCGGGCATCCTGCTGGCGGTGGTGCTGCTCTACATCTTCCCGCCGACCGCCTGGACCGTGGTGGCGGTGCTGGTGATCAACCGCCTGCCGCTCTACATCCGCGTCGCCCGCGCCGAGACGCTGGAGGTGCGCGAGCGGCTGTTCGTCTCGGCCGCGCGGGTGCTGGGCGCCGGATCGTTCACCATCATGCGCCGGCACATCTTTCCGGTGATCCTGCCGACGATCCTCACGGTGGCCGCGCTCGACCTGGCGGTGGTGATGCTGGTGGAATCCTCGCTCAGCTTCCTCGGCATGGGCGTACAGCCGCCGGCGATCTCCTGGGGCCTCATGGTGTCCGACGGGCGGCGCTACATGCGCGCCGCCTGGTGGCTGACGGCTTTCCCCGGCCTCGCGATCGTGCTGACGGCGGTGGCGATCAACATCTTCTCGAACTGGCTGAGGGTGATGCTCGATCCCGTGCAGTCCGCCAAGCTGTTCCGACAGGACACTGCCGACCGGGACAACCCGGCATGAGCGCGCCGGACACTTCCCCGCTGCTCGAGGTCGAGGGCCTGTCGGTGGAGTTCCGCACCTCCAGCGGGCTGGTGCGCGCGGTCAACGGCGTCAGCTTCACCGTCGAGGCCGGGCAGGTGCTCTGCCTCGTCGGCGAGAGTGGATCGGGCAAGTCGATCACCGGCGAGGCGATCATGGGCATCCTCGACATCCCGCCGGGCCGGATCACCGGCGGCACCATCCGCTACCACGGGCGCGACCTGCTGGGCCTCTCCGAGGCCGAGCTCAACGCCATCCGCGGCGCCGAAATCGCCATGGTGTTCCAGGATGCGCTGGCCGCGCTGAACCCGGTGCTGCCGGTGGGCGAGCAGATCGCCGAGATGTACACCCGGCACCGGAACCTGAGCGCCGGCAAGGCCCGGGAGGCGGCGATCGCGGCAATGGAGCGGGTGCAGATCCCCGGCGCGCGGCAACGCTATTCCTCCTATCCGCACGAGTTCTCGGGGGGCATGCGCCAGCGGATCATGATCGCGATCGCGATGTCGCTGGAACCCGAGATCATCATCGCCGACGAGCCGACCACCGCGCTCGACGTCACCGTGCAGGCCGGGATCGTGCAGCTTCTCGCCGATCTCTGCGCCGAGGAGCGCATGGGCATGATCCTGGTGACGCATGATCTGTCCGTGGTCGCCAATGTCGCCGACCGGGTGGCGGTCATGTACGCGGGCCGGGTCGTCGAGGAGGCGCCGGTGCTCGATCTCTTCGAGGCGCCCCGCCATCCCTACACGATGGGCCTTCTCGCCTCGCTGCCGCGGATCGACGACGCCGAGGCAGAGCTGAGGGCCATCCCCGGCGCGCCCCCCGATGCCCGCCGGCTGCCGCAGGGATGTGCCTTCCATCCGCGCTGCGCCTATTCCCGGCCGCTCTGCCAGGTGGTGCGCCCCGCCCTGCGGCCGGCCGGCCCCGAACGCGGCGCGGCCTGCCACTTCTTCGAGGAGCTCGGCCGTGCCGGTTGACCGCGATTCCGCCCCGCTGCTGAAGGTCGAGGGACTGGGCCGACACTATGGCGTGCGGCGATCGATGCTCGGCGCGCAGACCGGTGCCGTGAAGGCGCTCGACGGCGTCTCGTTCGAGCTGCGCGAGGGCGAGACGCTGGCCGTCGTCGGCGAATCCGGCAGCGGCAAGTCGACGCTCGCCAAGCTGCTGGTCGGGCTGGACCAGCCCACGACCGGCCGGATCGAATTCGCCGACCGCATCGAGCAGTCGCCCAAGAGGCGCGGCCTCGGCATCCAGATCGTCTTCCAGGACCCCTACACCTCGCTCAATCCCCGCATGACGATCCGCCAGATCATCTCGGAGGGCTGGAGCGTCCACCCCGAGCTGATGCCGAAGGAGCGGCGCGAGGCGCGGCTGATGGAGCTGCTGGAGCAGGTGGGCCTGCGCCCGCTCTTCGCCGATCGCTATCCCCACGCCCTCTCGGGCGGGCAGCGCCAGCGCGTCGGCATCGCGCGGGCGCTGGCCGTCAGCCCGCCGATCATCGTCTGCGACGAGCCGGTCTCCGCCCTCGACGTCTCGGTGCAGGCCCAGGTGATCAACCTCTTGCGCCGGCTGCAGCGCGAGCTGGGTCTCGCCTACATCTTCATCTCGCACGACATGGCGGTGGTGCGCACGATCGCCCATCGGGTGGCGGTCATGTATCTCGGCCGGATCATGGAGATCGGCAGCGCCGCCGCGATCTACGAGACGCCGACCCATCCCTATACCCAGTCGCTGCTCTCGGCCGTGCCTGTGGCCGATCCGGCGCGGCGGAACCTGCGCAACCGCATCGCGCTCAAGGGCGAGACGCCGAGCCCCGGCAACGTGCCCTCGGGCTGCCGCTTCCGCACCCGGTGCTGGAAGGCGCAGGAGCTCTGCGTCACCGATGAGCCGGCGCTGACCGACCGCGGCGGCGGGCACGCCAGCGCCTGTCATTTTCCCGAACTGATGCCCAACCCAACCAGGAACGAGGAGGAGCGGCGTGCTTAACGTCCTGGCCAACTGGCCGGCCCAGCCCGAAGAGCGGGAAATCATCGCGGCGAGCTGGCCCGAAGGCGCCACCGTCCACTACGGCCAGGATCTCGCGCCGGAAGAGCTTGACCGCCTGCTGCCCGAGATCGACGTGATCATCGGCGCCGCCAACGCGCCGATGCTGCGCCGCGCGGAGCGGCTGAAGTTCATCCATGTGCTCGGCCACGGCGTGGACCGGCTGGGCGAGCCGGAGACGGCGGCGATCCTGCGCGAACGCGGAATTCCCATCGCCCGCGCCAACCCGGCCGCGATCACCATCTCCGAGTTCGTGGTGATGAGCATGGTGGCGCTCACCCGCAGCCTGATCCAGATCCACGAGGCCCTGGCCTATCGCGGTGACTGGTCGCGCTCGCGCCTGCCCGGGCGCATGCAGGGCAGCCTCGGCGGCGAGCTGCATGGCGCGACCCTGACGATCGCAGGCCTCGGCAGCATCGGCCAGGAGATCGCCAAGCGGGCCAAGGCCTTCGGCATGCGGGTCGGCGCGTTGACGCGGGCGCCGGAGAAATACGACGCCGCGGCGCTCGGTCTCGACTTCCTGGGGCGGCTCGATGCCCCCGAGGCGCATCTGGCGCGCACCGACCATCTGGTTCTGGCCCTGCCGGCCAATCCCGACACCAGGCTGTTCCTCAGCGCCGAGCGCATCGCCGCGCTGAAGGAGAGGTCCTACCTCGTCAACATCGGACGCGCCTCGCTGGTCGACCAGGAGGCGATGGTCCAGGCGCTGGCGATGGGAAGGCTCGCCGGCGCGGCGATCGACGTCTGGCCGAACGAGGAGTTGCGGACCTATCCCAGCCCGCAGCCGATCCACCATTTCAACGTGATCATGACCCCGCATTCCTGCGCCATGACGCGGGAGTCCCGCGTCCGGGCGTTGCAGGTCGCGGGCGCCAACCTCGAACGCGCGCTGCGCGGAGAGGCGCTCGTGAACGCGGCGAGCGTCGACGGCTGACAGCGGCCCCCCCATCATCAAGAGACGATCCATGAGAATTACCGACATCAAACTGGTCGAACTGGTGGGGCAACTCGCGGGTCCGGCGGTGGACTCGTTCCGCCACACGTCGCGCGCCATGCCGCCCGACGTCTATTCCTACCGTGAGAGCCGCGCGACCCTGCGCGACACGAAGGTGGCGGGCGCCGGCACCGCCGCGATGCACGAGATCTACCTCACCATCGAGACGGACGAGGGTGCGGAGGGGTTCTTCGGTCCGGTCGACTACGAGGCGGCGGTGGTGATCGAGCGCAAGCTCAAGCCGATCCTGATCGGCGAGGACCCGATGTCGGGCGCGCTCCTCTGGGACAAGATGTACCGCTCGAACCGGCACAGCCGGACCGGGCATTTCATGTTCGCCGTCGGCACCGTCGACAACGCGCTCTGGGACCTGCGCGGCAAGGTGCTCGGGGCGCCGGTCTACCGGCTGCTAGGGGGCAACGCGAACCCGGTGATCGAGGCCTATGTCAGCACCATCGGCTTCTCGCATGACCGCGATGCCATCCGCGAGCAGGCGCTGGCGCTGCGCGCCGAGGGCTTCCGCAAGCAGAAGTGGTTCATGGCCTCGGGGCCGGCCGACGGTGCGGAGGGGCTGAACGCCAACGTCGCGCTGGTGCGCGACCTGCGCGAGGCGCTGGGGGACGATGCCGAGATCATGTTCGACGCCTCGATGTCCTGGGACGTGGAGTACACCCTGCGCTGGGCGCATCGGGTCGCCGAGTACAATCCGCGCTGGATCGAGGAGCCGCTCAGCCCGGACAAGATGGAGGCCTGGCAGGCACTGGCGGCGCGCAGCCCGGTCCCGGTGGCCGGCGGCGAGCATATCTACACCAAATGGGAGATGCTGCGCTTCCTGCAGGCTGGTGCGCTGTCGGTGTTGCAGCCCGATCCCGAGTGGTGCGGCGGTGTGACCGCCCTGCAGCAGATCTGCGTGCTGGGCGACCTCTATGACGTGCCGGTGATCCCGCACGGGCACGGGCTGAGGGCCGCGGTCCATGTGGTGGCGGCGCAGTCGCCGGGCATCTGCCCGATGGGCGAGTTCGTGGCGCGCACGATGCGGCGGCGCTACGCCTTCGAGGCCGAGCCGCCGTTCCCGGTCGACGGCCATTTCCGGCTCTCGGATCGTCCCGGCTTTGGCATCGTGATCGACGAGAGCCGGGTCGAGGACCGCCGGTCGTTCTGGATCCCCGAGGCCGCCTGAGGCGCTGCTTGGGTCGGCGCCGGGCTTAATCCGGGCGTGCGGCCGGGGCTCTCGCGGCATGGGGCAGGGGCGATGACAGATTGCCCCTGCTTCGCGGCGCGTCGGGTACGCCCCTGCAAGGCCGCGCCGTCGCCGATCGTGTGGCAGGATGCCGAGCAGGGCGCCGAGTTCCGGGCGCGTGCAACTGTAACGGCTTAGGCTGGCGGCACCGGCACGCGGAAAACGACGCGGCGAAGCGTGAACTGGTCGAGAAGCACCCTGGTCTCGATACGCCATTCGCCCGGCAGTGGAAGGTCATATTCGGCGATTTCAAACTCGCCGTCCGCCCGGCGCTCCAGGTTTACGTCGAAGGGCTCGATACCCAGATCGGGGAGCGATACGCGAAGCGTCACATCGCTGATGGAAAGCGGTCGGCCGTCATTCCATGCGATTGATGCGGAAATGCGGTTCGTGCCGTCGCAGCCGGGATCGACCGTGAGGACGATGTCCAGCCCGATGTCAGAGCCCTCGACCCTCAACGGGCCTTCCGTCCGGCAGGTTGGGCTGTCGGGGACATACGCACGGGGTGGAACGGCCGTGCCCAGCAGCGCCGTCGCGATCAGGATAGCGGCGAAAAGCCCAAGCTCGGCCCCGATCGACCGGAGCAGCCGGCGCTCCGCGTCGGCCCCCCCGTCCAGCGCCGGGCGGGTCAGGCGCCAGCGGTTCCAGGCGGCCAGCGCGAAGAGCGGGAGCACCAGGCCGATCTTGATGGCCAGCAGTATCCCGTAGGGGCTCGCCAGAAGCGCAGCCAGCGACCCCGCCTGGATCGCGATGAGAGCGATGCCGGCCGGCACCAGGCTGGCGAGCATATAGGGCGCATAGCGGGAGAAGGCGGCGAGGGTCGATGTCCTCGGCGGCGCGGCGTCGGTGGCCGAAAGACCCGCGGGCTGCCGGCGGCGCCATATCAGGAAGACGAGGCTGCCGAGCCAGATTGCGGCCGCCGCGACATGAGCAAGATAGACCGGCCATGAAAGCCAGCCAGGCGGCGCTCCGGCGGCGTGTCCACTGAGCCCGAGCCCGATCAGCGCGGTGAGGCCGCAGACCGCTGCAAGGACGGAATAACCGCGGGTCGCGCAAAGGGTTCCCAGCAGAAGGGCGGCTACAGCGGTCCCGGAGCCGGGGCCGAGAATGCGAATGGCTGCAATCAGCGCGGCACTTCCGCCACCTGCCGCGGATGCCGTGGCGAGGATGAAGCCGGCGCTGCCCAGAATCGCCACGACGGTCGCGGCCACGAGCAGGCGCCTGACGCCCGGAGACGGCGGGAAGCGCAGGATGGCGCGGGCCAGCAGCACCCCGGCCGCGAGCACGATCCCCGCCAGCATGAGCAACCGGGGATATTCGGTGATGCCATCCGAGGGGGCCTCGACCTCCCCGAACTCGACGTTGCCATCCGCCCCGACAGCCAGTCGGATCGTGCCGGCCACGATATGGCTGTCGGTCGAGATGACGCTGTAGCTGAGCAGCCAGACGCCATCGCTCAGTATGGCTGGCACCTGCCAGGTCAGATCGCTGGTCAGCGGCCAAGTCTCGCCCGCGCGCAGCACGGTACCGTCGCGCCCGACCAGTTGCAGCGACGTCAGCTGGACCGGCTCGTTGAAAGCCAAGGCTACCACGGCGGGGGATTCCGCCAGGATCGCGCGGTCCGCGGGGCTCGAATTCAGAAGAACCGCGTGGGCGAAAGCCGGCGCTGCGCCGAGGCAGAGCAGCAAAAGCGGAAGGACGAGAGCCCTAAGGCGCATTCGCCGCCGCGGAAGCCGGGAGGAGCGTCACGAAGGGGGCGGGTTCGTCCAGATCTTCCGAGCGCTCGCCGGGCAGTGGCGTTTCGATCCAGCGATGCACCGCTGCCCCGCATTCCTGCACGATCGGAAAGAAGATCAGCGTTCCGGCTTCGGCCTCCGGCATGCGGACCACGACCACGAAGTTTTCGGTGGCGTGGGCGGGAACGGTGCCGCCCGTCCAGCGGATCTCGCGAGAGAAGGATGGAGATTGGGTCTCGGCCGCGTCGTGTTCGGCCACCTCCAGCACCCAGCCTTCCTTGGCCTCGGCTTCCGCCTCGGTCAGCCGGCTGTCGACGAGCACGCGAAGTGCGGTGGTCGCCTCGTTGCCGCAGCCATGCCCGACGGAAAACTCGGCACGGAACTCAGCCCCCGCGGGCGCGGCGGTCTGCGACAGCGACACATGCGCGAGTGCGCCCGTGGCGGCAATTCCCCACGCAAGGCCGACAGCTCCTGCCGGGACGAAGATCCGATGCATTGTCGCTGCCCCCGACCACTTATCTTTATAAATCCTGGAAAAAGGGACGGGCGGCCCCCGTGAAGCACGGGCCGCCCGCCTGTACCGGCGGCTGGGTTCAGTCCACCGCGAGCCAGCGCTGCATGCGCTTACCTACGTCGACCTCGCCCGAATACAGGTTGCCCTGCGAATCGGTCTTTGCATAGTGCACCCACGCGAACTGGCCGACCTGGTGACCGCCGTGACCGAAGCGGTTCACGACCTCGCCGTCGGCGACGCGCCAGATGACGATCTGGTTGTTCGTGCCGTCGGTCATGATCAGGTATTCCTGGTTCGCGTCCTTCGAGGAGAAGGCCAGGCCCCAGGCCGAACCGGCGCTGCGGGTGTCGGGCTCGAAGACGAATTCCTTGACGAAGGTTCCGTCCTTTTCGAACACCTGCACCCGGTTGTTCGGGCGGTCGCAGGCGTAGAGCAGGCCCTCGTTGGACAGGACCACGCAGTGCATCGGGCTGGCGAAGTTGGCCGAGGTGGGATCGTAGCTTGGCAGCGTCGTGTCATCGACCGGGTTCTGACCATAGGCGCCCCAGTACCGGACGATCTCGCCGTTGTCGGCATTGACCACCGCGATGCGCTTGTTGCCGTAGCCGTCGGCGACGTAGATCTCGTTCGCCTCCGCGTCATAGGCCATGTCTGCGACGCGCCAGAACTGGCTGAGGTCATTGCTGTTGGTCTGCACGCAGGCCTCGCCGCCGCAGCCCCACTGGTCAACGAATTCGCCATCCGTGGTGAACTTCACGATCATCCCGTCGGTCTGACCATTGCCTGCGACGTAGACGAAGCCGTCAGCCACAAGGATGCCGTGCTCTACGGCGGGCCAGTCATAGCGGGTGTCGACCTCGGTCGGGCGCGGTACAGCCTCGCCAGCGCGGATGTCCGACTCGCCGATCTCGGCCATGTCGGCAGGTCCGCCCCAGGCATCCAGGAGGTTGCCCTCCTGGTCGAACTTCAGGATGGAGGGTGCCGGGCGGCAGCAGATCGGCGAGTTCGGAAGGTCACGGCCTTCCGCGGTGAAAACCATCGCCGATTCATTTGGTGTCAGCGAGCGCGGCCGCTGAAGAACCCAGATATTGTCCTCTTCATCAATAGCAATGCCCGCCACCTGGCCCATCGACCATTGATTGGGGAGTTGCTTCGGCCAGAACGGATCGATCTCGTATGCGGGCCCCTCGGCCATGGACGTCATTGGAATTGCCAAGAGTCCAATAGCAAACGTAGCGGCCACGAGCCGCCTAGCTGTTCGGAACATACGCTTCCTCCAATTGTTTTTTAAAGTGATTTTCGGGGCAAGCGCCAACACGCCATACCCTCGTTTTAGGCTAGCGTTTTAATTTACCGTAAGAATCAATTTGCGCAAAGAAAATTGCTAGGGCGGTGCAGAAGTTCCCGCTCGCGCCATTGCGATTGGCTCGACAGTGTCGACGCAATCCGGATTGTTCTGCGCATGTGGCGCCCGATACCTGCGGATGCGGTCGCCAAGCTGCGCGCCACGCTGGAATCCGCGGGCGTGCAGTTCATTCCCGAGAGCGGCGGCGGGCCGGGCGTCAGGCTGCGGAAACAGGATGATGGCAGGAATGTTGGACCCGTTGGCGCTCAAACGCGTTCCTGCATTCAAGACAATAACTAAGGTGTGTGACTGGTGCCCCGGAGAAGCGTCGCCCATGTAATGCGGCCGTGTGCAGGCATGTGCATTAGGTCTCGATATTACAGCATGTTAAGGCATGGCGCGATGCAACCTCGTGCAGCCACTTACGCCGCCGTCAGTGGGCGAGGCGGCGAATTAGGAAAAGCGATGCTGCACCAGCCTTTCGATACCAGCGTGACGCCCGCCCGGGGGGAAGTTCACACAGGGATTGGCGCCAAGGTGAGTTAATCGGGTGCTGGCGCGATGTCGTGCGGGAAGGTCAACGCGCCTCGGCCTCTCCCCCACTGGTGAAGGCGGTTAGGGCAACGACGAAAGCGCTGGCCGCCCACCGACCTGTGCGCGAAGTTGACATAAGTGTTGACACATTTTGTGGATCTGCATACGCAAGCCAAATTGGGAGGACGGTGGGATGGTCACCGACGAGGATGACGGAGCCGCGGACGACAGCGGCCGGATCGAGCGGATTCGCCTCGAGGTGGTGGCCATGCTCGAGCGCGGGGAGCTTGCGCCGGGCCAACGGCTGCGCGAGGCGCGGTTGGCGCGCCGCCTGAACATCGGGCGCAACGTGACTCGTGAGGGGCTGCGCTCGCTCGAGCAGGCGGGGCTCGTGAAGATAGTTCCGAACCGCGGCGCCGAGATCCGCAAGTTCTCGATGGAGGATGCGCTCGATCTCTACGACCTGCGCGCGGGTCTCGCCCGCACGGCGGGGCGGCTGGCGGCGCGACGGATTGACCGCAACCAACTTGACGAGATGCAGGACGTTCAGCGCCAGTTGCAGCTTGCCGTGGGCCACAACGACGCGCCGCTGTACAATACCATCAACCACCGATTTCATGCCCTGATCTTCGAGGGCGCGCGGAACATCCGCCTCTCCGACTATAACGCCGCCCTCGATGACGAGCTGCGCCTGTTCTTGACCCGCAGCTTTTATTCGGCGTCGGCCTTCGCCAGCGCCTGGGAAGAGCATCAAAGGGTTCTGGACGCGCTGACCGCGGGCGACGATGTCGCCGCGGCCGTCGCTTTCGAGGCGCATGTGCTCCAAGGCAAGGCGCGCCTGGTGGGAGGCGAGGTGTCGCTGCGCTTCTGACCAAGCCGGGCCGAGCCGGCAAACCCTCACAAAAATACATACTTCACCAAGGGAGGAACCTGTGAAGAATACCATGAAGGCCATCGCGGTGGCTGGCCTAGGAACGGCCGCGCTTCCCGCAGCCGGTTATGCCGAACTGCTCGACGAGATCCACGCGCGCGGCAGTGTCATATGCGGCGTGCTGAACAATCTCGAGCCCTTCGGCTATCTGGACCCTGCCAGCCGAGACGTGATCGGCTACGAGATCGACCTTTGTCGGGACATGGCCGAGTTCCTCGGCGTCGAGGCCGACGTCAAGGTGGTCTCGTCGCAGGCGCGGATGCCCGAACTGCTGCAGGGGCGTCTCGACGTGCTGGTCGCCCTGATCAGCTACAGCCCCGAGCGGGCGGAGCAGATAGACTTCAGCGACACCTATGTCGCCGACAGCTTCCAGGCGATCACCACCGCCGATTCCGGCCTCGATACCCTCGACGACATCGCCGAGGCGCGCGTCTCGGTGATCAAGGGCTCGTTCCTGGAACCGCTGGTCCAGCGCAGTTACCCCTCGTCCACCGTCGTCTCCTTCGACGATGCGAGCACCGCCTTCATGGCGGTCGCCCAGGGCCGGGTGGATGCGACCGTCCAGCGTACCACCCAGGCGCGGGCGCTGCAGCTCCGGCTCGGCGAGAACGACAACACCGTCATGCTCAATCCGCCGATCACCGTTCAGCGCAGCGGATTTGCAATCCGCAAGGAGAGCCCTGAGTTCCTCGCCGAGCTCAATGCCTTCCTTGACGACTACGAGGAATCGGGACGGGCACAGGCGCTCTTCGACCGCTGGCTCGGCAAGGATTCGCCCTTCGATCTGACCCGGACCTTCGTGGTCGGCGAACCGATCACCGACTGACGGGCGGCTTTCATGGGCTATGAGCTGGACTTCTCGGTGATCTTCACCGAGCCGTACTTCGGCTTCCTGATGACCGGCATCAGATACACGCTGATGCTGTTCATCGGCGCCTGGGTGATCGCCCTGGTGCTGGCTACTATCCTGACCACGCTCCGGGCGACGGGATTCAAGCCGCTGGAATGGCTGGTCGCAGCCTATGTCGCCTATCACCGGAACGTGCCGCTGCTGGTGCAGATCCTGGTGTGGTACATCGGCGCGGCCAGCTTCCTGCCAAGGGAAGTCAACAGGTTCATGAACCGGAACGATCCCGAGTTCCTGTTCGCGCTCATAGCCCTGTCGCTCTATTCCGCCGCGTATATGTCCGAGGATATGCGCAGCGGGATGCGGGCCATCCCGCACACCCAGATGGAGGCGGCCCGCTCGATGGGCTTCTCCTTCGTGCAATCGATGCGCTGGGTCATCCTGCCCCAGACCTGGCGCATCGCCCTGCCTCCGCTGATCAACCAGACACTTCTGCTGTTCAAGGGCACGTCGCTGGCGGCCGCCATCGGCGTCGCCGAACTCACCTATCAGGCGCGGCAGATCGAGACCCAAACATTTCGTGTCTTCGAGAGCTTTGCCACGGTGACGGCCCTCTACCTCATCGGCTCCTTCGCGTTGATGTTCCTCGGCGCCTGGTCCGTACGTAAATTCAGGCTGCGGACGAAGTGATGCTCGATCTCATCCAGAACTACTGGCTCTACTTCCTGATCGGGGATTATCCGCGGGGCCCGATCGGCGGGCTGGCGATGACGATGATCATCGCGCTCCTGAGCCTCGCGATCACCTTCCCGCTGGCGGTGCTGATGGCGCTGGCGCGCATCAGCCCGCTGCGCTGGATCAGCTGGCCGGCGACGGGCTTCGTCTACCTGATCCGCGGCATGCCGCTGCTGATGCTGCTCTTCTGGGTCTATTTCTTCCTGCCGATCCTGCTCGGCTTTCCGCTGAGCGGTTTCTGGTCGATCGTGATCTCGATCGTGGTCTTCCAGACCGCCTATCTTGCCGAGGTGATCCGCGCCGCGATTGAGGCCCTGCCCAAGGGCCAGACCGAGGCCGCGCGCTCGATCGGCATGCGCTACGGCTCGATGATGCGGCGGATCATCCTGCCCCAGGCGCTTTTCAACGCGATCCCGGGCATCCTCAACCAGCTCACCGCGATCATCAAGGAGACCTCGCTCGGCTACATCCTCGCCGTGAACGAGATCACCTATGTGGCGGGCACCATCAACGGGCTGCTGATCACCCGCGCCATCGAGGTCTTTGCGATCCTGGCCGCCACCTATTTCGTGCTCTGCTTCAGCCTCACGCAGCTGGCGACGGTGATGGAGCGGCGCATCATCCGCAAGCGCACGCAGGTGGCACGATGACCGCGCCGGCCGCCCTGATCACGCTGACCGACGTCAGCAAGAACTTCGGCGATTTCGAGGTGCTGAAGCATGTCTCGGGCGAGGTGCGCACCGGCGAGGTCATCGTCGTCTGCGGCCTGTCGGGATCCGGCAAGTCGACCCTCATTCGCACCATCAGCGCGCTGGAGCCGATTCGCGAGGGACGGATCACCGTGGGCGCGACCGACGTCCATGCCCGCGGCACCGACGTCAATGCGCTGCGCCAGGGCATCGGCTTCGTCTTCCAGTCCTTCAACCTCTTCCCGCATCTGAGCGCCGTCGACAACGTCGCCCTCGGGCTGCGGCGGCTGAAGGGGGTGCCGAAGGAGGAGGCGCGGCAGGCCGCGCGCAGCCTGCTCGAGCGGGTCGGGCTCGGCCACCGGGCCGGCTACATGCCCGCGGACCTCTCGGGCGGCGAGCAGCAGCGCGTGGCCATCGCGCGGGCGCTGTCGATGCGGCCGCAGGTGATGCTCTTCGACGAGCCAACCTCGGCGCTCGACCCAGAGATGGTCGGCGAAGTGCTCGCCGTCATCAAGGACCTGAGCGCCGAAGGCATGACCATGATCTGCGTCACCCATGAGATGGGCTTCGCGCGCAGCGTCGCGGACTGGATCTGGCTGATGGAGGCCGGCGAGATCGTCGAGGTCGCCCGGCCGGAGGCGTTCTTCACCGCACCCCGCCACCCCAGCGCCCGCCGCTTCGTCGAGTCGCATCTCGGCCACGGCCGGCCGCGCAGCGCTCCGTAGACAAGACCGCACGATGACCCATGCCCCCTCCGCGCCCGTGATCTCGATCCGCGGCATGAACAAGTTCTACGGCGCCGTGCAGGTCCTGCACGACATCGATCTCGAGGTCGCCGAGGGCGAGCGCGTCGCGGTCTGCGGCCCCTCGGGATCGGGAAAGTCGACGCTGATCCGATGCGTCAACCAGCTCGAGCAGCACCAGTCGGGGAAGATCGTCGTCAACGGCGTCGAGATCCTGCCGGACATGAAGCGCATCGACCTGGTGCGACGCGACGTCGGCATGGTGTTCCAGCATTTCAACCTCTTCCCGCATCTCTCGGTGCTCGAGAACATCATGATCGGTCCGATCACCGTGCGCGGCATGGCCCGGGACGAGGCCGAGGCGCGGGCGATGAAGCTGCTCGAGCGGGTGAAGATCCCCGAGCAGGCGGGCAAGTATCCCGGCCAGCTCTCCGGCGGCCAGCAGCAGCGCGTGGCCATCGCCCGCGCGCTCTGCATGACGCCGAAGGTGATGCTCTTCGACGAGCCGACCTCGGCGCTCGACCCAGAGATGGTGCGCGAGGTGCTCGATGTGATGGTCGGGCTCGCCGAGGAGCGCATGACGATGATCGTCGTCACCCACGAGATGGACTTCGCGCGCCAGGTCGCCGACCGCGTGGTGTTCATGGACCGCGGGGCGATCGTCGAGATCAATCCGCCGCAGAAGTTCTTCACCAATCCCGACAGCGAGCGGACCCGCGATTTCCTTCGCCTGATCAACCACTAGGCAGTCTTTCACCCCGTACAAACCTCAAGAGGATACCCAGAATGCAAGGCGCCACTCTCCGCAAGCGGCTTCAGGCCGGCGAGGCCATCGGCATGATCAACCCGCATCACATGTCGCCGACACTGGCCTCGCGGCTGGTACAGCTCGGCGCGGATGCGATCTTCGTCGATTGCGAGCACGGTCCCTGGGGCTATGAGGATGTGCGGGTCACCGGCGAATGCGTGCGCGGCTCGGGCGGCGCGATCATCGTGCGCCCGGATTCCCATCAGCGCTCGACCATCATTCGCTATCTCAACGTCGGGGCGGACGGCATCATGGTTCCGATGGTGAACACGGCCGACGAGGCGCGGGCCATCGTCGAGACCGTGCGCTACGCCTACCCTGCCAATTACGAGAACCGGCTGGTCGTGTGCATGATCGAGAGCGCGGAGACCGTCGAGACCCATCTCGACGCCATGCTCGAAGTCGAGGGAGTGGATGTGTTCTTCGTCGGGCCGAACGATCTGGCGCAGTCCATGGGCCTGATGCCCTACAGCGGTACCGGCAACCCCCCGCCGGCCGAGGTCGAGGCGATGGTCGAGCTTGCCCTGTCCAAGATCACCGGCGCGGGCAAGATCGGCGGCACCCTGACCACGTTGGATCGGCTCGACCACTGGGTCGCGAAGGGCGCGCGCTTCGTCTACTACCATGCCGACCCGTTCCTGCACGCGGGGGTCGGCGACTTCCACGCAGGGCTGAGGAAGTAGCGCCGCAGAAGGGCGTCGCCCATGTAATGCAGCCCTGTGCAGGGATGTGCATTATGTGTATATATTACAGCATCTTAAGGCATGGCGGGGCGCAACCTCGTGCAGCCACTTGCGCCCGTGTGCATTGCTTATGTCGGGTGTGGTGGTGGGTGCACAAATGCCGAAAGGGTCCCGTAATCTAGCCTCGCTGGCGGTCGACAGGCTGCGCCACCCCGGGGGCCGGGGCACGTGTTTGCGACGGTCGGCGGGGTGCCGGGGCTTGGGTTGCAATTGCTGCCCAGCGGCGCGCGAGCGGGCACGGCTGGCGCGGGGGGCTATACGCGAGGGGCGCGACCCGGTGCAGGAACGCAAGGCCGCCAAAGCTGCGCTGGCCACCGCCCCGAAGCGCGGACTTGCGTTCACCGACGCCCTTGGCAAGTACGCTGATGCCAAGCTCGGCAGCCACAGGGACAAGGACCGCCGGCAGTCGATGCTGGAGATGCACGCGCATTTGCGGCGCTCTCGATTACGAGAACCACCGGCGCAACGAACAGCCAGGACCAGAAGTTCGCCTCGCGTGCAACATGCACGATATCGTTAAATAAACCGCGCATAAAGATGCGGGGTGAAATCATATGGTTTGCATCGAAATGTGCGTTTCACGCGGCTAGGGCGCGTTGCGCAACGACGGCCCTGACGCTGGGGCAGCAAGCCACTTTGCTAATGCGGGTGCAATGTGGGGTGCCGTTGGGCGCTTCCCACGTTATCCAACGAAAATAATTATTTACAGGAATAACTGGTGCCCGGGAGAGGACTCGAACCTCCACGACCGTTAGGTCACTGGTACCTGAAACCAGCGCGTCTACCAATTCCGCCACCCGGGCGGGTGTCGATGGCGCGATGTATCCGTGCCCCGCGCGGCTGTCAACGGGCCGCGGATGGATGCGGTCCCTCTTCGCGTCGAGGGCGGCAAAGCGGCTTGTCCGCACCCGGCGGAGGCCGTATGTCCGGCGTGCATTGCAGCACGAGGCGTCGTGATGTCCGATCCCGCTCCCATCGCAACCGTGTTCGGCGGCTCCGGCTTTGTCGGCCGCTACGTCACCCAGGGTCTGGCCCGTGCCGGATGGCGGGTGCGCGTCGCGGTCCGCCGCCCGAACGAGGCCCTGTTCGTGCGCACCTACGGCGTGGTCGGACAGGTCGAGGCGGTCCAGGCCAATATCCGCGACGAGGCGTCCACGCGACGCGCCATCGCGGGCGCGAGCCTGGTCGTCAACTGCGTGGGCATCCTCGTCGAGGAGGGCAGGCAGGGGTTCGGCGCCGTGCAGGACGAGGGCGCGGGACGCGTCGCCCGGATCGCTGCCGAGCAAGGCGTCGCGCGTCTGGTGCATGTCTCGGCCATCGGCGCCGATCCCGACAGCCCCAGCGGCTATGGCCGCAGCAAGGCGGCCGGCGAGGCGGCGGTCACCTCGGCCTTTCCCGCGGCGGTGATCCTGCGCCCCTCGATCGTCTTCGGGACCGAGGACGGCTTCTTCAATCGGTTTGCCACCCTTGCCCAGATGCTGCCGCTCGTACCGGTCATCGGGCCGGAGACCCGCCTGCAGCCCGTCCACGTCGACGACGTGGCCGCCGCCGTGGTGAAGGCCGGGACCGAGGACACGGCGCCGGGCGTCTACGAACTCGGCGGGCCGGACGTTGCGAGCTTCCGCGAGCTGATCGCCGGCATGCTGCAGGTGATCGAACGCCGGCGGCTGGTGGTCCCGGTGCCCTGGCCGGTCGCCCGGGTGCTGGCGGGGGTCTTCGACTTCGTGCAGCGCGCGAGCCTCGGCGCCATCACCAACCGCGTGATCACCGCCGACCAGGTCCGGCTGCTCCAGAGCGACAATGTGGTGGCCGAGGGCGCCCGCGGACTGTCTGCCTTCGGCATCACGCCGACGCCGATGGACGCGGTGCTGGCAACCTATCTCTATGCCTATCGCCCGCACGGGCAGTTCCGCGCCGGCGATGCCGTGGCGCAGGGGCCTGGCGGCGACTAGCGCGCGCCGTCAGCTGTAGGCGATCGCCAGCAGGATCACGCCCAGCACGATCCGGTAGATCACGAAGGGCGTGTAGCTGTGGCTGCGCAGCAGCTTCATCATCAGCGCCAGCGCGACATAGGCCGTCGCGAAGGCCAGCACCGCCCCGACCGCGCCGTCGCGCAGCAGCTGCCAGTTCGCCTCGGCCAGCGCGTCCACGGCGAGCAGTGTGCCCGAGGCGATAATGGCAGGGATCGACATCAGCATGGCGATCCGCGCCCCGTCCTCGCGCTTATAGCCCAGCAGGCGGCTGGCGGTGATGGTGATGCCGGCGCGCGAGGTGCCGGGGATCAGCGCTACCGCCTGCCAGAGGCCCATGACGATGGCGTCGCGCAGGTTCCAGTCCGCCGCGACCCGTACCGTCGGCCCGCGCTGGTCGGCCCAGTAGAGCACCAGGCCGAAGCCCAGCATGGTCCAGCCGAGGACCGCCAGCGTGCGCATGGCCTCGGCCAGGCCGGTGACGTGGAGGATGAACCCTGCCACCACCACGGGAACCGTCGCGATGGCCAGCAGGAAGAAGAGCCGTGCCTCGGGCGTGGTGAAGCGGCCCGTCAGCACATGGCCCATGCCCTGCAGGATCGATGCGACTTCGCGTCGGAAGAACAGCATCACCGCGCCGAGCGTGCCGACATGCACCGCGACGTCGATCGCGAGCCCCTGGTCGACGGTGCCCATCAGCTTCGGCAGCAGCACCAGGTGGGCCGAGGAGGATACGGGGAGGAATTCGGTAATGCCCTGGACGATCGCGAGAATGGCAAGCTGGAACAGCGTCATGATTACTCGCAGTCGGTCCGAATCAGGTCAGCGGGAACATAGCCCGAAGCAGGATCGGGGGTAAGCGCGACAGATAGGTACGGATACGGACCTAAATAGCTTGGCCGAAAATTCATAATGTTCAAATCGTGCGCAGAAATCTGAAAGTGGGTCAGTGGGGTTGACTTTTGTGCTGGGAGGTGATCGTTTATGTGAAATTTCCGGTCCCTGAGGGGCGCGGGGAGCGGAACGAATCGGGAGGGGCGGATGGCCGAGCAGCGCATGCTGAAGTTCGTGAAGGTCGCGCGCGCGATGCCGGAGAAGCGCGATGCGGAGGCGCGGCGCGAGGACTTCGACGAGATCTATCGCGAGTTCGCCGCGGCCAAGGCGGCAGAGCAGGCGTCGCGCTGCAGCCAGTGCGGCGTGCCCTACTGCCAGACCCACTGCCCGCTGCACAACAACATCCCGGACTGGCTGAAGCTGACCGCCGAGGGCCGCCTGCGCGAGGCCTACGAGCTCAGCCAGGCCACCAACACCTTCCCGGAGATCTGCGGCCGCATCTGCCCCCAGGACCGGCTCTGCGAGGGCAACTGCGTCATCGAGCAGTCGGGCCACGGCACCGTCACCATCGGCGCGGTGGAGAAGTACATCACCGACACCGCCTGGGAAGAGGGCTGGGTGCAGCCGATCGCGCCGCGGACCGAGCGGGTCGAGAGCGTGGGCATCATCGGCGCGGGACCCGGCGGCCTCGCCGCGGCAGACGTGCTGCGCCGGGCCGGCATCCAGGTGACGGTCTACGACCGCTATGACCGCTCGGGCGGGCTGCTGATCTACGGCATCCCCGGCTTCAAGCTGGAAAAGGATGTGGTGGTCCGCCGCAACGAACAGCTCGCGGCGGGCGGCGTGACCTTCGTCATGGATTGCGACGTCGGCACCGACATCTCGTTCCAGGAGATCCGCGACGCCCATGACGCCGTGCTGATCGCCACCGGCGTCTACAAGTCGCGCGACCTCGGCGGGCCGGGCGCCGGTCTGCCGGGGCTCGTGCGCGCGATCGACTATCTGACCGCCTCCAACCGCAAGAGCTTCGGCGACGAGGTGCCGGACTTCGACACGGGCGAGCTCGACGCCGAGGGCAAGCGCGTCGTGGTGATCGGCGGCGGCGATACGGCGATGGACTGCGTGCGCACCGCGATCCGCCAGGGCGCGACCAAGGTCACCTGCCTCTACCGGCGCGACCGCGCCAACATGCCGGGCAGCCAGCGTGAGGTGCAGAACGCCGAGGAGGAGGGCGTCTCCTTCGCGTGGCTCACCGCACCCCGGGGCTTCACCGGCGACGATGCGGTCGCGGGGGTGCGCGTGGCGCGGATGCGGCTCGGCGCGCCGGATGCCAGCGGGCGGCAGATGCCCGAGGAGATCCCGGGCGCCGACTACACCGAGCCCGCCGACCTGGTCATCAAGGCGCTGGGCTTCGAGCCGGAGGAACTGCCGCGGCTCTGGGGCGTCGAAGGGCTCGAGGTCACTCGCTGGGGCACGGTGAAGGCCGATTTCCGCAGCCATGCGACCAGCCTGCCGGGCGTCTACGCGGCCGGCGACATCGTGCGCGGCGCGAGCCTGGTCGTCTGGGCGATCCGCGACGGGCGCGAGGCGGCGGAGGCGATCCTCGGCTGGCTCGAAACCCAGGCTGCGGTTGCGGCGGAGTGAGCACGATGAAGGGTTCCTGCGTCTGCGGCGGCTGCCGGTTTGAGGTCGATCTCGCCCCGGGGACGAAGTTTCACGCCTGCCACTGCGAGACCTGCCGGCGCTGGACTGGCTCGGTCAACTTCTCCGTAGAGGTCGCGCCCGACGCGATCCGCTTCGTCGAGGGCGCGCCGATCGCCGCGCGCCAGACCTCGGACTGGGCCGAGCGGACGTGGTGCGCGGATTGCGGCTCGAACCTCTTCTACCGGCTGACCGTCGGCGACCGGGCCGGCTGGATGTATCTCGCGCTCGGCCTCCTCGACGAGCCGGGCGAGATCCCCTTCGGCGGCGAGATCTATATCGACCGCAAGCCCGACACCTACGCCCTCGCCGGGGACCATCTCCGGATGACCAAGGCCGAGACCGAAGCCCGGTTCGCCGATCCCGCCTGACCGTTCGACCGCCACGCCCGGGCGCGACAGCGCCCCCCGCCAGGGAGACCTTGCCATGACCAAGTACGACGAAGCCTGGGTTCGGGAACAGGAAGCCGCGCTGAAGCGCCTCGAGGCCGAGGGGCTCTACCATGCCGAGCAGGAGCGCGATTCCTGCGGTGTGGGCTTCGTGGTTGCCATCGACGGCGCGCCGCGTCGGCAGGTGGTCGAGAACGGCATCAAGGCGCTGAGCGCGATCTGGCACCGCGGCGCGGTCGATGCCGACGGCAAGACCGGGGACGGCGCCGGCATCCACGTGCAGATCCCCGTGGCCTTCTTCGAGGAGCAGGTGCGCCGGACCGGCCACCAGCCGCGCGGCGAGCAGCTGGCGATCGGCCAGATCTTCCTGCCCCGCTCGGACTTCGGCGCACAGGAGGCGGCGCGGACCATCGTCGAGACCGAGGTCCTGCGCATGGGCCACTACATCTACGGCTGGCGGCACGTGCCGGTGGACATCACCTGCCTCGGCGAGAAGGCGAATGCGACACGGCCGGAGATCGAGCAGATCCTGATCGCCAACGCCAAGGGTCTCGACGAGGAGGATTTCGAGCGCGAGCTCTACGTGATCCGCCGCCGGATCGAGAAGGCGGGCGCGGCGATCCGTGACTTCTACATCTGCTCGCTCAGCTGCCGCTCGCTCATCTACAAGGGGATGATGCTGGCCGAGCATGTCAGCGTCTTCTATCCCGACCTGCAGGACGAGCGGTTCGAGAGCGCGTTTGCGATCTATCACCAGCGCTATTCCACCAACACCTTCCCGCGCTGGTGGCTGGCGCAGCCCTTCCGCATGCTCGCCCACAACGGCGAGATCAACACGATCAAGGGCAACCTCAACTGGCTGAAGAGCCACGAGATCCGCATGTCGTCGGACTATTTCGGTGAGCAGGCCGAGGACATCAAGCCGATCGTCCTGCCGGGATCGTCGGACAGCGCCGCGCTCGACAACGTCTTCGAGGTGCTGGTGCGCGCGGGGCGCCCGGCCCCGATGGCCAAGACCATGCTGGTGCCCGAGGCCTGGTCGAAGCTCGCGACCAAGATGCCGCAGGCGTGGCTCGACATGTACTCCTACGCCAACGCCGTCATGGAGCCCTGGGACGGCCCGGCGGCGCTGGCCATGACCGACGGGCGCTGGGTCTGCGCCGGGCTCGACCGCAACGGCCTGCGCCCCATGCGCTATGTCGTCACCGGCGACGGGCTGGTGATCGCCGGCTCCGAGGCGGGCATGGTGCCGGTCGAGGAGACGAGCGTGATCGAGAAGGGCGCGCTTGGCCCCGGCCAGCTGCTGGCGGTCGACATGGGGTCGGGCCAGCTCTACCACGATGCCGAGATCAAGGACCTCCTGGCCGCCAGCCAGCCCTTCGGCGACTGGGTCGGCTCGATCACCGACCTCGAGGACGTCACCCGCGACGTCGAGGAGGTGCCGATCTTCACTGGCGCGGACCTGCGCCACCGGCAGGCGGCGGCGGGCTATTCCATCGAGGACCTCGAGCAGATCCTGGCGCCCATGGCCGAGGACGGCAAGGAGGCCATCGGCTCGATGGGCGACGACACGCCGCCCGCGGTGCTGTCGGACCAGTACCGCCCGCTCAGCCACTACTTCCGCCAGAACTTCAGCCAGGTGACCAACCCGCCGATCGACAGCCTGCGCGAGCACCGGGTGATGAGCCTGAAGACGCGGTTCGGCAACCTCAAGAACGTGCTCGACGAGAACAACAGCCAGACCGAGATCCTGACGCTGGACAGCCCCTTCGTCTCGGACCTGCGCTTTGCCGAGATCGCCCGGCGCGCCGGCGACGAGGCGCATGAGATCGACTGTACCTTCCCGGTCGGCGAGGGGCCCAACACCTTGCAGGCGGGGCTCGCGCGGATCCGCGACGAGGCCGAGCAGGCGGTGCGCGCCGGCATCAACCACCTGGTGCTCAGCGACCGCGGCCAGGGCGCCGAGCGCGCCGGCATGCCGATGATCCTGGCGACCAGCGCCGTGCACTCCTGGCTGACCCGCAAGGGCCTGCGCACCTTCACCTCGGTCAACGTGCGCTCGGCCGAATGCATCGACCCGCATTACTTCGCGGTGCTGATCGGCTGCGGCGCCACGACGGTGAACGCCTATCTGGCCGAGGACTCGATCGCCGACCGCATCGCCCGCGGCCTGATCCCCGGAACCCTCGACGAGGCGGTGGCGCGCTACCGCGACGCCGTCGATGCCGGCCTGCTGAAGATCATGTCCAAGATGGGGATCTCGGTGATCTCCTCCTATCGCGGCGGGCTGAACTTCGAGGCGGTGGGGCTCTCGCGCGCCATGGTCGCCGAATACTTCCCCGGCATGCTCAGCCGCATCTCCGGCATCGGCGTCAGCGGCCTCCAGCGCCAGGTCGAAAAGGTCCATGCCCGCGCCTGGGGCGGAGCCGACGCGGTGCTGCCGATCGGTGGCTTCTACAAGGCCCGGCGCTCGGGCGAGCTGCACGGCTGGGAGGCGCAGCCGATGCACATGCTGCAGGCGGCCTGCGAGCGGGCCTCCTACGATCTGTGGAAGCAGTACTCCCGCGCCATGCAGTCGCGCCCGCCGATCCACCTGCGCGACTTGCTGGACTTCCAGCCGACCGCGGCGCCGGTGCCGCTCGACCAGGTCGAGAGCATCACCGCGATCCGCAAGCGGTTCGTGACCCCGGGCATGAGCCTCGGCGCGCTGGGGCCGGAGGCGCACAAGACGCTCAACATCGCCATGAACCGCATCGGTGCGAAGTCCGACAGTGGCGAGGGCGGCGAGGATCCGGCGCATTTCCTGCCGGAGCCGAACGGCGACAACGCCTCCGCCAAGATCAAGCAGGTGGCCTCCGGGCGCTTCGGCGTGACGGCGGAATACCTCAACAACTGCGAGGAGCTGGAGATCAAGGTCGCCCAGGGCGCCAAGCCCGGCGAGGGCGGCCAGCTCCCCGGCATCAAGGTGACCGAGCTGATCGCCCGCCTGCGGCATTCGACCCAGGGCGTCACCCTGATCTCGCCGCCGCCGCACCACGACATCTATTCGATCGAGGACCTCGCGCAGCTGATCTACGACCTCAAGCAGATCAACCCGCGCGCCAAGGTCTGCGTGAAGCTGGTCAGCCAGTCGGGCGTGGGCACGATCGCGGCCGGTGTCGCCAAGGCGAAGGCCGACGTGATCCTGATCTCGGGCCACAACGGCGGCACCGGCGCCTCGCCCCAGACCTCGATCAAGTTCGCAGGGCTGCCGTGGGAGATGGGCCTTTCCGAGGCGCATCAGGTGCTCTCGGTGAACAACCTGCGCGACCGGGTCATCCTGCGCACGGACGGGGGCCTGCGCACCGGGCGCGACATCGTCATCGCGGCGATGCTGGGCGCGCAGGAGTTCGGCATCGGCACCGCGGCGCTGATCGCCATGGGCTGCATCATGGTGCGCCAGT
>CAYLHK010000006.1:0-65782 GCA_964383295.1 uncultured Rhodovulum sp.
TCTACCAGGACATGCTGCAGGAGACGATCGCGCGGCTGCGCTCGGGCGAGATCGATCTCGCCCCCGACGAGGACTGGTCGCCGCAGATCAACCTCGGTGTGCCGGTGCTGATCCCGGCCGCTTACGTGCCGGATCTCGATGTGCGGCTGGGGCTCTATCGGCGCTTGTCCTCGCTGGAGCGCAAGGTCGAGATGGAGGGATTCGCCGCCGAGCTCATCGACCGCTTCGGGCCGCTGCCGGCCGAGGTGGATACGCTGATGCTGATCGTGCGCATCAAGGCGCTGTGCAAGCGCGCCGGGATCTCGAAGCTCGAGGGCGGGCCCAAGGGCGCCACGGTGCAGTTCCATCAGGACAAGTACGCAAGCCCCGCCGGGCTGGTGCAGTTCCTGCAGGACCAGAACGGCGCGGCGCGGATCAAGGACAACCGCATCGTCATCCGCCGCGACTGGCCGAGCGAGAAGGCACGGCTGGTCGGTGCCTTCGGGATCGCGCGCGATCTGGCCGCGCTGGCGCAGCCGAAGAAGGCCGGATAGCCGCCGGAAGGTATCCGGAGCATTTTCCGGATTGATCTCTATGCGATCCGTTTTCCTGCGTGATACAACCTGTGGGCAAAGCTGGTACACTTGCAGGAGCGCCCGCCATGACCCTCGTCCATGCCACGCTCACGGCCGCGGCCATCGTCAAGGGACCCGATCGCTGGACGCGTCTGCAGGGCCCGATCCAGAAGGGCGCCATCGGGGGCGATGACCTGGAGGTCATCGGCGCGGATGCGCTGAGCGTCGCCTCCGGCAAGCTGGTCATACTCGACGGGCTGACGTTCGGCACCGCCCACTGCCACCTGACGATCACCCCCGACGGGCTGGGCGAGTGGACCTATTTCCACCTGACGATCGTCGGCGGCGACGGCACGAGCGGCTATTTTGCGCTCGCCGTGGATGGTGACGGCGACTTGCAGGTGCGTACCACCAGCGACACGGCGATCGAGGGAAAGGTCAGGAACGTCGCGGGGGCACAGTATTTCTGGAAGCAGATCCCCGCCGCGGTGGTCAACGATCTGACCGTGATCATGCGCGCCCTGGTGCTCAAGGACTTCGAGACCGGCGGCAAGCCGAGTTGAAATTCGGTATACTTTTCAGCAGCGGAACACGCGCAGCAGCGTGTTACGCCTTCGCCGCTGCCTGCAGATCGTCCATGACCTTGGTCCAGAGATCGGACGGCTGCGCGCCGCTGACGACGTAGCGCCCCCCGATCATGAAGGTGGGAACGCCGCTCACCCCCATCTCGCCGGCCGCCTCGGCCTCGGCGCGCACCTCGGCGCGGTCCGCCTCGCCGGCCAGCAGCCGGGCGACGGCGGCACCGTCCATGCCGGCCTCGGCGGCGACATCGGCCAGCACGCCCGCGTCGGAGATGTCCTGACCCTCCTCGAAGTTGCGCTGGAAGAGCGCCATGGCCACCCGCGTCTGCACACCCTCCGCGCCCGCCCAGCGGATCAGCCGGTGCGCATCGAGCGTGTTCGGCATGCGTGTCGCAAGGTCGAACCGGAAGGTGATCCCGGCCTCCCCGCCCATCTCGGTCAGGCGTGCCTGTACGGAATCGAGCTGCGCCTTGTCGGGAAATCTCGCCGCGAGAAAGGTATCGCGGTCCACACCCTCCGGCGGCATGTCGGGATTGAGCTGGAATGGCCGCCATTCCAGCGCGAAGGGATGCCCGTCGCGCGCCGTGATCGCCCGCATCAGATTGGCGGTGCCGAGATAGCACCAGGGGCAGACCGGGTCGGAAATGATCTCGAGCCGCGTGCTCATCGGACCTGTCCCTCCTTGGGCCGGCGCTGCATCGTCCTGTCCAGCATGGCCTAGTTCCCCGCCCCCCGCCAGCGGTCATCGAGTGCCTGGATGGCACTAATCCGGTCGGGGGTTCTGGGGTGGCTCATCAGCCAGACCGGCTGCCCGCCCCCGACCCCGGACATCCGCTGGAGCTTTTCCAGCAGGCGCACCTGCGGACCCGTGCCGACCCCCGCCTTGACCATCAGCGCCGCCGCATAGGCGTCGGCCTCGAACTCGTCCTGCCGCGAGAGATGCGCGGCGAGCAGCCTGGCGACGGCATTGGCGATCAGCACCCCGAGCCCGGGAATGAGGCGCCCGAGGAAGGTTGCCAGCGCCACGCGGATCGCATTCTGCCCGGTGAAATCGATGCGGCGGCGCTTGGCGTGGCCGAGCGCGACATGCCCGACCTCATGCGCCACGACGCTTGCCAGCTCCTCGGCGGCGATCTCGCCCTGCAGGAAGCGGTCGTAGAGACCGCGGGTGATGAAGATCCGCCCGTCCGGGGCCGCCAGACCGTTTATCGGCGCGATCTCATAGATGTGCACGTCGAGCCGCGGCAGGTCCAGCGCCCGCGCCAGCCGGCCCAGCACCGGCGCCAGCGCGCGATCGTTCAGCGGCGTGGAACGGGCATCCAGCTCGCGCGCGGTGCGCCAGACGTTGAACTGGTACATGGCCAGCGCGGTCGCCAGCGCGATGAGAAGCGGCGTCAGCTGCAGCATGGGGGCCGGGGCGCGATCATGGCAGCTATATGGGGCGCCGCGCCGCCGCTGTCACCCGGCCCGTCCCCGTCCCGCGTCAGAGCACCCCGAGGCGTTCGCCGAGGACGGCGAGCACCAGCGCGGCCAGCGCGATGGCGATGCCATGCGCCACCCCGTACTGGAGCTGATCAAGCCGGTCGCCGCCGCGACGGGCGGCGCGGCGCCAACCGAGAAGAAAACCGGCGACGAACGCCACGATAATCAGCATCTCACGGCTCCTCGAGGTGCAGCAGGGCGGCGATCTGGGCCTGCTCGCGTGCAAGCGCCCCGTCGCCATCGCCGAACCCGTACCTCGCCCAGCGCAGACTGTCGATGCGCACGGCCTGCGCCTCGGTCAGCTCGCCGAGATCATAGAGGGCCTGCGCCTTGATCGACAGGAACCCCGCGATCAGCACCGCATTCTGCGCCGCCATCGCGCCCGGCACATGCAGGTCGGCAAGGCGGATGGCTGTTTCCTGGTCGCCCGCGCCAAGGGCGAGGGCGGCGACGTGCACCCCCGCCTGCGCCGTGCGCACGTCAGCCGTCCCCAGCTGGCGCTGGAAGAGCCGGTAGGCCTGAGCGAACTGGTCCGCCGCCGCCGCCGGGTCGCGGCGCAGCTCCAGCCGCCCGCGCGTCAGGAGCGAGACCCCCAGCCGGTGATCGGGGGGCTGCATCGCGCGCGCGAGCCGCACCGCCTCATCGGCGGCGGCCATCCGGCGCGAGCGAAGGGTGTTGCGCGAGAGGGCTTCCTCGATCGCCTGGCCCCATGCGCGCGACTCCGGCGCGCGCTTGCGTACCGGCAGCCCGCGGCCGCGGGGATTGACCCGGTCGAGCACCGCCGGCAGGCGCGCGCCGACCTCGGCGCGGGTCATGCCGCTGTGCAGCTCCGGCTGGTAGAGCGCGCGCAGGACCAGCATGTCGAAGCTGGTCGCCATGCCGTGGAAATTGTCGTCGTTCCAAATCGTGTTCGGCAGCCGGTAAAGGTCATTGGCAGGGCCGAGCGCCTGGGTGATCTCCTCGTTCAGGCAATCGCGCACATCCTGCGGCGTGGTGTCGAGCGGCAGGAAGATGGCAGCGCCGCGCAGCTCGTCCTGATCCGACCAGCGCATGCGGCTGTCGGCGCGGCGGCGCACGAAGTTGCGCCAGTCGGTCTCGCCGGGGACGATGAAGCAGGCGGCCGTGGGGAAGATGCCGGCGATCTCGGCCGAGGGCACGCCCTCGATGCGGATCTGGGCGGCGGCGGGATCGCGGGTCGAGGCGATGTCGATCCCGGCCTCGCGCCGCAGCCGCGCCAGTAGCGCCTCGAGATCGTCGCGATAGGCCGAGAGCCCGGCCTCGCGCATGTGGACCCGAATCGGACCCTCGTAGCGCAGGATGCCCTCGAGCTGCTCGCCGCTCTCCAGCGCGAAGGTGAGATCGAGAAAGTCCTCGGCCAGCTCGCGATTCGACTGGGTGACGCCCAGCGGCAGCGAGGCGGGCGGAAAGCGCACCGACGTGATCGCCGCCGTGTCGGGAGGCGCGGCCACACACCCCGCCAGCAGGCAGGGGAGGATACTTTTGCGGACGAAAGAAAGACGCACGTGACCGGCCGCCTCAGAGGCTGAAGGCTTCGAGGGACGGTCCCCGGGCGCCGCGCCGGCTCAGCGCCGCAGGCTGCGCACGTTGGCGCGCGTCCGGGCACGGATGGGCCGCAGGGCCGCGCTGGCGATCGCCGCGGGATCCCCGCCGCGCGCCGCGGCGACAGCCGCCTTTTCCGAGGCGAGGGCAAAGGCGGACGCCTTCTCCATCACCATGCCCAGAGCCTCGGAGCTGGTCATCTCCCCCTGCGACATGCGCAGACTGCGCCGCGCGATCACCTCGCCGGCGGACATGCACATCTGCGTGTAGGTGACGGCGAACCGCATCCAGGCCGTGGAGAGGCCGGTCAGATATGCTGGCGAGAAGCTGTAGATTCCCGGGCGGGACATGGAGGAACTCCGGACGCTGCTGCAATGCAACATATTCGCTGGCATCGACCGTGTCATCCTGCAATCGCACCCGGCCGCGGACGCTCGGCGGTACGGCGCCCGGACCGCCGGGCGCAGGGCTCGACGCCAGCGGTCGCCGCAACGTGATCGCGGCCGTCTGCGCGACCGCGGCGTTGTCGTGGCTGCTGGCTTCAGAATGCATGGCAAGTCCCTGCGGTACGGCCATTCGGCCGCGGCAAACATGAGCGTAGCAGCGCCCGTCGGTTAAGCAAGTTCCCGCATCTTCATGGTGACAAGCCACTCGAATCTATATATCGGAGGCGTCGCAAGCAGGAAGGGCTGATGCCCGCGGCGCATCCCGCCTCGGGGCCCCTCGCCCGGTGATGTTGAGGTGGGTAACGCGATGAAGGCTGAGACCAAGTTCGAACCCGAGTATACACCGAGTGAGGACGAGCCCTTCATGAACCCACGCCAGCTCGACTACTTCCGCCGCAAGCTCCTAGCATGGAAAGCCTCGATCCAGGCCGAAAACCGAGGCACGATCGAGCACATGCAGGAAGGGACGCGCAACCTTCCCGACATCGCAGACCGGGCCAGTGAAGAGACCGATCGCGCGTTGGAGCTGCGCACGCGTGATCGCCAGCGCAAGGTGGTCTCCAAGATCGAATCGGCGCTGCGCCGCATCGACGACGGCTCCTACGGCTATTGCGAAGAGACGGGCGAGCCGATCTCGCTCAAGCGCCTCGACGCGCGGCCCATCGCCACGCTGAGCCTCGAGGCGCAGGAGCGCCACGAGCGCAAGGAGCGCGTCCACCGCGACGAGTGAGGCGGCGGCCAGCCCGTCCCCCCCATCTCCCATGCATGACCCCTCCCCCGGGCGCCCGACGGCGGCACCGGGGCGCAGGCGTTCGCCCGTCCTGCGGGTGATCCGCTGGTTTGGGACGCTGATGGCGGCGGGCGTGGTGGCCTTTGCGCTGACGGTCCTTGCGGTCCTGCTGCTGGCTTGGCCGAAGGTGGAGGACGCGGGGACGCCGCCCGTGGCACCGCTGGTCATCGTGCTGGGCGCGGGCATGGCGGCGGACGGGACGCTGGGGGCGAACACCATCCGCCGGTTCGAGGACGGGCTTGCGCTGATCGCCGAGGGCCGGGCGGACCGGATCCATTTCTCGGGCGGCGACATGCACCGCGGGATTACCGAAGGCGCGCTGATGGCCGAGATCGCCGCCGCGCGCTTTCCCGAGGCGACGATCACCTACGAGGATCGCTCGCGCTCGACGCTGCAGAACGCGTGGTTCTCCATGGAGGCGCTCGGGCCGCTGCCCGCGGGGACCCTGCTCGTTACCGATGCGGTCCATCTCTTCCGCGGATGGGCCTCGTTTCAGTGGGCGGGCGGCCGGGGCCTGGTGCTGGTGCAGTCGCTGCGGCTGGACGAGATCGCCCCGGCGGAGCGGCCGCGGCGAGTCCTGAGCGAAGCGCTGGCCGTCTGGCTCAATGCCGGGCGGGCGGCGGTCTTCTCTGCCCGGAGGATGCTGGGCGCCGAGCCGGAGGCGATCGTGGGCCTGCTGGCCGGCGGAGGGGGCTGATCGCGCCGCCTTGCCTGAGAGGCCGGTCGCGCCATTGTCCTGAGGGCAGCAGCGACGCCGCCCCATGCCCAAGCAGCCTGCCTCCTTCCCGGAACCGGGACCGGCCCTGAACCACTTCCTCGCCGGCCTGCCGGACCTGGCCGCGAGGGACCGCGCGCGTGCGCTTGGCGAAGCGGTCTGCCGCAACGGCAGTGGCCGGCCGCTCCCTGCGACGCATCTCCATGTGTCGCTGCACAATCTCGGCGCGGAACTGGAGTTCACGCCCGCGCTCGCGGCGGATCTGGCGCGGATCATCGGCGTCGCGGGCATGCCGCAATTTGACATCGCCTTCGACGAGCTCACAAATTTCCCCGGCCGCCACGGCAGCCTCGCCGTGGTCCTGACCGGCAGCGACGACACCACCGTGGGAATGAAGATGCTCCGCGAGCGGCTGGGTGCGTCGCTGCGGCGGGCGGGGTTCGCTTCGGGGCCGAGCCGGGCGTTCGAGCCGCATATGACGATCGCCTATGCGCCCTCACCCGTGACGGCCCGCAGAATCGCGCCTATCCGCTGGCGGATGCGCGAAGTGGTACTGGTGCGGAGCCTCGTCGGTCGCAGTCACCATGCCCGCCTCGGCTGCTGGCCGCTGACCGGCTAGCCCCCATCCCGGCGGAGCGGATCAGCCCTGCGGCTCGGGCTCCGGGGTGCCAAGATTGCCGCGGACCATCCCCCGCCCTGCATAGAGCCCGCCGACGATCTCCAGCTCGTAGCGCTCAGCGTCACGGCGGCGGACGTCTTCCATGATCGCGGCGATCTCGTCCTCGGGCAGCTGCAGCGCCTTGAGCGCGCGGGCACCGAGCACCATGGCCGATTCGAAGGTCTCGCGGATCTGGAAGTCGATGCCGGCATGGACGAGTGCGAGCGCATGCTCGCGGTCGAAGGAGCGCCCGATCAGCGGCACCAGCGGGAATTCAGCCTTGATGAGCTCGACGATCCGCGTCGCGGCCTCGCGGTCGTCGACGGCGACGACGATCAGGTTCGCCTCATGCGCGCCCGCGGCATGGAGGATGTCGAGCCGTGTTCCGTCGCCGTAGAAGACCTTGAAGCCGAACTCGGCCGCATCGCGGATCATGTCCGGGTCGGTGTCGATGATCGAGAGCGAGCAGCCGCGCGACAGAAGCGGCTGGCTGACGATCTGCCCCACCCTGCCGAAGCCGATGATCAGGATCTCGCCGGAACGGCCGTGCACCTCCTCCACCCCGTCCATCGACGGCACGGCCCGGCCGGCGAAGCGATCGTGAAGGATGATCATCAGCGGGGTCAGCACCATGGAGACGATGATGATCGCGATGAGGGTCGCGTTCTCCTCGGGGCTGAGCAGACCCACGGCGACGGCGCCCGCGTAGAGCACGAAGGCGAACTCGCCGCCCTGGGCCATCAGCACGGCGCGCTCCAGCGCCTCGGCATGACCGGCGCCGGCGACGCGCGCCACGCCGTAGATGCCGGCGAACTTCAGCACCATGTAGGCGGTGACGCTGATCGCGATCAGCCCGACATTCGAGGCGACGATCCCGAGGTCGAGCGCCATGCCGACGCTGAGAAAGAAGAGACCGAGCAGGATGCCGCGGAAGGGCTCCACATCCGCCTCGAGCTGGTGGCGGTACGCCGATTCCGACAGCATGACCCCGGCAAGGAAGGCGCCCATCGCCGTCGAGAGCCCGCCGAGCTGCATGGCATAGGCCGAGCCCAGCACGACGAGGAGCGCGGCGGCGGTCATCACCTCTCGGGCGCGCGACGCCGCAAGCAGGCGGAACATCGGGTTCAGGAGCCAGCGCCCTACGGCGACCAGCGCGGCAATGGCGGCGAGCCCGATCGCCACCGAGGTAAGCCGCTCACTGAGCGTCACCTCCTCGCCGCCGGGGGCGAGAAAGGCGACGAGGGCCAGCAGCGGCACCAGCGCCAGGTCCTCGAGCAGCAGGATCGCGATGACGCGCCGCCCCCGCGGCTGGTTCATCTCGCCGCGTTCCTCGAGCATCTGCATGACGATCGCCGTCGAGGTCAGCACGAAGCCCGTGCCCGCGATCAGCGAGACCGAGACCGGGTAGCCGAGTGCCAGCCCCACGGTCCACAGCAGCAGCATGCAGAGCCCGACCTGGGCCGCGCCCAGCCCGAAGATCTCGCCGCGCATCGCCCAGAGCCGCGAGGGCCGCATCTCCAGCCCGATGATGAACAGGAACAACACCACGCCGAATTCGGCGATGTGCAGGATGGTCATCGGATCGGTGAAGAGGCCGAAGCCGAACGGGCCGATCACCACGCCGGCCGCGAGATAGCCGAGGACCGAGCCGAGCCCCAGCCGCTGGAAGAGCGGCGCGCCGATGACGCCGGCGCCGAGCAGCGCCACCACGCTCAGGAGCATGTCCGGGGCGTGGGAGACCGCTTCGACCGCCATGTCAGCGCCTCCGCGCGCGTCGGATCGCCAGCACGGCCAGAGCGGCGGGGATGCCGAAGATGATGATGAAGACCGGCAGTTCCTGCGCCAGGCTGTAGCCGCGAACGAGAACGCCGACCAGAACGATGGCCAGGGTCGCGACCAGCCAGAGGAGGATGAACGCCCGCGCGGCCGAGATCCTGCCGGCGGCACCGGACCGGCGATGCCCAAGCACCTGGGTGATCGCGAAGAGCAGAAGTCCGACAATCGTCGCCGTCGCCGTGATCATCGCCACCTGTCCTGGTTTGCTCTCGAGCTTAGTGCGGACCCATCGTCCGCGCCAAGCGATTCCGCTTGCCCCGCCCGGTGCGGCGACCCAATGTCCCGCCGAAATGGAAAGCTCCAACCCCCTGAAGGCCGCCGTCTGGATGGTCGGCGCCGTGGCCTCCTTTGCCGTGATGGCTGTGGCCGGTCGCACCGTGCAGGTCGAGATGAACACGTTCGAGCTGATGCTCTATCGTTCGTTCGTCGGATTTGCCGTCGTCGTCGCGGTGCTTGCGACGCGGCGCGGGGGATTCGCGCTGGTGCGCTCCGCGCATCCCTGGCTGCATGTGAAGCGCAACGTCCTGCATTATGCCGGCCAGAACCTCTGGTTCTATGCGGTGATGCTGATCCCGCTCAGCCAGCTCGCGGCGCTCGAATTCACCAACCCGATCTGGGTGGCGCTGCTCGCGCCCTTCCTGCTGGGTGAGGCGCTGACGCGCACGCGGGTGCTGGCTGCGGTCATGGGCTTTGCCGGGATCCTCGTCGTCGCCCAGCCGGGCAGCGCCGATCTCGGGCCGGGTCATCTCGCGGCGCTGACGGCCGCGGTCTTCTTTGCGCTCAACACGATCTACACCCGCCAGATCATGGCCTTCGACAGCGTGCTCTGCGTGCTGTTCTGGATGACGCTGTCGCAGGGGCTGATGAGCCTGGTGCTGTCGCTGCCCGGCGGCATCCCGGCGCCGACGCTGGCGCTGGCGCCCTGGCTGCTGCTGGTGGGGCTGACGGGCGTCAGCGCGCATTATGCGCTGACTTCGGCGCTCGGCCATGCGCCTGCCTCGATCGTCGCGCCGATGGAGTACATCCGCCTGCCGGTCATGGCGGTCATAGGGGCCACGCTCTATGACGAGCCGCTGAGCGGCGCCGTCTTTGCGGGCGCGGCGCTGATCATCGCCGGCAACCTGATCAACCTGCGCGCCGAGGCCCGGCGCCGGGCCCTCTGACGCCCCTTTTGTTGCGCCTGCACACATGCTAGGCGGCGCGCGAGATCATCAAGCCCAGCTCGCGGAGCGGAGGAGAACGCGCATGAACATCGACCTGATCCCGGCTGGGAAGAACCCGCCCAAGGACATCAACGTCGTGATCGAGATCACCGGCGGTGCAGCCGGCGGCGCACCGGTGAAGTACGAGATCGACAAGGAGTCGGGCGCGGTCTTCGTCGACCGGATCGTCAACACGCCGATGTTCTACCCGTGCAACTACGGGTTCGTGCCGAACACGCTGCATGCGGACGGCGACCCGACGGACGTGCTGGTACTCTGCGACTTCCCGCTGGCGCCCGGCGTCGTCATCCGCTGCCGCCCGATCGGCGTGCTGAAGATGGAGGACGACGGCGGCATGGACGACAAGCTGATCGCCGTGCCGGTGGAGAAGGTCGATCCGTTCCAGGCCGGGATCAAGGATCTCGAGGACGTTGCGCAGAAGACCCGCGACCGGATCAAGCACTTCTTCGAGCACTACAAGGATCTCGAGGAAGGCAAGTGGGTGAAGGTCATCGGCTGGGGCGACAAGGCCGAGGCCGAGGCGATCCTGCAGAACTCGCTCGACGCGATCAAGGCCAAGGGCTGAGCGCGGCTCGCCGCCCAACCGTGACTGCAATGCCACGCACGCGGCCCCATCGGGCCGCGTGTCGCGTTTGAGGGGAACCCCCCTCACGTACCATCGTTCCCCGGTACATGCCGCATCAGACGGCTCTCCGGAGGAACCCCGATGTCCTACCTGCGATCACCGCACGCACTGCGCCGTGCCTCCGCCCTGCCCCTCGTGATTGCCGGCCTCGTGCTTCCCGCCTCCGCCCATGCGGCAGCGCTGGAGCATACGGTCCCGTCCTTCGTGCGGCTGTTCTTCGAGGCGGGCACCTATGGCGAGATCGGCGCGACCTATTCCGCGCCCGAACTGTCCGGGCGGGGCGCGAACGTGCCGCCGCTTTTGGGCGGCGGAAGGGTTCAGGGCGACACCGGCGATCTGCTGGAGAACTATTGGAGCTTCTCGGCCGCGCTGAAGGGCGACATCAACGAGCATCTGTCCTGGCTCGTCACCTTCGACCAGCCCTATACGGCGCAGACGAGCTACGGGCGCGGGAGCTTTCCGATCGGGTTCAGCTATGCCGGCACGAACGCGGATCTGAACACCTACCAGCTGACGGGCGGCCTCGCCTATGACGCGACGCCCAATGTGAAGGTCTACGGCGGGCTGCGCGCCCAGCGGCTGGACGCGACCGCCGCCCTGCCGATCCTGGCGGGCTACCGGATCGATGCCGAGAACGACTGGGGTTACGGCGCCTATGTCGGTGCCGCCTATCACCGGCCGGAGATCGGGCTGCGCGTGGCGCTGACCTATGCCTCGAAGATCAGCCATTCGCTGTCGACCACGGAGCGATCGGATCTCTTCGGCACGCTGCGCGACACGACCGACGTGGACACGCCGCAGTCGGTGACGCTGGAGGCGCAGACCGGCGTGGCCGAGGGCACGCTGGTCTTCGGGTCCGTGCGCTGGGTGGACTGGTCGGAATTCGCCATCGCGCCGGCGATGTACGGCGACATCACCGCGGTGGTCCTGGGCGAGGAGCGCCCGCTCGTCGACTATCCCAAGGACTGGTGGACCTACAACCTGGGCATCGCGCGCCAGTTCACCGATACCGTCGCGGCCTCGGTCTCGGTCACCTACGAGCCGCAGGTGAACGAGGTGCTGACGACCCTCGGTCCCGTGGACGGGCGCACGACGCTGAACCTCGGGCTCGCCTACGAGGTCGGGCAGGCGACGATCTCGGCCGGCTTCGTCTATGGCTGGCTCGGGGATGCGACCAACCTGCTCGACACCAAGTACCGCGACGGCACGGTCATGGGCGGGGGCCTGCGCGTCGGCTTTGCCTTCTAGGGCCGCGGCCCCCCTTGCCGTCGCCGTCGCGCCCGTCTAGCTCTGGCGCGGATACAAGGGTGGCGGCGGCAGGAGGGCCGGATGATCTATCAGACCCCCAGGGACTGGCGCGAGGCGGCACACAAACGGGTCGCCCCCTTCGGAATGTCGGGCCTCGGCAAGACCCATATAGCGGCCATGCTGCGAGATGAGGCGGAGTGGTTCCACTACTCGGTCGATTTCCGCATCGGCACCCGCTACATGGGCGAGCACATCGTCGACAATTTCAAGCGCGAGGCGATGCGCAATCCGTTCCTGCGCGAACTGCTGCGCTCGGATTCGATCTATATCTCCTCGAACATCACCTTCCAGAACCTCGCCCCCCTCTCGACCTATCTCGGCAAGCCGGGCGATCCCGACAAGGGCGGCATCCCCTTCGAGGAATATGTCCGCCGCCAGCGCCTGCACCGCGCCGCCGAGATCGCGGCCACGCGCGATGCCGTGCCCTTCATCGCCAAGGCCGAGCAGATCTACGGCTACGAGCATTTCGTCTGCGACACCTCCGGCTCGATCTGCGAGGTGGTCGATCCGCATGACCCGGCAGACCCGGTCCTGAGTGAGCTCGCCCCGACTCTGCTGCCGGTCTGGGTGCGTGGCACCGCGGAGCATCTGGAGGAGCTGGTCTGCCGCTTCGAGCGCGCGCCGAAGCCGATGTACTATCCCGAGGACTTCCTGCTGAGGCTCTGGGAGGACTATGTCCGCGATCACGGCGTCGCCCCCGATGCGGTCGATCCCGACGACTTCATCCGCCACGGGTTCCGGGCGCTGATGGCGCACCGGCTGCCGCGCTATCAGGCCATGGCCGAGAACTGGGGCGTGACCGTCGAAGCGGCCGAGGTGGCCGCGCTGCGCGATCCGCAGGACCTCATCGACCTCGTCGCCTTGGCGATAGGCCGCAAGAGCGGCTGATGAGCGGCGCCGGGGGTCACCGCCACGACCACGGCGCGCCCGGCCATTCGCACGGACAGAGCAATGCCCGGGCGGTCGGCCTGGCCGCGATCCTCACCGGCACGTTCATGGTTGTCGAGACGGTCGGCGGGGTCCTTTCCGGCTCGCTCGCCCTCATCGCCGACGCCGGCCACATGGCCACCGATTTCGTGGCCCTTACCCTCGCCTGGCTGGCCTTCCGCTTTGCGCGGCGCCCGGCCGACGCGCGGCGCACCTACGGGTTCGACCGGCTCTCGGTGCTGGCGGCCTTCGTCAACGGGATCGCGCTCTTCCTCATCGCCGGCTGGATCGTCTACGAGGCAGCGCACCGGCTGAGCGATCCGCAGCCGATCGCGGGCGGGCTCATGTTTGGCGTGGCCGTCGCGGGGCTGCTGGTGAACGTGCTCGCCTTCTGGGTGCTGACCCGCGGGGACCGCGACAATCTCAATCTGCGCGCGGCGATCCTGCATGTGATCGGCGACCTGCTCGGCTCGGTCGGGGCCATCGTCGCCGCGCTGGTGATCCTCGCGACCGGCTGGACGCCGATCGACCCGATCCTATCGGTCCTGGTCAGCATCCTGATCCTGCGCGCGGCCTGGCGGGTCACCCGCGAGAGCGCGCATATCCTGCTCGAGGGTGCGCCATCCGGCTACGATGCGGACGCCATCGGGCGCGATCTCGTGGCATCTGTTCCGGGCCTCGCCGAAATACGCCACATGCATGCCTGGTCGATCAGCCAGGAACGCCCGATGATCACGCTCGAGGCAGTGCCCGCTGCCGGGGTGGACGGGGAGGCGCTGCGCGCCCGCATCAAGGCCCGGCTGGCGGAACAGCACGGGTTTCGCCATGCGACCGTTGAGCTGCTGCCCGCCGGCAGCGGACCTGCGCGGTTGCCGACGGCGCCCGGGACGCCTATCTAGGCTCTCTCCCTGACGAGAAGTCCGCCCCCATGCCGATCAAGATCCCCGAGAACCTGCCCGCGCATGACGTGCTCAAGAGCGAGGGGATCATGGTGATGTCCGAGAATGTCGCGCTGCGGCAGGACATCCGACCGCTGCAGATCGGCCTCGTCAACCTGATGCCCAAGAAGGTGCAGACCGAGACGCAGTTCGCGCGCGTGATCGCGGCGACGCCGCTGCAGATCGAGCTGACGCTGATCCGCATGTCCGGGCATCAGTCGAAGAACACCTCGGCTGCGCATCTCGAGGCGTTCTACAAGCCGTTCAGCGAGGCGCGCGAGCAGCGCTTCGACGGGCTGATCATCACCGGCGCGCCGATCGAGCATCTGGATTTCGATGAGGTCACCTACTGGGACGAGCTGCGCGAGATCTTCGACTGGACCCAGACCAACGTCCACCGCACGATCGGGGTCTGCTGGGGCGGCATGGCAATGCTGCATCATTTCCACGGCGTGCCCAAGCACATGCTGCCGGCGAAGGCCTTCGGCTGCTTCAGCCACGTGCCGCTCGAACCGGCGTCCGCCTATCTCCAGGGCTTCGCCGACAGCCTGATGGTGCCGGTCAGCCGCTGGACCGAGGTGCGCGGCGAGGATGTCGCCCTGCATGACGACCTGCGCGTTTTGCTGGCCTCCGAAGAGGTGGGCCCGTGCCTGATCGAGGATCCGCGGCACCGCGCGCTCTACATGTTCAACCATCTGGAATACGACTCGACCACGCTCAAGGAGGAATACGACCGCGACGTCCGCTCCGGCGCCCCGGTCGCTCCGCCGGCGAACTACTTTCCCGACAACGATCCCGCGCAGATGCCGCAGAACAGCTGGCGCAGCCACGGGCGGATCCTCTACGGCAACTGGATCAACGAGATCTACCAGACCACGCCCTACGATCTGGACCAGGTCGGGCGCTGACGGGCGGCGGTGCGGCGCGGCCCTGTTTCGCCGCCGGCTTGATCCAGATTAAGGTTGCAGCCCGTCGGCCATGCGACGGGGCGGCCTGATCGGGCAGTCGGGAGGAGCCAGATGGACAGTTCGCAGACGATGATCGCCCCTGCCCCGCCCGTGGTGGTGCGCCGCATCGGGGTCGATGACGTCTACGCCGCCCTCGGAGCCGGCTGGGCCGACTTTCGCGCCGCGCCGAGCTTCGGGCTGTTCTTCGGCGGTGTCTACGCCGCGGCGGGGATCCTGATCTTCCTGCAGCTCTGGGTCTGGGAGCACCCGCTCTGGATCCTGCCGCTGGCTCTGGCTTTTCCGCTGATCGGGCCGTTCGCGGCGATCGGCCTCTACGAGGTCAGCCGGCGTCGCGAGACAGGCACGCCGCTGGTCTGGGCGGAAATCCTCGACACCGTCTGGCGGCAGCGGCAGCGGCAAATGCCGGCGATGGCCTTCGTCGTGCTGGCGGGCTTCATGGTCTGGCTGTGGACCGCCGCCATGCTGATCGCGATCTTTCTGGGACGGATGAGCGCGGCGACCTATTCCGACCTCGGGACGCTGCTGGCCAGTACCAACGGCATGGGCCTGCTGCTTGTCGGCTCGGCCGTCGGCGCCGCGATCGCCTTCGTGATGTTCTCGGTGACCGCGGTGTCGCTGCCGCTGCTGCTCGATCGCGAGATCGACTTCGTCACCGCAATGGCGGCGAGCGCCAGTGTCGTTCGGCAGAACCTGCGGCCTATGCTGTCCTGGGCCTGGATCATCGCGGCGGGGCTGGCAGCGGCCATGGTGCCATTTTTCCTGGGTCTTGTGATCGTGCTGCCGGTGCTCGGCCACGCGACCTGGCACATCTATCGCAAGACGATCGCCCCCGAGGGACGACAGGGCTGAGACCATAGCCCGGCCCCTCGCGGCCGCCGCGTTGCGACACGGGTAACCGTCCAAGGTTCCCCGGGGCCGTGCCGTCGGCACTTCCGCGGACCGGACCGGCGCCGATCGTGAGATCTCGGCCTCATCGTCGCAGTGCAGCCGTGCCGAGCGTCAAATGACGCATGCAACACAATTTTGGGTTGAAAAACGGAGCCGCGCGGCTAGGCTCGCCTGATCACCAAGCCCTTTTGCAAGTTCCTGCTCTAGTCAGACTTTGTTCATGTTGGGATCTCGAATGCAGCCTCCGTCGGTTTATCGGCGCCGGACGCGCCGCAACCCCTTCCTCGGCGGTCTCGTACTTTGCGCCACCAGCATGTTGCTTGCAGCCTGCGCCGGCGATGTCTCCGACCTGTCCCAGACGCAGGTCCGCGACCGCTACCACGCCACATCGGCGAGCTTCGATCGCGCGATAGCCGGTATTGCCGTGAACAACGACGTCTCCATCGCCCCGGGACCAATCAATATCGCCAGCGTCCCCCCAAACGCACCGCAGTCGCCTCAGTGGCAAAGGTTCGGAACCATATCTCAATGCGGCGCTGACCTGTGCTTCACGGCTGCTGCGGGTGGATCGGCCCAGCGGCTTGTCGCGGTACGAAATTCATACGGAGCACACACGGGCTACGACACCGCAACCAGTCCGAGCTTGCGCTTTTACAAGGGGCACGTTCTCGGCATCGGCCCCTCCGGCGGACGCGCGCTTGCCAGCTGGTATCAGACCGATGCGCAGCTTGCGAGCGCCACGCGGGGCTATGGCATACTGCGTGACATGGTGATGACGCAGCTCCAGAACCTGGCCGATCGCGAAGCCAAACGTCAGGCTGAGCAGACGTTCGCAACGGCTGCAACGGTTGTCGGTGGCGTCGCGACAGCGGTGACCCCGACCGCGGCAAACATGCAGTCGGCAGGATCAGGCAGCAGGACCGACCCGCCCTACAGCGACGAGATATTCTGCCTCACGCCGGCCAATGTGATGACGAGCTGCCGCTAACCGGTCGGCGCCTTCGTCCACCGCACGGCATAGGCCGAGGCGTGGGTCCCCAAGCAACCGCCCACGCAAGATCCGCCTGACGGCCGCGGAGGACCGTCAGGGCCGGGTAGCTGCCTATTCGGCGGCGGTGGCCGCCGCGTTCGGCTGCTGGGCGGAGCGCTGCGCCGGATTGCCCTTGGACAGCGGGTCTTCCTGACGCTGGACCGAGCCTTCGAAATGCGCGCCGCTCTCGATCGCGATGGTCTTGTGAACGATGTCGCCCTCGACGCGGGCCGAGGTGGACAGGCGCACCTTGAGGCCGCGCAGGCGGCCGACCACGCGGCCATGCACCACGACATCCTCGGCGACCACCTCGCCCTTCACCGTGGCGGTCTCGCCGACAATGAGCGTGTGGGCACGGATGTCGCCCTCGATCGTGCCCTCGATCTGGATGTCGCCGCTGGAGCGGACGTTTCCGGTGATCGTGATGTCGGAGGAGAGGACCGAGGCGGCGGGCTTGGGCTTGGGCGCGGCGGGAGGGGCCGACCGCAGATCGCTGACCGGCGGGCCGCTCGTCACGGCCGAGGCGACCGGCGGCTCGGGTGTCGCGGGCGGGCTGTTGTCAGCGGATCGTGACTTAGAAAACATTCCTGGCAGCCTCCAGATAGGTCATCGGATTCACGGGCTGTCCGTTGAGGTGCACCTCGTAGTGGAGGTGGTTACCTGTACTACGCCCGGTTGAACCCATATCACCTATTCTCTCGCCACGCGATACTTGTTGTCCTTCACGCACGCGAAGCTGGCTCTGGTGTGCATAGACGGTCTCGAAGCCGAAATCGTGGCGGATGCGGACGGTATTGCCGTATCCGCTCTCGAATTTTGCCGAGACCACCACGCCCTCGCCGGTGGCATAGATCGGCGTGCCGCGCGGGGCGGCGAAGTCGATCCCCCGATGCAGCCGCCGCCCGCCGCCCTTGGGGTCGCGCCGATACCCGTAGCCGCTGGTGAAGCGGAAGCTCGAGGTCACCGGCATCGCATAGGGCATCCGCCCGGCCGCAATGCGCATCAGGTTCATGCGGTCGAGCCCCAGCATGACCTCGTTCAGCCGGTTGCCGACGCCGCCCGTCTCGAAGGACCGGGTGCTGACCGTGGCCTCGCCGAGCGGGCCGCCGGCGCCGCTGAAGCCGCTGCGCACCGAGGCGAGCACTTTGTCGACGTCGATCTCGGACTTGCCGAACATGTCCTCGAGCGGGCCGAAGGACAGGGTCACCGCCTGCTCGAGCTGGTCGAGCATCTCTTCCTGGTGGCGGGCATTCATCCGCATCCGCAGCTCGAGATCGGCGACCGCCATCGCCAGCACGTCGCGGTCGGCGGCGGCGGCGTCACGCTCGGCCACCGCATCCCCCAGCGTCGCGGCGATCGTGTCGAGGGTGCGGGCGAGATCGTCGGCGCTGCCGCGGGTCACATCCGGCGCGGCGCTCGCGATCTCGGGAAGGGGCTCGGTGGGGGGCACCGGCGCATGCTCGCGATCTGCCGCTTCCTGCTGCACGCGCGAGCGCATGAAGGCGACGCTCGCCTCCAGTTCCCGGCGCTCCTCGATCACCTCGAGCAGCGCCGTCTGCTGGCGGGCGATCTGCTCCATCGCCAGCCGCGAACGGCTGCGCGCCGCCTCGGCCTCGGCGAGGCCCTGGTCGCGCTCGGCCGTAAGTTCCTGCATGCGGGCGTCATAGGCGCCCTGCAGCACCTGCAGCCCGGCGGTGCGGTCGGAGCCTGCGACATGCTCAACGATGGTGACGGAGGAGGCGTAGATCACCCAGGCGGCCATCGCCACGGCGGAGGCACCAAGGCCAAGCTGGGCGAGCGGAGTGATCCTGATGTAACTGGTCGACGAGCCCGACTGAATGAAAAGGCGTTTCTCGGAAACGAGTGATGACAACCACCCGTTTCGACGACGTCCCAGCCCCGCCATGCAGCCACCCCTATATCTGTTGTGTGGGAAGGCAGTCCCGCCCCTATTCCTAGGCGGTCTTAAGGTAAACGCGGAGGGACTGACAACCGGCGGGAGCCGGGGTTTCTCGCCCGGCACGGAGTTCGGCGGTTATCCGCCAATCATACCGCGCCAGGCTGCAATTGCAGGTGGTATGGGGTCAGAGCGCCTGCACCGCTGCGAGCACTTCGTCGACATGGCCGGGCACCTTCACCTTCGGCCAGACGCGGCGGATGATGCCCTCGCCGTCGATCAGGAAGGTGGCGCGCGCCACGCCCATGTACTTGCGGCCGTACATCGATTTCTCGACCCAGACGCCATAGGCCTCGGTCACGCCTCCTTCCTCGTCGGAAAGCAGGATCACCTTCAGCCCGTGCTTGTCGCGGAACTTGTCGTGGCTCTTCACCGGGTCGCGCGAGACGCCGATCACGACGGCACCGGCCGCCTCGAAGGCGTCGATGGCGGCGGTGAAGCCGTTCGCCTCGAGGGTGCAGCCCGAGGTGTCGTCCTTGGGGTAGAAGTAGAGCACGACCTTGCGCCCTACGAGGGTGGCGAGATCGAGGGTCCCGCCGCCGTCGCGGGGCAGGACGACGCGGGGCGCGGACTGGCCGACTTCGGGGATGGGCATGGTGTCTCTCCTCGATGATTTCCGGCGTATCCGAGCCATGGGGAAGCGCACCAGGTCAACCCCCGCCATTGAGCCCGTGCGCCGGCGCGCCTATAGGGCCGCGGACTGTGAGGAGGCCCGGCGATGCGGCTGGAGGATTTCGACTTCGACCTGCCCGAGGCGCTGATCGCGCTCAGGCCCGCCCGGCCGCGGCGGGCGTCGCGGCTGCTGGTGGCCGAGGGTGACACGATCACCGACGCGCAGGTGGCGGATCTGGGCAAGTGGCTCGGCCCCGGCGACCTGCTGGTGCTCAACGACACCCGCGTGATCCCGGCGCGGCTGAGCGGCGTCCGCCGCCGGCCCGGCGGCCAGGAGGTCGCCGTCGAGGCGGTGCTGATCGCGCCCGCAGGCGCGGCGGGCCAGTGGCGGGCGCTGGCGCGGCCGGGCCGGCGGCTCGCGGCCGGTGACCGGATCGCCTTCGGCTCGGGGCTGGAGGCGGAGGTGCTCGGCCGCGACGGAGCCGAGGTCACGCTCGGCTTCGGGCTCGACGAGGCGGGCTTCGCCGCAGCGCTGGACGCGGCCGGCGAGATGCCCCTGCCCCCGTATATCGCCGCGCGCCGCGCTCCCGATGCGGCCGACCGCGAGGACTACCAGACCGTCTTCGCCACACGCCCCGGCGCGGTCGCGGCACCCACCGCATCGCTGCATTTCGACGAGGTACTGCTTGCCGACCTGGCCGCCCGCGGCGTGCGCCTGACGCGCGTGACCCTGCACGTGGGCGCCGGCACCTTCCTGCCGGTCAAGGTCGAGAACATCGAGGCGCACCGGATGCATGCCGAGCGGGGCGAGATCGGACCCGAGGCGGCCGCGGCCATCACCGAGACGATGGCGGCCGGTGGGCGGGTCATCCCCGTCGGCACGACGGCGCTGCGGGTGCTCGAGACCGCGGCCACGGGACCGCGCAGCATCGCCCCGTGGAGCGGGGAGACCGACATCTTCATCCGCCCTGGGTTCGAGTTCCGCATCGCCGACGGGCTGATGACCAACTTCCATCTGCCGCGCTCGACGCTGATGATGCTGGTCTCGGCGCTGATGGGTGTCGAGCCTATCCGCCGGATCTACGACCACGCGATCGCGGGCGGCTATCGCTTCTTCTCCTATGGCGATTCGTCGCTGTTGCTGCCGCGGTGCTGACGCATTCCGGTTGGCCGGCGCGCGCCATCCGGCTAGCGATGGCCCGGATCGAATCGGCAGAGACCGGGACGGTGAGGTAGGTATGTTCTTCGTGCTGCGCAGCGCGTGGCCCCTGATGCTCGGCATGCTGCTCCTGATGCTCGGCAACGGGTTGCAGGGGACAGTTCTCGGCATCCGCGGCGCCATCGAAGGCTATGACGCCGAAACGATGTCCTTCGTGATGAGCGCCTATTTCCTCGGCTTCCTGCTGGGGTCCTGGCGCGCGGCCGCGATGATCCGCCGGGTCGGGCATGTGCGGGTGTTCGCGGCGCTGGCCTCGCTGATCTCGGCTGTCTTCATCCTCTATGGGGCGGCTCCCGACCCCTGGGTCTGGGTGATCATGCGCATCGCGGTCGGGTTCTGCTTCGCCGGCGTCTATGTCGTGGCCGAGAGTTGGCTGAACGACGCCTCCACCAACGAGACCCGCGGCCAGGCGCTGTCGCTCTACATGATCGTGCAGATGCTGGGCATCATCTCCGCGCAGGGCATCGTCACCCTGGCCGATCCTTCGGGCTATGATCTCTTCGTCGTCATGTCGGTGCTGGTCTCGGTGTCCTTCGCGCCGATCCTGCTGGCCGCGGGCGACGCGCCGGCGTTCAAGACCACCAAGCCCCTGTCGCTGGTTCGGCTCTACCGGATCTCGCCGCTCGGCTGCGTGGGCACCTTCCTGCTCGGCGGCGTGCTGGCGGGCACCTTCGGCATGGGTGCGGTCTTCGGCATGGAGAAGGGGCTGAGCATCGTGCAGATCTCGGTCTTCGTGGCCGCGATCTACACCGGCGGGCTGCTGGCGCAGTACCCGATCGGCTGGCTCTCGGACCGCATGGACCGGCGCCGGCTGATCATGTACCTCACCGCCGCCGGCGCGGCGCTGATCGCAGCGGGCATCGTGTTCTCGGGCAGCTATGCCGTCGTGCTCGCCCTCGCCTTCATCACCGGAGCCGTGGCGAACCCGCTCTATTCCCTGCTGATCGCGCACACGAACGACTATCTCGAGCCCGCCGACATGGCGGCCGCCGCGGGCGGGCTCCTGTTCATCAACGGGCTCGGCGCCATGACCGGGCCGCTGGCGATCGGCGCGCTGATGACCCGGTTTGGCCCGGACGCCTACTTCGCCTATATGTCGGCCCTGCTGGCGCTGATCGCGGTCTATGCGGCCTGGCGCACCACCAAGCGGCCGGCGCCAACGGTGGCCGAGACCTCGTCCTATTCCCCGGTGGCCCCACAGGCCTCGCCGGTGGCGATGGAGCTGGCACAGGAAGTGGCGATCGAGCGGGCGGCGGATGCCGAATCTGCCGCCGCCGCGGAACGACCCGAGAGCGAACTGGAAATGGAGAGCGAGACCCGATGAGCACCCTGCCCAAGCCGCCCGACGACGATCCGCACGGGATCCTGCGATTCTGGTTCGAGGAGGTCTCGCCCGAGGATCAGTTCAACGGGCCGCCCGAGCTCGATGAGCTCTGCCGCGCGCGCTACCTCGACCTGTGGGAGCGGGCCCGGCACGGCGCCTTCGACGACTGGCGCACGGCCGCACGCCCCTGCCTGGCGCTGATCGTGCTGCTCGACCAGTTCCCGCGCAACATGTTCCGCGGCGATGCCCGCGCCTTCGCCAGCGACGCGCGCGCGCTTGCCATCGCCAAGGACGCGATCGCGCGCGGATACGACATGCAGCTCGACCAGCCGCAGCGCGGGTTCTTCTACCTGCCGCTGATGCATTCCGAGATCCTCGCCGACCAGGAGCATTCGGTGGGCCGCACGGTTCTCGGCGGCGGCGATGCGGATTCGCTCCTGCATGCGCGTGCCCACCGGCTTGTCATCCGTCGCTTTGGCCGGTTCCCCTATCGTAACGCCGCGCTTGGGCGCGAGACGACGCCCGAAGAGCAGGCGTTCCTCGAGGCAGGCGCCTATGGCGCGGCTCTGGCGGAAGCCGGGGCCTGAGGCGGCACGGAATGGTGGCGGCAAGAGGCCCGGGCGGGCCGAAGGAGGAGCGCGTGGCAGTCGACAGTTGGGACGTTGCAGTGATCGGCTCGGGGCCTGGCGGCTATGTCGCGGCAATCCGCGCGGCGCAGCTCGGGCTGAAGGTGGGGATCGTCGAGCGCGAGAACCTCGGTGGCATCTGTCTGAACTGGGGCTGCATCCCGACCAAGGCCCTGCTGCGGTCGGCAGAGGTCCTGCACCTGATGCATCGGGCGCGTGAGTTCGGGCTGACGGCCGACGGGGTCGGCTACGACCTCGACGCGGTGGTGAAGCGCTCGCGCGGGGTGGCGCGGCAGCTCAACCAGGGCGTCGGGCATCTCTTGAAGAAGAACAAGGTCTCCGTCGTCATGGGCGAGGCGACGCTCCCGGCCAAGGGCAAGGTCGCGATCAGGACGGATAAGGGCGTGCAGGAGATAGCGGCCCGCGCGGTCATCCTCGCCACCGGGGCGCGGGCGCGCGAGCTGCCGGGGCTCGAGGCCGATGGCAAGCGGGTCTGGGCCTATCGCCATGCGCTGCAGCCCCCGCACATGCCGAAGAGGTTGCTGGTGATCGGCTCCGGCGCGATCGGGATCGAGTTCGCGAGCTTCTACAACACGCTCGGCGCCGAGACGACCGTGGTCGAGGTGATGGACCGCATCCTGCCGGTGGAGGACGCCGAAATCGCGGGCCTCGCAAAGAAGGCGTTCGAGAAGCAGAAGATGCGCATTCTCGAAGGCGCGTCGGTGAAGCGGCTCGACCGCGGTGCGGACAAGGTCACCGCGCATATCGAGGCGGGCGGCAAGGTCACGACCGAGGAGTTCGACACGGTGATCTCGGCGGTCGGCATCGTCGGCAATGTCGAAGGGCTGGGGCTCGGGGCGCTGGGGGTGAAGATCGACCGCAGCCATGTCGTGGTGGACGAGTACTGCCGCACCGGCGTCGAGGGGCTCTATGCGATCGGCGACGTTGCCGGCGCGCCGTGGCTCGCGCACAAGGCGAGCCACGAGGGGGTGATGGTGGCCGAACTGATCGCGGGCGGGCATCCCCATCCGGTGCGCCCGGCGAGCATCGCCGGCTGCACCTACTGCCAGCCGCAGATCGCGAGCGTCGGACTGACCGAGGCGAAGGCGAAGGAGGCGGGGTACGAGATCCGCGTCGGGCGCTTCCCCTTCGTCGGCAACGGCAAGGCAATCGCGCTCGGCGAGCCCGAGGGACTGGTCAAGACCGTCTTCGACGCGAAGACCGGCGAGCTTCTGGGGGCGCACCTGATCGGCGCGGAAGTGACCGAGCTCATCCAGGGCTATGTCATCGGCCGCACCCTCGAGACGACCGAGGCGGAGCTGATCGAGAGCGTCTTCCCGCATCCGACGCTGAGCGAGATGATGCACGAGTCGGTGCTCGACGCCTACGGGCGGACGATCCATTTCTGATACGAGTTCCGCCTGATTGCTTCTCGCGCACCGGCTCTCCTTCCGGACCCGCACCAGCGACGCACTGCGTCGCGCGGGTTCGTCGGCCGGAACGCGTGAGCGCGGAAGCCGAGAGCCCAAACGCATCGCCGTCGCTCGACAATCCACGCAGTGATCAAACGGAACCGGTATGAGGCGGCGGCCGCCACGACATACGGCTGAAACGCAGGGCCGACATGAGCCATGGCTTCCGACACCGGGGGCCAGATCATGCACGACGAGACGAACGATACCGCCAGCGCCGCACTGTTCTCGCAACGCGGGCGCATAGCGGCGATCTGGATCTTTTCCGCCGCCATCAACCTGCTGATGCTGAACGGCGCGCTCTACATGGTGCAGGTCTGCGACCGGGTGCTGAGCTCGCGCAGCATGGCGACGCTGGTGACCATCACCCTGCTTCTGGTCTTCCTCTTCGCCGTCATGGCGGTGATCGACATCCTCCGGCAGCGCCTGCTCGTCGTCTCGGCGGGCCTCTTCGAGGCACGGCTGCGCGGCCCGGCGCATCGCGCAACGATCGACGACGCGCGCCGCGGCCTGACGCAGCGGCACCCGCTCACCGACCTTGAGACCGTCCGCGGCTTCATGGCCGGAGCGGGGCCCGCCGCACTGCTCGATCTGCCCTGGGCGCCGCTCTTCATCGCGCTGGCCTTTGCGATCCATCCCGGGATCGGCGCCGCCGTCCTCGCCGGGGCCGTGCTGATGGTCGCGCTCACGCTCGTCTCGGGCCGGCTGGCCCGCGGGCCCGCCCGGCGGGCGGGCGAGGCGCGGGCGCGGGCGCGCTTCATCGTCGAGGCCGAGCGGCGCCAGGCCCAGAACGTCGTTGCCATGGGTCTGGCGGGACACCTGCGGACCCGGCACGACCGCGAGGCGGCCGCCGCCGCCGCCGCCGACGCGCGCGCGGCCAACGCAGTCGGCGGGGCCGCCGCCGTCGGTCGCGTGATCCGCCTGGCGCTCCAGTCGCTGATCCTCGGGCTCGGCGCCGTCTTCGTGATCCGGGGCGAGCTCTCCCCCGGCGCAATGCTCGCCTGCTCAATCATCACCGGGCGCGCGCTGGCCCCGCTCGATGCCGCGATCGGCCACTGGCGCCCGATGTGCGAGGCGCGCGAGGCGCTGCGCCGGCTGGACGCGAGCCTCGCCCTTGAGGCGCCGGCTCCCCTCGCCCTGCCGCTGCCCGGCCGGACGCTGGAGGTCGAGGGGCTGGCGGTGACCGCGGGCGGGAATGTCGTCGTGGAAGGGGTGAGCTTCACCCTGCAGGCCGGCGACGTGCTCGGCGTCGTCGGGCCGTCGGGGACGGGCAAGACCTCGCTGCTGCGCGCGCTGGCCGGCATCGTGCCGCCAGCGGCAGGCACGATCCGCCTCGACGGCGCGCGGCGCGAGCAGTTCGACGCCGAGCGGCTCGGGCAGGCCACCGGATACGTGGCTCAGGACCCCGGCCTTCTCGAAGGCACGGTGGCCGAGAACATCGCCCGCATGCAGACGGACGCGCCGGCCGAGGCCGTGCTGGACGCGGCGCGGCTCACCGGGGTGAACGAGATGATCCTTGGTCTTCCCGAAGGCTATGCGACCCCGATCGGCGATGCGAGCCGCCCGCTCTCGGGCGGGCAGCGGCAGCGGGTGGCGCTGGCGCGGGCCTTCTACGGCCAGCCCTTCCTGATCCTGCTCGACGAGGCGAACGCCAATCTGGATGCGGCCGGAGAGGCGGCATTCGCCGCCGCCGTCGAGGCGGCGCGCGCCCGCGGCGCGATCGTGGTCATGGTCACCCACCGCATGGGCACGCTGTCGCTTGCGAGCCACGTGCTGGTGCTTGCCGAGGGGCGGCAAACCGCCTTCGGCCCGCGCGGCGAGGTGCTGCGCCCGATGCCTGCCGAAACCCCGCGCGTCCAGCGCGCCAACGCCTGAGGATCCCGCCATGACCGAAGAGATCGAACGCCTGCATGCTTCCGGCCGCCGCATCACGCTGGCAGGAATGGCGGTGCTCGCGCTGCTGATGGCGGGCGGCGCGGTCTGGGGCCTCGGCGCGCGGATCGAGGGCGCCGTCGTTGCCGACGGAACACTGGTCGTCGACGGGAACGTCAAGGCGGTGCAGCACCCCTCGGGGGGGCGCGTCACCGCCGTGCATACGGCCGATGGCGCCCGGGTGGCGGCGGGCGAGGCGCTGGTCACGCTGGACGACACCGCCTTGCGCGCGGAACTCGGGGTTCTCGGGCTTCGCCTCGCCACGGCGGAGCTGCGCCTCGAGCGGCTGCGGGCGGAAATTGCGGGCGCGGCCTGGACCCCGGCCGAGATGTCGCCCGAGGCACTGTCGGAGCTGCGCCTGCACGAGGCGCGGCGTGCGGACCGCGACGGCCGGCGGCAGCAGGTCGCCGAGCAGATCGCGGGGCTGCGCCGGGGCCTGGGCGGGCTCGGACCGCAGCGGATGGCGCGCGAGGAGGAACTGGCGCTGGTGCGCGAGGAACTCGCCACGGTGGAGACGCTGTACGAGAAGGGGCTCGTCACCCGCCCGCGGCTGACCGCGCTGAAGCGCTCGGAGGCGGGGATCGAGGGCGCGCTCGCCCAGATGGACGCGCAGGCGGAAACCATGGCGGCGGCGATCGCGGAAGCCGAGGCGCGCCTCGGCCAGATCGACCGCGACGCCGCCGCCCAGGCCGCCCGCGAGATCCGCGAGGCCGAAAGCGCCGCGGCGGAGCTGACCGAGCGCCGGCGTGCGGTGATGGCCGAGCTGGAAGCCGCCGTCGTGCGCGCGCCGGTCGCCGGACAGGTCCATGCCATGGCCATCCATGGCCGGGGCGCGGTGGTGGCGCCGGGCCAGGTGATGCTGTCGGTCGTCCCCGACGCCGCGCGGCTGGTGGCGGAGGTCATGGTCGCCCCGGCCGAGATCGACCGGGTCGGCATGGGGGCCCCGGTCCACCTGCGGCTTCTCGCAGGGCCGCAGCGGGTGGCGCCGGTTCTGGAGGCGCAGGTGTCGCGGCTTGACCCCGATGCAGTGAGCGATGCCCAGAGCGGTGCCAGCGGCTACCGGGTCCGGGCGAGCCTGCCGGCGGAGATGGCGACCGCGACAGGCGTCGCCCTGCGGCCCGGAATGCCGGTGCAGGCCGTCGTCGTCGCCGAGGCGCAGGCGCCGCTGGTCTGGCTGCTGGCGCCGCTCGCCGACCAGATGGCGCGGGCCTGGCGCGAGCGCTGAGACACGCCCCTTCCGGTCGTCCGAAACCAGCAAACGCCCCCGCCGGCCTCCCGGCGGGGGCGTTTCCATACGGAGGTGTCCGAACTCGGACAAATCCACATCCATTTGGAATCAAAACGATTCCCCGGCCGCGTTAACCCTTCGGAAAGGCGCATCAGCGCCCGCCGCTCGCAGACGACAACGGCGTGAAACACCGGCCCCTTACAAGCCGCGGCACGGTGCAGGACGCACCGCATGAAAGGAGCAAGAGAAATGGCAATCATCTGGGGGACGTTGGGCAACAACCACCTCTTCGGCTCGTCCGGCGCCGACGTCATCTACGGCATGGGCGGCAACGACACGATCACCGCCGGTGGCGGCAACGACACGATCCATGTCCAGGGCGGCAGGAGCACGGTCTTTGCCGGCGAGGGCAACGACATGATCTACGCCACGGATGTCTATCAGGGCAGCTTCGACGGCGGCTCGGGGATCGATACCTTCGTCTATACCGGCGCCGCCTACGGCGGGCATTTCAACCTCAACAACGGCGCCAACAGCCAGATCGGCGGGAGCAGCGTCCGGCTCCAGCTGAAGAACATCGAGAACCTGATGCTCGGCAAGCATGCCGACACGGTGATCGGCTCGAACGAGGCGAACGTCATCCACGCGGGCGGTGGCAACGACAAGGTCTACGGGCACGGCGGCAACGACCGGCTCTACGGCGAGGCGGGCGACGACCTTCTGGACGGCGGCGCGGGCGACGATTTCCTCGACGGCGGCGCCGGCAACGACACGCTGATCGGCGGCGCGGGCTATGACACGGCCAACTATGCCGGACGCGCGACGGGCATCAGCGTTTCGGGGAACACGGTCCGCGTCGGCCACAACGAGATCGACACGCTCAACACGATCGAGCGCATCATCGGCACCGACCACGCCGACCAGTTCGTCGCCATGCGCGGCATGGACTACGTGGGTGGCAAGGGCAACGACACCTTCTACTCGGCGCCCGGGGCCAATCTCTTCGATGGCGGCGAGGGCACTGACTACGTGTCCTATGCGGCAGCCTCGGCCGCCGTGCATGTCGATCTTGGCGTGGGCCGGGGATACTCGGGCGAGGCGACCGGAGACCGGCTCGTGAGCATCGAGAACATGGCGGGCTCGGCCTATGGCGACAAGCTGATCGGGTCCAATGGGGTGAACCATCTGTTCGGACTCGACGGTGACGACGAGATCCGCGGCATGGGCGGCAACGACATCCTGGTCGGCGGCAAGGGCGCGGACAAGCTCTGGGGCGGCGCCGGGCGTGACACCTTCGTCATCGGCACGAACGACGGACCCGGCATCGACCGGATCCATGACTTCGTGAAGGGTGAGGACAAGATCCGTCTCGATGGCGATGCGAACGCGCACAAGGCAGGCCAGCAGGACTTCTCGCGGCTCACGCGCTACGACGATCCGACCCGCAACGAAGGCTTCACCGCCGGCACGATCAACGTGCGGCATTCGAACGGCAATACCTTCGTCGACCTGAACGTCTCGGACAACACCGTGAACGGCGTGGACTATGCCGAGGTCACGTTCCGGCTCGACGGGATCGTGAACCTGACGCTCAGCGATTTCGTCTGACGCCCCACGCGGCCCCGGCCGCCTCGCCGCCCGCAGCGCGTGACCCGCGCTGCGGGCGGTTCGCGTTTCCGGCGACGGCAAGGCGGTGAAACACAAGCGGGGGAAAAGGCGCCATGGACGTCGGGCCGGGAGTGAAGGCGATGGACTGGGTTGAAATGGTGGGTTTTGCAGGCACCGGCCTGACGTTCGCGGCCTGGGCGATGAAGGGGGCGCTGCCGCTCCGGCTGTTCGGCATCGCCAGCAGCGTGGCCTTCCTCAGCTATGGCGCGCTGCTCGGCAGCTGGCCGGTAATGGTGACGGAAATGGTTCTGCTTCCGCTGAACGCAGCGCGGCTGTGGCAGCTCATGCGGCTGCGGCACGGGCTGCGCGAGGATGACGGGCTCGGCTGGCTGATCGCGCATGGTCGGCGGGCGCGGCACGCCGCCGGGGCGACGCTCGTCGTGGGCGGTGACGTGGCGCCCTGCCTCACCATCCTGGTGGAGGGGCGCGCCGGCGGCCTGGGCGGAGACGAGCCCGTCCTGCTCGGCGAGGCGATCCCCTTCGCGCGGCGCCGCGAGCGGCGCTGGCTGCTCGCCGAGGGTCCCGTCGAGGTGGTGCGGGTCGATCTGTCCTCCCTCGAGGCCGCCGCCGCCGAGGACGCGGGTCTGTGCCTGCGGCTCGCGCGGCTGGTGGCCTGCGGGATGGCGGGGGCAGAGAAGGCAGGCGCGGCGGTGATCGTGCCGTTGCGTGCCGCCTGAGGGCGGATCAGGATCGCGGGCGCTATGGCGGAGGCTGCGGTTATGGTGCGCAGGGTGCGGCAGGTTCCGATCGAGGTGCCGGTCGAGGTGCCGATCGAGGTGATCGTCACCGACGACGAACCCGGCCTGCGCGCCATGCTCGCCGACTATCTCGGCGCGGCCGGCCTCAGGGTGCGGCTCGCGGCCGACGCGGCCGAGCTCGACGGCCTGCTGCGCGAGGCACCGGCGCGGGTCCTCGTTCTCGACGTGAACATGCCCGGCGAGGACGGGCTCTCGGTCGCCCGCCGGCTGCGCGCCCGCGGCGAGCGGGCCGGCATCGTGATGCTGACCGCACGCGGCGAGGAGGAGAGCCGTCTCGGCGGCCTGCTCGGCGGCGCGGACGACTATATCGTCAAGCCCTTCGCGCTGTCGGAGCTGCTCGCGCGTATCCAGTCGGTCGCGCGCCGCCTGCCGCCCGAGGCACCGCTGCCCGCCACCCGGCGGTTCGGCGCCGCGCGCGTGGATACCTCCGCGCGGCGGCTGATCGCGGCCGACGGGACGGTGAGCGATCTGAGCGCCCAGGACCATGCGCTCATCGACGCCTTCCTGCGCCATCCGCGCCAGACCCTAAGCCGCGAGCGGCTGAGCGAGATCGCCCATGGCCGCCCGCTGGCCCCCGGCGAGCGCAGCATCGACATCCGCATCACCCGACTGCGCAAGCGCATCGAACCCGACCCGCAGCGCCCGCGGTTCATCATCACCCTGCGCGGCGACGGCTATGTCTACCGCCCGGACGGCTGAGGCGGGCTTGGTTGACGACTTCGCGGATTTGTCCGTCGACAAATCCGCGCGCGCCAGCCTGCCCGTCGTGCCGTAGGCACGCCTTCGGCGTGACGACAGGCGCGGTAAACCGCGCCGCCCAGGCAGGCGCGCGCGGATTGGAGAGCGACGGTGATGCGTTCGGCCCCTCGGCTTCCGCGCTCACGCGCTCCAGCCGACGAACCCGCGCGACGCAGTGCGTCGCAAGGGCGGGTTCGGAAGGAAGGCGGCGCGCGCACGCGCCTAACCCTCCGCCACCGCCCCGCCCGCGGCAAGAAGCGGGCGGATCGCGGCGCGCAGCGTCGCCAGATCGAGCGGCTTGTCGAGAACGGCAATGCCGTCGGGCAGCTCGCCCCCGGCGGAGTGCAGCGTGTCGCCGGTCATCAGCAGGATCCGCCCCGCCAGGCGCGGATCCATGGCCACGAGGCGCCCGGCGAGGCGGATCCCGCTCATGTCCGGCATGCGCAGGTCCGTGAGCACCGCGTCGAATCCCCCTGCCCCGGCAAGCCCGATCGCCTCCTCGCCGCAGGCCGCCGCCACGACGTCGATCCCCTCGCCCGCCAGCGCCTCGGCGATATAGGCGGCGATCGCCGGCTCGTCGTCGACCACCAGCAGCCGGCCCCGGGCGGGGGGCGGCGCGGGGGCTGGCTCGGGCGCCTCCGGCGCGGCACTGGGTCCGGCGGCCAGCGGCAGGCGGATGCGGCAGAGCGCGCCGCCGCCCTCCGCGGCCAGGATCTCCATCTCGCCGCCATGCGCCTCGACGATGCTGCGCGACACCGCGAGGCCGATGCCCGTTCCCGCCCCCTGCGGCTTGGTGGTGAAGAACGGCTCGAAGACGCGCGCGGCGATCGCGGGCGGGATGCCCGGCCCGGTGTCGGCGATCTCGATCACGGCACGGCCCGCCTCGGTCCGCGTCGCGATGGACAGGCGGCGGGGGGGATCGACCTCCATCATCGCCTGCTGGGCGTTGACGATGACGTTCATCAGCACCTGGTGGATCTGGTCGCCATCGGCATGAATGCGCAGCGCATCGCCCTGCCGGTGCTCGACCTCGATCCCGTTCGCACGCAGCCCATAGGCGCCGAGCTCGAGCGCCTGGTCGATCAGCTCACCCACGGCGATGTCGCGCGGCTCGGCGGGGCGCGACCGCGCCATGGCGAGGAAGGTCCGCACGATGCGCGCGCAGCGATCGGCGGCGCGGGCAATCTCGCCGGTGCGCCGGCGCGTGGGCTCGTCCCCGGCCAGCTCGTGCAGCATCCCCGAATAGCCGACGACGATCGAGAGCGGGTTGTTGAGCTCGTGCGCGACGCCGGCGAGCATCGAGCCGAGGGCGGCGAGCTTCTCGCTCTGGTGCAGCGCCTCGCTCTGGCGGCGCAGCTCCTCCTCGGCGCGGACCTTGGCGGTGACGTCGCGCCCGACCGACTGCACCTCGACCAGCCGGCCCTCGGCATCGAAGATGCCGGTGTCGGTCCATTCCTCCCAGAATTCCTCCCCGGGCGCGCGCGGGAGCCAGACCTTGACCGTGGTCGTGGCGGTCGGCGTCGCCGGGCTCAGGCTCGCCATATGCGCCTCGTGGCGGGCATAGTCGTCGGCGGTGACGAAGTTGAACTGGCTCTCCTCGAGCGCCAGAATCGCCTCGCGGCTGAGACCCACCTGCCGGCAGTAGGCATCGTTGACGAAGGTCGCGACGCCCGCCGGCGTGTGACGCGCCACCATCTCGGTCTGGGTGTTGACCACGTTGCGATAGCGCTCCTCGCTGGCGGCGAGCGCGGCGCGGTCGGCGCGGGCATGCTCCAGCGCCCCGGTGATCGCCTCGGCATGCGCCCGCCAGCCGGCGGGAAGATCGGCCGGCGGCTCGGGAAGGTCCCGCGCAAGCGCCGCCGCCTCGACATAGCCCGCAAGCTGCAGGCCGGGGCGCACGTATTGGCGCTGCAGCCAGACGATGATCGCAGCGATGGTCAGAACGGCGATGGCAAGCACGAGCCCGTAGCCGGCCAGCCGCGGCACCACCATGGCGCGCAGTTCGGCCTCGGGCACGACCGCCGCGAAGCGGAAGGGCGTCCCGGGGATCGGGCGGACGAGTTCCCAGTCCGCGCCGCGCCGCAGGAACACCCCCTCCGTGCCGGGAAGCACCCCGGCCAGCCGGCTCGCCCCGCCGGTGCTGGAGGTCAGCACGTCGCCCGCCTCGGTGACCAGGCCGAAGACGCCGGCCGGCGTCGCCATGTGGTCGAGCACGCCGGCGAGCGCATCGAGCGTGATGTCGGTGGCGACGATCCCCACGAACCGCTCGCCGTCATAGACCGGCATCCCGTGGCTGACCATGCGTCCCGCCCCGCCGGCATCGTCGTAGGGCGGCGTCCAGTACGCCAGCCGCTCGGGGTTCGCCGCCGGCATGCCGAGCCGGAAGACGTCATAGCCGAGCCAGTAGTCGATCAGCCCCTGGGCGTCGGCGACCGGGGGCGCGGCGGCGAGAAAGTCGGCCAGCGCCGCGCCGGGCAGGATGGTGATGAAGTCGCGCCCGGCCGAGAAGAAATAGCTCCACGACGCCGGCCCGCCGACGAGGGCCTCGACCTCCAGCGGCCCGAGCAGGTCGAGCGCCGCCGCCACCGGGCCGCGGGCGCGGGCGGCGAGATCGGGCAGGCCGATCAGGTTTCCCCGCTCGGGCGCGCGATGCACCCATTCGCTGGCCCGGATCCCCCCCGCCTCCGTCGTCTCGATCTCGTCCGCCCGCGCGCCCAGCCCGGGCGCATCCGCCATGGACAGCCGCATCCGCGCCTCCATGCGGGCAAGCTGGCGACTGGAGGCGGCGAGCACTTCGGAGACGGCGAAATGGTGCTCGGCCGAGAGGCGCAGCTGCTCTTCGAGGAGCGCCGCGCGCTCCTGCCGCACCTGATGGAACGCGAGCACGCCCACGATCAGCGCCAGCGGCAGCACCCCGGCCAGCGCCAGCCAGACCCGTGCCGGCCCCCTCGCAAAGCTTCCCATCACGGCTCCGGCCCGACCTCCTGCACGGACGAAAGCACGGGCCGGGCCGCCTGCCAACCGTTAGATATGTCGCAAGTAAAGGTTGGACGCGCGCAGGCCGCCTGCCTAGACGGGACAAGCTGCGGTCGCTGCCGGAGATGCCATGGCCGATCTGATCCTCGTCGATGACGACCCCGCGCTGCGAAAGATGCTTGCCGACTACTTCGCGGGCGGGCCGCACCGGCTGCGCCTGGCCCGCAACAGTGCGGAATGCGACGCGCTGCTGCGCCTCGCCCCCGCCGATCTCTTGCTGCTCGACCGCGGGCTTCCGGGCGAGGACGGGCTGGCGATCGCGCGCCGGCTGCGCGCCGGGGCGAACCCGCCGGCCATCATCATGCTCACCGGGGCGGGCGCGCTCGACGCCCGGATCGAGGGGCTGGCGGTCGCCGACGACTATGTCGCCAAGCCGTTCTCGCTCGCCGAGCTGGCGGCGCGGGTCGACGCGCTGCTGCGCCGGCGCCAGAGCGATCTCTCCTTCGGGCCGCTGCGCGTCGATCGCGCGGCCTGGCGGGTCAGCGGACCGGACGGGCCGCTCGACCTGTCGCCGACCGAGGTCGATCTCATCGCCGCCTTTGCGAGCCGACCGGACGTGCCGCTGACCCGCGACGATCTGCTGCGCCTCGCGCCCGCCCGCGACGACCCCGAGGACCGCAGCATCGACAGCCGCGTCGCGCGGCTGCGACGCAAGCTGGAGGCACTGGGCTGCGGCGATCCGATCCGCACCCTGCGCGGCCTGGGATACATCTACCACACCCGCGGCTGAGGCGCGCGGCCGCGCCTGCGGCACTGGAACTCCCCGCCCGATCCGCCTAGGCTGGCGCAGGCTGACGGCCAGGATTCCCACGCACCCACAGAGACATGACCAAGATACCTGACCCTTTCCTTGAGGCGGCCGCGCCGCGCATCCGCCTCGGCATGCTCACCCCGTCCTCGAACACGGCGCTCGAGCCGCTGACCCAGGCGCTCCTCGCCCCACTCACTGAGCGGGTCAGCGCGCATTTCTCGCGCTTCCGCGTCACCCAGATCGCGCTGGACGAAGGCTCGAACCGCCAGTTCCGCCATGAGCCGATCCTCGAGGCCGCCGGCCTGCTCGCCGATGCGCGCGCCGATGTGATCGCCTGGAACGGCACCTCGGCGAGCTGGCTCGGCTTCGACACCGACGATGCGCTGTGCGCCGGCATCGAGCGGGTGAGCGGCGCCCGCGCCACCACCGCGATCGCCAGCCTGAACGCGATCCTCGCGGCGCGCGGGGTGCGCCGGCTCGGCCTGGTGACGCCCTATACGCCCGACGTCCAGTCGCGCATCGTCGCCAATTACGCCCGCATCGGGGTGGAGATCGCCGGCGAGGCACATCTCGGCCTGGCGGACAACTTCTCCTTCGCCGAGGCGGGAGAGGCGCAGGTGGCTCAGATGTGCCGCGAGGTGGCGCGATCCGGCGTCGATGCGGTTGCGATCGTCTGCACCAACATGCGCGGCACGCGGGTGGCGCCCGTCGTCGAACGCGAGATCGGCGTGCCGGTCCTCGACAGCATCGCCGTCACGCTCTGGGGCAGCCTGCGCGCGGCCGGGGTGCCGATGCACCCGCTCGCGCCCTTCGGCCGGCTGTTTGCCGAGACGGCCTGAAACGAGCTCCGCTCGACCACTTCGCGGATTTGTCCGTCGACAAATCCGCGCGCGCCTGCCTGCCTCTTGGCAGGCGCGCGCGGATTACAGAGCGACGGGAATGGCCAAAGCCCCTCGCCCTCCGCGCTCACGTGCTCCGGCCGACGAACCCGCGCGAAGCAGTGCTTCGCAAGAGCGGGTTCGGAAGGGGGTGGTGCGGGCGACGCAATGACCCGGAAAGCGTATGACCTCAGGCCGTCGCGAGGATCGAGACCGCAAGACGCGCGGCGGCGATAACGCGGTCGTCCGCGAAACGGGGGCCGATGATCTGCAGGGCGCAAGGCAGCCCGCGCTCGGCCGTGCCGCAGGGGATCGAGATCGCCGGGAGCAGCGCATGGTTGACCAGCGGGGTCAGCGCCGCATGCGCGCGCGGACCCGCCGGCTGCCCCCCGATCACCTCAGGCCCGAGGCGGTCGTGCGGCCAGGCCACGCAGGGCGTGGTCAGCGCCAGAATGAGGTCCGTCCCGTCGGCGAAGAAGGCCGCGGCCGTGGCGGCGATGCGACGGCTGAGCGCATCGCCGCGCGCGACCGACACGCCGTCCAGCGCCAGACCGCTCTCGATCTGGACGCCGATATCGGGGTCGAAGGCATCGGGGTCGTTTCGCCATGCCTCCCCCCAGGCCGAGGCGAGCCCCGCGTGCTGAAGCGGCATCAGCGCCTCCTCGCCCGCCCCCGCCGGCCAGGCGGGATCGCGCGCCTCCACCGCGAGGCCGGCGGCCATGAGCCGTGACAGCGCGGCCTCGGCGGCGGCGCGCACCCCGCGATCGACCGGCAGGTCCAGCCCCAACGTCGGGCTCCAGGCCCAGCGCAGCACGGCCGGCTCAGGCGGCGGCGCAATCGCCACGCTGACCGGGTCGCGGGCGTCCGGGCCGCGGATGGCCGCGAAGGCACGGGCGAGAAGATCGATCTCGGTCGCCATCAGCCCGAGGACGCCCGTATGCGACAGGCTCCGCGGGTTGGGCACAGCGCCGCTCGAGGGCTTGAAGCCGAGGATGCCGCAATGCGCCGCCGGCCGCCGGATCGACCCGCCGCCGTCGCCCGCTAGCGCCAGGGGCGCGAGACCGGCAGCCACCGCCACCGCGGCGCCGCCGGACGAGCCGCCCGGCGTAAGGTCGGGGTCGGCGGGGTGGCGGGTCACGCCGTAGATCGGGTTCGTCGTCACGCCCTTGCAGCCGAACTGCGACATGTTCGTGCGGCCGATCACGATCGCGCCCGCCTGCCGCAGACGCGCGACCGCGGGGTCGTCCCCGGCCGCCCGCCGGCCCGCAAAGGGCGGGTAGCCCTCGGTCGCCGGCCAGCCGGCAACATGGATGTGGTCCTTGACCGTGACCGGCAGGCCGGCCAGCGGCGGGCGCTCGCCTCGCGCCAGCCGTGCGCGCAGCGCGGCGATTTGCGGCCGGGCGAGATCGGGGTCGTAGTCGACGATGGCGTTGAGCCGCGGGTTCTCGGCGCGGATCGCCGCCTCGGCGCGTCCCACCGCCTCGCCGGCGTCCGCACGCCCGGCAAGCACGTCCTCCACCAGCGCCAGCGCGCTCACGCCAGCGCCTCGGATACGGCGGCGACGAATGCGGCAAGTCCCTCCGGCGTGATCCAGCGGACCACGGCCACGAGATCATGCGCGGGCTCGACCCAGATCGCCGTCGTCCCCACCCCGAGCGCGAAGACGGCGCGCCCGGAGGCGGCCGGTTGCAGCCGGCGATCCTGGTTCAGCCACCAGAGGCCGCCATAGATCGGCTGCAGCACACAGGGGGTCAGCAGGGCGTCGAGCGCCTCTGCGCCCAGAATGCGCCGGCCGCCCAGCACGCCCCGGCCGAGGACGAGCTGGCCCAGAGCCGCGTGGCGCGCCACCGAACCGGCAAGCCCGCCGCCCCAATGGCCGCCGCCGACGACCACCTCGACCGGCGCGCCGGCTATGGGGATCGTCGATTGCGCGCCCCAGCCGTCCCAGACGCCGGTTGAGGGGCCGAGATCCGGATGCAGCCCGGCAAGAACCGCCGGCAGACCCGCACCGAACAGCAGCGTCAGCGCGAGGCAGAGCGCGTTGACCCGGCCGTCGTTGTAGTCCCAGTAGCTGCCCGGCGCCTGAAGCGGCGTTCCCCGGTCGAAGCGGGCGGGGTCGTCCGTCGGCGCGAGCTGCCGGTCGCGATCGACGGTGTCGGGAAGACCGAAGAGCGTCCCCGACCACTCGCTGGTCTGGTCGAGAAGCTGGCGCCAGGTCACCGCGCCGTTCCGCGCGCCCGAGAAGACGGGGTGATCCACGCGGCGCGAGACGGGCTCGGCCAGATCCGCGATCAGTCCGCGATCGAGCGCCACCGCGGCGAGCAGGCCGATGTAGCTTTTGGTGACGCTGAAGGCCATGTCGACGCGCTCGGTATCGCCCCAGCGCGCCACCGGGGCGCCGCCGACGATGATCGTGCCCGACGGCCCGCCGCGGTCGCGGACCGGACCGATCACCACGTTCCAGGGCGGCGGATCGAAGGTCTCTCCCTCGATGACCGCGCGGATGTCGCTGGGCCAGGGCGAGGCATGCGCGGTGGCGGCCGCGATCGCGGCGGCAAAGCCCGGCGCCTGAAGCGCGGCGGCGCTCACGAGCCCGCTCCGTTCAGTCCGATCAGACCGCCGAAGCGGCGCGCGAGGCGCGGGTCGAGCCCGATCGAGGTCTTGGCGACCAGCGCGGTACGTGGTCGGCGCGGCACGAGACGGACGAGCGCCGCCGCCTGCAGCGTCGCCGCGGCGATGGGGTCGACCAGCGGCACCGGCGCGAGATCGGCGAGCGTCGCCGCCATGCCGGCGAGGGGCGCACCGCCCAGGATCACCGCGTCGGCGCCATCCTCGGTGGCCGCGGCCTCGATACAGGCGAGCAGCGCGCCGCGGAGATCCTCATGCGCCGTCTCGACCGACTTCGGCTCGATGGCCGGCGCCCGGAAGCCGGCGAACCGCGACGCGAGGCCGGCATCGCGGACGCTGTCCAGGTACCAGGCGCGCATCCGCTGGGTGAAGGCAACGATGGCGAAACGCTCGCCCAGCATCGCCGCCGTCATCATCGCCGCATCGGCCACGCCGACCACGGGAAAGTCGCAAAGCTCGCGCGCCGCGCGCATTCCGGGATCGCCGAAAGCCGCGATGATCGCGGCGTCCACATCGGCCTCGGCCAGCATCTCCAGCATCACGGTGCCGGCGATATGGGCCTCGGCCCGGGTCGAGATATAGGGAAAGCCGCGGGGCGCGGTCACGGTCTCGACGGTGCAGCCGATCGGGGCCGCGGCCCGGGCCACGGCCGCCATCTGGCGCGTCAGCGCGACCGATGTGTTCGGGTTGGCAAGCAGCACGCGCAAGAGGTTCCTCCGATCCGCTGGTCAGGCTTGGACGGAATGCCATTTCTCGTCATCGCGAGGTCAGATGGCATTCCATATGTGATCGGCATGGCTGGCGAACCGGGCCCGCGTCGATTCGAATCGCCATCTGCGGGCGTCATTTTCAGCTTTTTGCCTCAAATCGGGCATCAATGATGTGCAATGAACGATATTTGGGCGGATGCGTGCAGGCCGCCCATCAAAATGGCTTTTTGCCGAAGAATCGCTGGATTGAATTCCATCGACGGCTTTAACGATTCCCCAAGCCGGCGCGTCCGGCCGGAAGGCCCCCGGAGCCCACCTCCCCCGGGAAGCGAAATCCCTGCTCACGCGAGCTGCTTGGAGACAGAGCACATGTGCACCCATCACGACCCCATGATCCCTGCCGGCCTGGCCGCCCCTACCGTCAGCCGCCGCGGCTTCATCCGCTCGTCGGCCGCCACCACCCTGACCATGGCCGTCGGCGCAGGGCTTTGCGGTGGCGCCGCGCATGCCGCCCAGGGCTCCATCCGCTCGACCCATGGGGCGGGCTTCTGCAACCTCGCCCTCTTCCTCGCCCATGCCGAACAGCTCGCCGCCGAGGATGGCCTCGGGATCGAGTTCATCAACACGCCGACCTTTGCCGATCAGGTGACCTTCCTCGGCACCGGCCAGGTCGACATCGGCCTGACGCCCTACACGAGCTTCATGGCGCTCTATGATGCCGGAGTGCCGCTGAAGATCGTCGCCGGCGGCGGCATCGAAGGCTGCGGCCTCGTCGCGCAGCCGGGCCTCGATACCGCCGAGAAGCTGAAGGGCAAGACCCTCGGGACCTTCCAGATGGATACGCTGGAGGTGATGCCCTACGACTGGCTGAAGCGGAACGGGGTCTCGTTCAACGACATCACCGTGCGCTACATGGGCGGCATGGCCGAGGCGGTCGAGGTGTTCAAGGCCGGCGGCATCGACTTCTTCTGCACCATCGAGCCCTATGCCTCGGCGATCATCAACGACGTGCCCGGCTCGGTCCTGCTGACCGACGGCACCGACATGTACGGCCCCGGCTACACCGACTGCGTGCTCGCCGCGGGTGCACAGCTGATGGAAGAGCGCCCCGAGGCGCTGAAGGTCCTCATCAAGGCGATGATGAAAGCCCAGCATCTCGCCGAGAACGACCCCGAAGGCACGCTCGCGAAGGTCGTCGGTCCCTATTACAAGACCTCGATGGAGAACGCCCGCATCGCCATGGCCAAGCAGCCGGCGGTGGTCGACGCCCGCAGCCAGACCGATTTCATCCTCGATCGCGTCGAAAGCGTCGCCGAGATGGGCTACATCAAGAACCTGCCCACGCGCGACGCCATCGACTGGAGCTTCCTCGAGGCGGTGATCGCGGAGAACGCCGAGCTCTACGCCTCCCTCAAGTACAAGTCGGCCTGATGGCGCACGTCACCCATGACGCGCCCACCCGTCGCGAACTCGCGACGGGTGACAGGCAGGGCTACTTCTGGAGCGAGAGGCTCCAGGAGCCGGCCACGGCGCTCGGCTGGACAGTCCTTTCCATCGCGCTCTTCGCCGGGATCTGGGAGTTCCTCTGGTTCATCGGCTGGGCCGACCCGCGGCTCCTGCCGCCGCCCCACATCTTCCTCGCGGCCATCCCGGACCAGCTGCAGTACTTCAACACCGCGACCCGCTGGGCCGTCGGCGTCTCGCAGGCGGAGGCTCCCTCGGGCGCGCAATCGCTCGCGATCACCGTCGGCGCCACCACGGGCCGGGTGATCTCCGGGCTCGCCATCGCGTTTACTCTCGCCGTCTCGCTCGGGGTGCTCATCCGCTACAACCGGCTGCTCGAGAAGCTGACGATGCCCACGATCATGCTGCTGTCGGCGGTCTCGCCGGTGGCCTGGCTTCCGGTGGCGGTGTTCCTGCTCGGCATCGGCAACGGGCCGGCGATCTTCATGGTGGTGATCGCGCTGTTCTTCCACATGGTGATCGCGACCGTCACCCACATCGACAACGTCCCGCGGAACTTCGTCCAGGTCGCGCGGACCATGGGGGCGAACAAGCGGCAGGTGTACCTCCGGGTCATCATCCCGGCGATCCTTCCCTCGCTGCTGATGGTTCTACGCCTGAACCTCTTCGGTGCGTGGATGGTGGTTCTCATCGCCGAGACGACCGGCGTGGGCTACGGCCTCGGGCAGATCATCATGCTCGCCCGCAACACCTTCAACCCGACCCTCGTGTTCGTCACGATCTTCCTGATCGGCACGCTCGGCTTCATGACCGACTATGCCCTGCGGATGGTTCAGCGGCGGATCCTCTACTGGCTCCCGGAGAAGGATAGCGGCCATGGCAACTGAAACCAGGCGCCCGGCCCCGAGCCGGGCCGGATCCGGCTCGCTGGTCTGCCGGCGCGTCGGCAAGACCTGGGCCGCCGGAACCCCGCGCGCCCACGAGGCACTCAAGGACATCGACCTGACCGTCCGCGACGGCGAGTTCGTGGTGCTTCTCGGCCCGTCGGGCTGCGGCAAGAGCACGCTGCTCTACCTGATCGCCGGGCTCGAGGAAGTGACGTCCGGCGAGATCACCTTCTTCGGTGACGAGGTGACGGGCCCCTCGTCGGACCGGAGCCTGATCTTCCAGGAGACATCGCTCTTCCCGTGGCTGACCGTCTGGGAGAACGTGGCCTTCGGCCTCTCCATCCTCGGCGCGCCGAAGGAGGAGCGCCGCGAGGCCGCCCTCGCCGCACTGCGCGAGGTGGGGCTCACGGCGGCAGCGGACAAGCGGCCCGACGAGCTGTCGGGCGGCATGCGCCAGCGGGTCGCGGTGGCACGCGCGCTCGCCATGCGGCCCAAGGTCCTGCTGATGGACGAGCCGTTCGCGGCGCTCGACGTGCAGACCCGGCAGAAGATGCAGGACTTCCTGCAGGACGTCTGGCGCGACAGCGGCGCCTCGGTCCTGTTCGTCACCCACGGCATCGACGAGGCCGTGGTCCTGTCGGACCGGATCGTCGTCTTCACCTCGCGTCCCGGGCGCATCAAGACCATCGTCGAGAACCCGCTTCCCCGACCGCGCGACCCCTTTTCGCCGGAAGCCGAGGCGCTGCGGCGGCAGCTCACCGCGCTGCTGCGCGACGAGGTCGACCGCGCCTTCGCCGAACAGGAGGGGCTTCACGCCTGAGCCCCTGCCCACTTCACCGGCCCGCCCGGTCCGCATTTCCCTTCTAGGAGCTTCCAAGTGACTGCCAGAATTGTCCGAAGCCGCACCCTCTTCACCGGGGTCAGCGACCGCTTCTCCGCCGACCAGATCGAGGACGGCGCCCTCGTGATCGAGGACGGCCTGATCGTCGAGGTCGGCCTCTATGACGACCTGTCCCGCCGCTATCCCGATGCGCCGGTGATCGGCACCGGCAACGACGTGGTGCTGCCCGGCTTCGTCAACGGCCATCATCACGTCGGCCTGACGCCCGTGCAGCTCGGCTCGCCCGACATGCCGCTCGAGCTCTGGTTCGTCACCCGGATGGTCACCCGTAACGTCGATTTCTATCTCGACACGCTCTATTCGGCCTTCGAGATGATCGGCTCGGGGATCACCACGGTCCAGCACATCCACGGCTGGCTGCCCGGCCCGCTCGAACAGGTCACCGCCGCCTCCGACGAGGTGATCCGCGCCTACGAGGACGTGGGCATGCGGGTCTCGTACTGCTATGCGATCCGCGACCAGAACCGGCTCGTCTACCAGGACGACGCCGAGTTCATCGCCACCCTGCCGAAGGAGCTGCAGGAGCCGATGAAGCGCTGGTTCGGGCGCTTCCATGTCGGGCTCGACGACAGCATCGGGCTGTTCAAGGACCTGCATGCGCGCCACCATTCCAAGCGGCGGGTGAAGATCCAGCTCGCCCCCGCGAACCTGCACTGGTGCTCGGATGCGGCGCTCGCAGCCCTGTCCGAGACGTCGAAGGCCTATGACGCGCCGCTGCACATGCATCTCCTCGAGACCGCCTACCAGAAGGCCTATGCCTGGAAGCGCGGCGAGTGCACGGCGGTCGACTATATCGAGCGCTTCGACCTCCTCAGCCCGCGCCTCACCCTCGGGCACGGCGTCTGGCTGAACGAGAGCGACATCGACAAGCTCGCGCACGCAGGCGCCTGCGTCTGCCACAACTGCTCGTCGAATCTCCGCCTGCGCTCGGGCCTCGCCGCGCTGAACAGCTTCGAGGCGGCGGGCATCAACACCGCGATCGGCCTCGACGAGGCGGGCATCAACGACGACCGCGACATGCTGAACGAGATGCGTCTCGTCGCCCGCGCCCACCGCGTGCCCGGCATGGTCGAGGCGGACGTGCCCACCTTCCCGCAGGTCCTGCGCATGGCGACCGAGGGCGGGGCCAAGACGACCCCCTACCGCGAGACGATCGGCAAGCTCGAGGCCGGCCGCGCCGCCGATCTGGTGATGATCGACTGGGACCACGTGAGCTTCCCCTATCTCGACGAGGAGACCCCGATCCTCGATGCGGTCATCCAGCGGGCGAAGACCGTGGGCGTCACCCGGGTGATCTGCGACGGCGAGACGCTCTACGAGGACGGCAAGTTCACCCGCGTCGACCGCGACGGCGCGCTGAAGGCGCTGCACGACGATCTGACCAAGGCGCTCTCCGACGACGAGGTCGAGCGCCGGAATCTGTCCAAGGCGCTCCTGCCCCATGCCCGCCGGTTCTACGCGGACTATATTGACCCGTCCCGCCATGAACCGTTCTATCGGCAGAGCTCCCGGATCTGACGCAGGGGCCCATCGCCCCGGACAGGATTGAATGACGGAAAACGAGCTGGAAGGGGCGTCCGAGCTTGCGGCCAGTGATGCGCTCGCCGAGCGCGTCACGGGTCGCCTGCGCGACATGGTGATCAAGGGCGTCCTGTCTCCGGGCGACCATATCGTCGAGCGGCGTCTCTGCGCCGAACTCAACGTCTCGCGCACCCCGATGCGCGAGGCGTTGAAGCTTCTGCGTCAGGACGGGCTGATCGAGATCACGCGCAACCGGGGCGCGCGCGTCCTGCCCTTCGGGGCGGCCGAGGCAACCGACCTTTTCGAAGTGATCGCCCTTCTCGAAGCGGAGGCGGCCGCGCGCTTCTGTTCAACGGCAAGCGATGAGGCGATGTCGCGCCTCACGGCACTCCACGACCGGATGCTCGCCCTCCATGCGGCGGGAGACCTGAGCGGCTACTTCGATCTCAATTCCACCATCCACGACGAGATCATCGCAGGGGCCGGCAATCGCGTTCTTTCCGACAGCCACTCGCGGCTGATGCTTCGGGCGCGGCGCGGGCGGTACATGGCGATCATGGACACCTCCCGCCTCGACCAGGCGGTGCAGGAACACGTGGCCCTGATGGCTGCGTTCAGCGCGAGGGCGGTCGAGGCCGCGCGCGCCATATGGCATGTCCACCTGCTCAACACCGGCAAGGCGGTGGCGAAGGCGCTCGAGAGCGGGACGACCACCGCGGACTGATAAGAGCTCCGCCAGATCACTTCGCGGATTTGTCCGCCGACAAATCCGAGCGACGGCGATGCCCAACGCCCCTCGGCTTCCGCGCTCACGCGCTCCAGCCGACGAACCCGCGCGACGCAGTGCGTCGCAAGAGCCGGTTCGAAAGGAAGGCGGCGCGCCCGACGCAATCACCCGGAGAGCGTACAAGACGCGCGTCCCCGCCCACCCTGCGCAGAGGTTTCGCCGCGGTTAACGCGCCTGATTTTGTCTTTACATAACATACGGATACCAGGATTCCCGCGCGCGGGAATCCTGCCCCTCGGCCTACCGCAGCCCCACCCGGCCGAGGATGAAGTCGGCGATCGCCGGAACGTCATCGAGCGCGAACACCGGCACCGACAGTCCGCTCAGGGGCGCATCCGATGCCACGGCCTCGATGGTCTCATCCGCTCCGGCCAGCAGGTCCTGCCCGGTGGCGATGCGGCGCACCTCGATCTTGGGATGGCGGTCGCGCTTCCAGCCCTCGACCAGCACCAGATCGACCGGGTCGAGCCGGGCGATCAGCGCCTCCAGCGTCGGCGCCGGCGCCCCGCGCAGCTCGCTCATCAGCGCCCAGCGTGCCTGCGAGGCGACGAGAACCTGGCGCGCCCCCGCCGCACGGTGGCGATAGCTGTCCTTGCCGGGATGATCGGCGTCGAACCCGTGATGGGCATGCTTCAGGGTTGAGACCGTGAGGCCCCGGCCGGTGATCTCGGTGACCAGCCGCTCGACCAGCGTGGTCTTGCCCGAGTCCTTCCAGCCGGTCACCCCGTAGACGCGCATTCCCTCAGGCCTCCGACGGCGTCGCGTCCACCCCGAGCTCCGAGGGATCGAAGACGTAATGCGCGCCGCAGAACTGGCAGTCGGCGGTCACGCTGCCCTCCGGCGTCGTCATCTCGGCGATCTCCTCGGCCGTGCAATGGGCGAGCGAGCCCACCACCTTCGCCGGGGAGCAGGTGCAGCCGAAGCGCATCGGCTGCGCCGCGAAGACCCGCGGCCCCTCCTGGTGGAACAGCCGCAGCAGCAGGTCATCGGATCCGACCTGCGGGCCGATCAGCTCGGTCTCCTCGACCGTGTTCATCAGCATCACCGCCCGCGTCCAGTTGTCGGCATCCGGGCCGCCGAGCATGTCCTCGGGCGCCAGCAGACCGTCCTCGCCGGACGCGTCCTGCACCGCCTCGCGCGAACCCGCCGGCATGTGCTGGAGCATGATCGCCCCGCCCCGCCAGCGCGCCGCATCGCCCGGCGCCACCGCCTCGCCCATCGCCAGCGCGAAGCGGGTCGGCAGCTGCTCGGACTGGGCGAAGTAGGTCGCCGCACATTCGGCCAGCGAGCGGCCCGAGAGCGGGGTGATGCCCTGATAGGGCGCCGTGCCCGGACCCTGGTCGATGAGGATCGCGAAGATCCCCTCCCCGATCAGCCCGAGCCCCGGCCCGTCAGGCCGAGACTGCGCCATCATCACCTCGAGCGCCTCGGCGTCGAAATCGGCATAGGCGCGCAGCTCGGCCGGCGCGCCCTCCTCGGCGGGGCTGAAATAGTCGGTCGCGATGAACCGGATCGGCCCCTGGCCGCGGATCTGCAGCGAGAGCTTCCAGCGCAGCTTGATCGCCTGGCCGATCAGCGCGGTCAGAAGCGTCGCCTCCGCCACCAGCGCGGCCACCGGCGCGGGATAGTCGTGCTGGCCGAGGATACGCTCCAGCACCGAATCAAGTCTCACCACACGGCCGCGCACGTCGGCACGGTCGAGCTGGAAGGGAAGGACCGTGTCGTCCCAGGCAATGCGGCCAGCGAGGGTCATGAGGAGTCTCCGTCTCTTGGCCACCCCAGATAGGGGCTCGGGCCCCCGACTGCAAATGCAGGGGCCGCCCTGGGGCCCTTCCCTTCTCCAGCAGCCTCCGGCTAGGGTCCGCCCATGCGCCGATTTGGAGAATCCGTCGTCCCCGGACAGGCCTATGTGACCCGGCCCGGCGCCTATGCCGTCATCCTCGAAGGCTCCGACGTGCTCGTCACCGAACAGACCGAACCCCAGCCGGAGTTTCAGCTGCCCGGCGGCGGCCTCGACCCCGGCGAGGGTGCGCTGGCCGCGCTGCATCGCGAATGCCTCGAGGAGACGGGCTGGCGCCTGCAGGTGCTGCGCAGGCTCGGCGCCTACCAGCGTTACACCTACATGCCCGAATACGATCTCTGGGCGCGCAAGGTCTGCCACATCTATCTGGCACGCCCCACCCTGCGCCGTGGCGCGCCCTCCGAGCCCGGCCACCGCGCCGTCTGGATGCCGGCCGCCACGGCCGCCCGGCTGCTGGGAAACGCGGGCGACCGCGCCTTTCTGGCGGCGGCGGCCGGGGTGAAACGGCGATAGCGCCCCCGGTTATTCTCCCGAAGAATCAGGTGCCCGTCCCGGCCCCCCGCAGCGGAGCCGCTACTCCGCCGCCATCGGCATGGCGCGCGGCTTCAGCGCTGCCAGCCGCGCACAGGCCACGCCGATGCGCGCGGCCACATCGGCAAACTCGGGCCGCCGCTCGACGCGCCCCTCGTCCATGTAGAGCCCGCGGTCGATCTCGATCTGCAGCGCATGCACCCCCCGCCGCGGCGCGCCATAGGCCTGGGTGATGTAGCCGCCGGCAAAGGGCGCATTGCGCGCCACGGCAAAGCCCGCCTCACCGAATATGCTGCTCGCCGCATCGATCAGCCAGCGGTCGCAGGAGGCGCCGAACCGATCGCCGAGGATCACCTCCGGCCGCTTGCCTCGGACCAGGGGGGCGTTCACCAGCGCGTCGCGCGGCATCGAGTGGCAGTCGATCAGGACCGCGATGCCCGAGGCCTCGCGCGCCTCGCGCAGCAGCATCGCCAGCCGCGCGTGATAGGGGCGCCACCAGTCGGTGATGCGCTGCTCGGCCTCGATCATGCTCAGCTTGCCGTCGATGATCGGCCGGCCTTCGGAAACGACGCGCGGGATCACGCCCAGGCCCGCCGCCACCCGCGGGTTGACGCTGCGCCGCGCGGCGCCGGCGATCAGCGCGGGGTCGAGATCCTCCGCCGCCCGGTTCAGGTCCACCCAGGCCCGCGGCCTCCGCCCGGCGATCAGCGGCGCGCCATGGGAGGGCGCGGAGGCGAAGAACTCGTCGACGAAGGCATCCTCGGACGAGCGCAACTGCGTGAGCGTGAGCCGGCTCGCCGCCAGCAGGCTGTCGGGATATTCAGCGCCGCTGTGCGGCGAGCTGAAGACCACACATGAGTCGCGTTCGGCAGGCATGCGCAGGAAATACGGCGTTTCGCTCATGGGGCTCCGGGGTCTGCGACAGACGGCAGTATAGCGCGCAAGCTGGGCGCGGCAAAAGGCTTGAACCTCCCCCGGGCTGCGTATATGAGCGCGTTCGACAAGGCGGGCATGCCCGCTCTTGGGGCGTATAGCTCAGCGGGAGAGCACTTCGTTGACATCGAAGGGGTCACTGGTTCAATCCCAGTTACGCCCACCATTTCCCGAAAGGGATGAGAACCGAGGAACCCAGGCGCAGGCCCCGACCGCGCGCCGCAAGAGAGGAGAGAGACGATGAAGGTCGCCAATTCGCTCCGCTCCCTGAAGCAGCGCCACCGGGATTGCCGGGTCGTGCGTCGCAAGGGACGGATCTACGTGATCAACAAGACCCAGCGCCGCTTCAAGGCCCGCCAGGGCTGAGAAATCCGGCCGGATGACCGGAAGGCCGCGCCGAGAGGCGCGGCTTTTCTTTTTGGGCCTGCCGCGATCGGACGCCCCGATGTCGCCCCCGGATAGCGGGCGCCGCCGCATCCGCTAGACTGGCATCCGCCATCCTCCGAGGTCGCCCCCGTGAACAGCCCCGCCGATCCGCTCGTCATCTTCACCCCCTCGGGCAAGCGCGGCCGCTTTGCCGTCGGCACGCCGGTGCTGACGGCCGCGCGCCAGCTGGGCGTCGATCTCGATTCGGTCTGCGGCGGGCGCGGCATCTGCTCGAAATGCCAGGTGAGCCCCGCCTATGGCGAGTTTCCCAAGCATGGCGTGACCGTCTCGGACGAGGCGCTCTCGCCCTGGAACGCGGTGGAGGAGCGCTACCGCTCGAAACGCGGCATGCTCGACGGCCGCCGCCTCGGCTGCCAGGCACAGATCCGGGGCGACGTGGTCATCGACGTCCCCCCCGAGAGCCAGGTCCACAAGCAGGTGGTGCGCAAGCGCGCCGAGGCCCGCGCCATCGTCATGGACCCCGCGACGCGGCTCTATTTCGTCGAGGTGGCCGAGCCCGACATGCACGAGCCCTCGGGCGATCTCGAGCGGCTGGAACGCGCGCTTTCCGAGCAATGGGGCCTCGCCCATGTAAAGGGCGATCTGCGCACGCTGCAGATGCTGCAGCCGGCACTGCGCAAGGGCGAGTGGAAGGTGACCTGCGCCGTCTACCACGGCGACGGCCTCGGCGAGGCGCGCATCCTGCAGGTCTGGCCCGGCTTCTACGACGGCTCCATCTACGGCCTCGCGATCGACCTCGGCTCGACCACCATCGCCGGGCATCTGTGCGACCTGGTGACGGGCGAGGTGCTCGCCTCAACCGGCCTGATGAATCCCCAGATCCGCTTCGGCGAGGATCTGATGTCCCGCGTCAGCTACGCGATGATGAACCCGGGCGGCGCCGCCGACATGACCCGCGCCGTGCGCCAGGCGATGAACGCGCTCATCGAACAGGCCGCCGCCGAGGCCCGCGTCGCCCCCGAGCTGATCTTCGAGGCGGTGATCGTCTGCAACCCGGTCATGCATCACCTGCTGCTGGGCATCGATCCCGTCGAGCTCGGCCAGGCCCCCTTTGCCCTCGCGACCGCCGCCAGCCTCGTGCTCTGGGCGAGCGAGATCGAGATGAAGATGCACCCCGACGCGCGCATCTACATCCTGCCCTGCATCGCCGGCCATGTCGGCGCCGACGCTGCCGCCGTGGCGCTCAGCGAGGGGCCGAACGTCTCCGACGAGCTGATGCTGGTGGTGGACGTGGGCACCAATGCCGAGATCCTGCTCGGCAGCCGTGACAAGGTCCTCGCCTGCTCCTCGCCCACCGGCCCCGCCTTCGAGGGCGCGCAGATCTCCTCGGGCCAGCGCGCCGCGCCCGGCGCCATCGAACGCGTGGAGATCGATCCCGTGACCCGCGACCCGCGCTTCCGGGTGATCGGCTGCGAGCTCTGGTCGGACGAGCCGGGCTTCGAGGCCGCCACCCGCGGCACCGGCATCACCGGCATCTGCGGCTCGGGCATCATCGAGGTGATCGCCGAGATGCGCATGGCCGGCATCGTCGATGCCTCCGGCCTCATCGGCTCGGCCGAACAGACCGGCACGACGCGCTCGATCCCCGAGGGGCGCACCCACGCCTATCTCCTCCACGATGCCTCCGCCACCGGCGGGCCGCGCATCCTGGTGACCCAGGGCGACGTGCGCGCGATCCAGCTCGCCAAATCCGCCCTCTACGCCGGCGCGCGGCTGCTGATGGATCAGCTCGGCGTCGACACGGTCGACCGCGTGATCCTCGCCGGAGCGTTTGGTGCGCATATCTCGCCCAAACACGCGATGGTGCTCGGCATGATCCCCGACTGCGACCTCGCCCGCGTCACCTCCGCCGGCAATGCCGCCGGCACCGGGGCGCGTATCGCCCTCCTGAACTCGGCCGCGCGGCGCGAGGTCGAGACGCTGGTCACCCTGATCCACAAGGTCGAGACCGCGATCGAGCCGCGCTTCCAGGAGCATTTCGTCGCCGCGAACGCGATCCCGCATGCCACCGCGCCCTTCCCGAGACTGACGCAGATCGTCACCCTGCCCGATGTCCACTTCAACGCCGGCGCTGAGCGCCCCGAGGGACGCCGCCGCCGCCGCTGACCGCCTCAGCCGGGCGCGGCGATATGCCAGCGCCCGCCCTGCCGCACGAAGCGCTGCGCCGGCCGGGCCATGAACCTGCCCGCCGCCTCGTCGATGATCCAAGGGGTGATCGCCACGTCGCCGGGCGCGAAATCCAGCACCGAGAACCCGTGATCGCGCTCGCCCTCGCGGCCGCAGAGCGCGGTGCCGGTCTGCAGGATCAGCACCGCGCGCGGCACCTCCGGCGTGATCCCGAGGCCGATCTCCCAGTGATGCAGATGCCCCGCAAGGATCACCTGCACCCCCTCGCGCGCAAACTCCGGCAGCGCCTCGGCCGCGCCCCGGGTCTCGCCGCGCTGGAAGCCCGGCGGCTCCACGAACGGGTGGTGACAGGCGAGGATGCTCACCCCCTCGCCGCCGCCCGCGCGCAGATCGGCCATGATCCGCGTCCGGTCCGCATCGCGCAGCACGCCGCGCCGCCAGCGGAACGGATCGGCGGTGTTGGCCGACAGGACGCGCAGCCGCCCCACCTCGGCCACCGGCGTCATCTCGCGCGCCACGCCCCGCCGCCAGGCCCGGAACGGAAACAGCACCCGCGCCACCAGGTTGTAGAGCGGCACGTCGTGATTTCCGGGCATGGCGATGAAGGGCAGCCCCAGCCCGCGCAGGAACGCCATCGCCATCGCGTACTGCGCCGGCCGCGCCCGATGGGTCAGATCCCCGGTGACCACCACCAGCTCCGGCTCCGCCGCGCGCAGCGCCTCCGCCAGCGGCCCCACCAGCTCGCCCCTCTCCCGTCCGAAATGCAGGTCCGTCAGATGCACGATCCGGGTCATGCGGCCCCGTCGTCCGTCGCCCCGGCCGGGGGCGGAGCAGGCACGAAGACCTGCAGCGCGTCATGCAGCATGGTGATGCGGAACGGCGCCGACATGTGCTCCTTTTCGCCGTCGAGCGCCACCAGCCGGCGGGACGACGAGGAGGAGATCACCATGTCCTCCGCGATCACCAACTCGAAATCCTCGCCGCGCACCACATTGCCCAGCATCAGCCGCACGCAGGCGGCGATCAGCGCCCCGCGCGACTTGCCCTTGGCGATGAAGAGCGCGAACCGCCCGGCGCGTACCGCCTCGGCGCCCTCCAGCCCGAGGCTCTCGAGCTGAAAGGCGCTGCGGGCGACGAAGGCCAGCGTGGTGTGGAACCTGCGCGGCGCGCCGTCCGCCGTCACCGTCAGCCCCATCGGGTCGTTCAGGTCGCGCAGCGCCAGCAGGATCGACCAGTAGGCCGCGATCCGGCTGCGTCCCCAGTTCTGATAGACCGCCTCGCGATGCTCCAGGATATGGGGATAGAATCCGAAGCTCGCGTTGTTGATGAACACCCGCCCGTTGATCGCGCCCAGATCGCGCGCACGCAGCCGCCCCGCCACCAGCGCGTCGAGCGCGCTTTCCAGCGTCTCGATGCCGAGCTCGCGCGCGAAATAGTTGAACGTACCGCCCGGCAGCACCGCCATCGCCACGCCGCTGCCGGCCAGCACACCCGCCACCGCCGACTGGCTGCCGTCACCGCCCAGCACGGCAACGACGTCGCTCCCGTCCTCCACGGCATCGCGCGCGGCCTGGGCGATCTCGGCCCCCCGGCGCGGCTGGCGCAGCTTGAGCTCGCCCACCAGCGGCTCCAGCCGCGCGCGGATCTCGTCGATGCGCGCGTCGCTGTCCCGGCGCCCCGACTTCGCGTTCACGATCAGCGTAACCCGGCATTGCGCCAGCTCGAGGGTCCGGTCGGGATCGGTCATCATGCCCCTGGTCCGTGATGCGCGAGCCTATCCCGCCGGAGAGCAATGCAGAAGCTCCGCGGGGGTTGCACTCCGCCTGCGGGACCGCCCTCCGCACCCGTCCCGCCCGCCGCCCTTGCGCCGGGCCGCGCCCGGGACCGGCGGCCGTAAAAGGCCCCCCGCAACACCCACCGCACGCTCCACGCCAAATCCGCGCAACACCCTGAATCCCATGCCATAATGCCGCCCGCGATTCCCCCCGGGAGGCCCCCATGACCGACACCACCGTCCACCTCGTCCCCCTCGGCACCATCGATCCCGGCGCCCTCTCGCGCGACCGCACCGGCCTCGACCCCGAGCCGATGACGGAACTGGAGAACTCCATCTCCGCCACCGGCCTGCGCCAGCCGATCGAGATCTTCCCCCTCGCCACCCCCTACGAGACCTATACCCACGGCCTCCTCTCCGGCTACCGCCGCCTCTTCGCCTTCCGCCAGCTCCATGAGCGCACCGCCCAGGACCGCTTCGCCGCCATCCCCGCCTTCATCCGCCCCCGCGCCGACTTGGGCCCCGCCATGGCCGCCATGGTCGAGGAGAACGAGATCCGCGCCGGCATCTCCCCCTACGAGCGCGGGCTGGTGTGTGTGAAGGCGAGGGATATGGGGGCGTTCGGGAGTATCGAGGAGGCGGTGGAGGGGTTGTACCCCAGCGTGAGCCGGCACAAACGCCGCCGCCTGCGCGCCATCGCGGCCTTTGCCGAGGAGATCGGCGGCTTCTTCAGCGCGCCCGAGAAACTGACCCAGCAGCAGATCGAGCGCATCATCCGCGCCAATGTGGCCGGATTCGGCGACCTGATGCGCACCGCATTGGAGGAATCGAGCGTCACCGATCCCGACCATCAGTGGAACCTCGTCCAACCGATTCTGGAGGAATCCGAGGAAAACGCCCGCAACCCGCAGATCTCCCGCGCGCCCGGTCGCCCCCGCCGCATCCTGCGCCCGCGCTACGGCGTGACCATCCGCCGCGAGCGCACCCGCGACGGCTGGTCCCTGCATTTCACCGGTCGCGAGGCCATCGGCCCCTTGATGGACCTCGTCCTCGACGAGATCGAGCGCATGTACGCACCCGGTTGAACCGGACCGATGCGCCCGGCCCGCCGCCTGCCGCGCCGCGCGCTTCATACAGGAAAGCTTACCTGGAGAGCAGGCGCTGCGCGCGAACGCGCGCGCAGCCGCGCAAAACAGTGCGCGCACCCGCGCGCACCATATGGCGGCAACGGCCGCCCGCCGGCATCCCCGAAAGACCGCCATCACCGATCCTGCACGGTCCGCTGCTGCCGCCCCAGAACCACGAACATCTCGGAACGACCGCGTGGCTTGATCGGGCGCGCGTATCGCCGAACGGCATAAGCCGGGTTGCGCAAAGGTTGACGCCCGGTTAACGCTGGACAATATATCCTTTTGATTCAGAATGATAGCGAACTGCTCAACGTTGAGCAGTTCGCCCCTCCCGCCCCCCTGCCCCCTCTGCTATCCTCCCCCCATGGACCCCTGTCTCTGCCGTGACTGCCTGACCGCCTGGGACGGCCCAGCGGGAGCACCTGCCCGCTGCCCGGCCTGCCGGAGCCCCAGGGTGCTGGCCCATCCCGAGCTGAACACTCTGGCCATCGCCCATGTCGACGCCGACGCCTTCTATGCCTCGGTCGAGAAGCACGACGACCCCGCCCTGCGCGACAAACCCGTCATCGTCGGCGGCCGCAGCCGCGGCGTGGTCTCCACCGCCTGCTATCTGGCCCGCATCCGCGGCGTGCGCTCCGCCATGCCGATGTTCCAGGCCCTGAAGCTCTGCCCCGACGCGGTGGTGGTGAAACCCCGCATGTCCCGCTACGTCGAGGTCAGCCGCGCCATCCGCGAGATGATGCTGGCCCTGACGCCCATGGTCGAGCCGCTGTCGCTCGACGAGGCCTTCCTCGATCTCACCGGCACCGAGCGCCTGCATGGCGCCCCGCCCGCAGCCCTGCTGGCCCGCCTGCAGTCGCGCATAGCCCGCGATCTCGGCCTGACCGTCTCGGTCGGCCTCTCGCACAACAAGTTCCTGGCCAAGATCGCCTCCGATCTCGACAAGCCGCGCGGCTTCCGCATCATCGGCCGCGCCGAGACCGAGGCCTTCCTCGGGCCCCGGCCCGTCGGGCTCATCTGGGGCGTCGGCCGCGCCGCCGTCGCGGCGCTCGAGGCCGAGGGCCTGCGCACCATCGCCGATCTGCGCGACCGCGACCGCGCCTGGCTGATCCGCCGCTTCGGCAGTCTCGGCGACCGGCTCTGGCATCTCTCCCGCGGCGAGGACAGCCGCCATGTCGAACCCGAACGCCCGCTGAAGTCGATCTCCCACGAGACCACCTTCGACGCCGATCTCTCCGATCCCGAAACCCTTCGCTGGCATCTCTGGTCGCTCGCCGAGCAGGTCTCCGCCCGCGCGAAGGCCCGCGCCTTCGGCGGCCGCGTGGTCACGCTCAAGCTCAAGCGCGCCGACCACGGGCTCCTGTCCCGCCGCCACACCCTGCCCGCCCCCAGCCAGATGGCCGACCGGATCTACCGCTGCGCGGCGGAAATGCTGCAACGCGATATCCCGAGCGGCCCCTTTCGCCTGATCGGGATCGGGATATCGGGGCTCGTCTCCGCCTCGGCGGCCGATCCGGGCGATGATCTGCTCGATCAGACCGGCGAAAGACGCGCCGCCGCCGAGCGTGCTGCGGATGGCATTCGGGCGAAATTTGGCCAGAACTCCATCGTGTTCGGTCGGTCCATGCGGTGAGTGTCCGAAGAGGACGCACCCGTGATCAATGTTTGTGCAAAGGTACCCGCAAACAAACTTTCTCGCGCAAATCCGCGCTGCTCGGGTTGACTATGTTGCGCCGCCGCATAAATTCGATCACGTGATGCGTTGCATCATACACGCCCTACGGGCGTTTCCTCCCTAAACTTGGGCCGGCGGCCCGACCCCACCGGGGTTGCGCGCCGGCTCCTTTTTTTGGTTCCGGCGGCCCGGACCGCCAACCCTTTAACACGCCCGCTCCGGCCTGCTAGGGTCTCCCACCTGCCGCAGGAGGACCGATGCAGCTCATCGACGAAACAGGCGCCGGCCCCAACGTTCCGGAATTCACCGTCGGCGAAATCTCCGGCGCGGTGAAGCGGGTGATCGAGGGCGAGTTCGGCCGCGTGCGGGTGCGCGGCGAGATCGGACGCATCTCTCGTCCGGCCTCTGGTCATCTCTACCTCGACCTCAAGGACGACCGTGCCGTGCTCGCTGCCGTGATCTGGAAGGGCACCGCACGCAGCCTTGCCGTCCGCCCCGAGGACGGGATGGAGGTCGTGGCCACAGGTCGGCTGACCACCTTCCCTGGCTCGTCGAAATACCAGATGATTATCGAGGAGATCGCCCCCGCCGGGGTCGGGGCACTGATGGCGATGCTCGACAAACGCCGCACCGTTCTCGCGGCCGAGGGCCTGTTCGATGCTGCCCGCAAGCGCCCGCTGCCCTACCTCCCCGGCGTGATCGGCGTCGTCACGTCGCCCTCCGGTGCCGTTATCCGCGACATCCTGCACCGCCTGCGCGAGCGCTTCCCCCGGCCGGTGCTGCTTTGGCCGGTCACCGTCCAGGGTGAACGTTCGGCCGGTGAGGTCAGCGCTGCCATCCGCGGGTTCAATGCCCTCTCTCCGGGTGGTGCCGTGCCACGCCCCGACGTGCTGATCGTCGCCCGCGGAGGGGGCAGCCTCGAGGATCTCTGGAGCTTCAACGAGGAGATCGTGGTCCGGGCCGTGGCCGAGAGCGCGATCCCGGTGATCTCGGCCGTCGGGCATGAGACCGACACGACGCTGATCGACCTCGCCGCCGATCGCCGGGCGCCCACTCCCACCGCCGCTGCCGAGATGGCCGTTCCGGTACGCCTCGACCTCATGGCCATCGTCGCGGGGCTCGAGGAGCGCCGTCGTGGCACGCTCGCCCGCGGCATCGGCCAGCGCGGGCAGAGGCTGCGCGACCTGGCGCGCGGCCTGCCTCGCCCCGAGGCGCTGCTGTCCGAGCGCGTCCAGCGCCTAGATGCTGCCGCCACCCGCCTGCCCCGCGCCCTGACCAGCGCCGCCCGCGAGCGCCGGCTGCAGCTGACGCAAGGGGCCGCCGGCCGTTTCGGCCCCGGCCTGCTCGCGCTCGGCAATGCCGAGCGCCGCCGCCGGCTTGCCCGCACCGACGCCGGCCTCGCGCCAGACGCGCGCGTCCGCGCCCTGCAGCAACTCGACGAGCGCCTCGCCGCGCGTGCCGACCGCCTCCACCGCGCCGGCGCGAGGCTGACGCGCGACGACCGCACACGGCTAGAGGCCCTCGCACGAACGCTGGGCACGCTAGACCCGCGCAACGTCATTACCCGCGGCTATGCAATCGTCCGTGACGCCGCCGGCGCCGTCCTCACCAGCGCCAACTCAGCCGCGCGGGAGCCGCTAATCGAGATCGAGTTCGCTGACGCCCGCCTCCGCGCCCGGCCCGAGCCGCCGGCTACACCCGGCGGGCGCCGCAAGCCGGCAGCGCAAGTACCGCCTGTCCAGGGGCGCCTTCTCTGAACGAGGCAGGCTCAGTCTGCGGCCAGCCGCGCGTAGACATCCTCGTGGCGGGTGATGTCGTCCTCGCCGAGGTAGGCGCCGGTCTGCACCTCGATCACATGCAGGTCCACCTTGCCGGGGTTCTCGAGGCGATGCACCGCGCCGAGCGGCACGTAGACGGACTCGTTCTCTGAGACCAGTCGCGCGACTTCGCCGATCGTAACCCGGGCGGTACCCGAAACCACGATCCAATGTTCGGCCCGGTGGACATGGCTCTGCAGGCTCAGCACCCCGCCGGGGCGAACGACGATACGCTTGACCTGGTGGCGGGTGCCGGTCGCGACCGTCTCGAACCAGCCCCAGGGCCTGCGGTCGCGGGCAAAATCGGTCGCCTGCGGGCGCGCCTCCGCCTTCAGCCGTGCCACCGCCGCGCGCAGTTCCTGCACCCGGGCCCGCGGCGCCACGACCACCGCGTCGGGCATGGCCACGACCACCATGTCGGCTAGCCCGATGCCCACCAGTTCGATGCCCCCGCCCTCTACACGCAACAGCGTGTCGCGGCACCCGACCGCTGTCGCCCCGGCCGAGGCCGCCACCCCGTCGTCGTCGCGGGTCGCCGTCCGCCAGATTGCGTCCCAGTCGCCGAGATCCGACCAGACGCCGTCCCAAGGCACGACGGAGAGGTTCGCCATCCGCTCCATGACGGCATAGTCGATCGAGACCGAGCGCACCTTGTCCCAGACGGCTGGGTCGAGTCGCAGAAAGCCCAGATCGGCTCGCGCCGCCGCCACGGCCATCCCGACCGGTGCCATCAGCTCCGGCGCATGTGCACGGTAGGCGGCCAAGAGGCCCGAGGACCGCCCGAGAAAGATGCCGGCGTTCCAGAGATACCGGCCTGAGGCCAGCATCTCCTCCGCCCGCGCCCGGTCGGGCTTCTCGACAAAACGCTGCAGTCGCCGAGCGCCGCCGCTCGCCGGCTCGCCGGTCAGCTCGAGATAGCCATAGCCAGTTTCCGCCCGATCCGGCGTGACCCCAAAGGTCACGATGTCGCCCTGCGCCGCGGCCTCGAGCCCTGCGCCCACGGCTGCGCGAAACCCGGCTGCGTCCGGAATGTGATGATCCGAGGGCGCGATCAGCACCATCCCTTCGGGATCCGAAGCGGCGACATGCATCACTGCGGCAAGTGCCGCTGGCGCCGTGTCGCGGGCGCCGGGCTCGATCAGGATCGCCGCCGGCTCGATGCCGGCCGCCGCCAGCTGTTCGGCCACGATGAAGCGGAACGGTGTCCGCGTGACGACCACCGGTGCGGCGAAGCTCGCCCCCGACAGCCGCCGCGCGCACTGCTGGAACAGGCTGAGATCGCCGGTCAGAGCCGCGAACTGCTTGGGAAACCCCTCGCGCGACAGCGGCCAGAGCCGGCTGCCGGCGCCGCCGCAGAGAATGACGGGGTGGATCATCCGATCTCTCCCGGTGTGAAACCGCTTGCGGGCACGTCTGTCTCCCTGGCCTGGCCCGTCAGACTTCATTCCCCTCGGTTAACACGAGGTTAGCACGCCCGTTCCATCGCCTCCACCAGTCGGCTCGGACGAGATGGCCTCGGCGCATTCCACACACGCTGGCTCCGGCCTCAAGAACCTGTTCCGCAGGGCCGGAGGCAGCCCACAGCCCGCGCCCTTCGGGGCATGGCGAACGCCTTCAGCGAAATGCCGCTCCGGTTCTCTTCCCGGCGAGGGCTTCAGCAACGCGGATACTGAACGTTGCTCGCCACGGAAGAAGGCCGCAGGGTATGCGAACCCACAACGATGCCAAAGCCATGGCGCGGAGCCTGCGCGAAGCGCTGAGCATCGACGGCCTCGAGATCTCCAACTCATGGGCGCTGGAGATCGTCGCCCGCCGGTTCGGACTGACGAGCTGGAACGTCCTCGCCGCCCGGATCAGCGCCGCCGAAGCTCATGTCGCCTTTCAGCAGGCTATCCTGATCGTGCGCATCTTTGATGTCGGCAAGGCGCGAGAATTCTACCTCGGCTTCCTCGGCTTCACCACCGACTGGGAGCACCGCTTCGCCCCGCAGGCACCGCTTTATACCCAGGTCTCGCGCGCCGGCCTGTCCCTGCATCTTTCCGAATATGCGGGCGACGCGACGCCGGGCGGCAACATGGTCATCTACACGCGCGGCCTGCGCGCCTTCCAGGCCGAGCTAACGGCCAAGAACTACCGCTACATGCGCTCGGGGCTCGAGCCGGCGGAATGGGGGCCGGAGATGGACGTCATCGACCCGTTCAACAACCGCATCCGCTTCATCGAGCGCGCATGAACGGACCATCCGAGTGAGCCCGGAGCGACGATAGCTCCGATCAGGCGAATATCTCGCCCTGCGCGTTGGAGGCAGGCTCGTCTTCCTCTGGCGCCTCCTCCTCGGTCGAAGCCAGGGACAGCCCGCCCGGATCGGGACGGTTGTCGAGGAGGCCCGCCGCGCGCAGCTCGGCGATCCCGGGCAGCTCGCGCTCGCTCTCCAGCCCGAAATGGTCGAGGAAGGCGGGCGTGACCACGAAGGTCATTGGCCGGCCCGGCGTCATTCGCCGACGGCCCATGCGAACCCAGCCGAGCTCGATCAAGAGATCGACCGTGCCACCGGAGACGGAGACGCCGCGGATCTCCTCGATCTCCGCCCGCGTCACCGGCTGGTGATAGGCGATGATGGCCAGGGTCTCGATGGCGGCGCGGCTCAGCTTGCGCGTCTCCACCGCCTCGCGGCTCATCAGAAAGCCGAGATCACCCGCCGTGCGGAAGGCCCAGGCCTCGCCAACCCGTTGCAGCTGCACCCCGCGCCCTGCGTAACGCTCGCGCAGGCCGACCAACGCCTCGCCCACGTCGCAGCCCGCCGGAAGACGTTCCTCGATCGCGCGTGCGGTCATCGGCTCGCGGGCGGCGAAGAGCACCGCCTCGACCATACGCTCCTGCTCGGGCATCGGCGGCACCGCGAAGGCCGCATCCGCATAGAATCCCTGGCTCGTGGTCTCGTTCATGGGGTGTCCCCCTCCTGCCGCTGCCTCAGATAGATGGGCGCGAAGGCCCGTTCCTGGCGGATCTCCAATGCGCCCGCCTTCACCAGTTCCAGCGCCGCAGCGAAGCTCGCCGCCGTCGCCGAGCGCCGCTTCAGCGGCTCACGCGCCCAGTCGTCGGGCAGCCATGCCGACAGGGTGACCCAGTCGACCGCACTGCCAATCAGACCCCGCATCCGCTCTAGCGCGTTCTCCATGGTGAAGACCGGCTCGCGCGACAGATGCAGGGGTGTGAAGTCCTCGCGCGTCTTGATCCGCGCATAGGCGCGCAGGAGGTCGAGCATGTCGGCCGTGTGCACCACCCGTGTCTGCCGCGTCACCGCCTCGACGGCGCCGCGGGGAAACACGTCGCGTCCCAGCTGGTCGCGCGCCATCAGATCGGCCGCGGCCGAGCGCATGGCTTCGAGCCGCTGCAGCTGGAAGGCCAGATGCGCAGCCATATCCTCGCCCGAGGGCTCCGCCTCGGCGGGATCGGGCGGCAGCAGCAGGCGCGACTTCAGGTAGGCGAGCCACGCCGCCATCACCAGATAATCGGCCGCGAGCTCGATCCGCAGCCGCTTGGCCGCCTCGACGAAGCCCAGATACTGCTCGGCCAGCCGGAGGATCGAGATCCGCCGCAGGTCCACCTTCTGGCTGCGTGCCAGCGTCAGCAGCACGTCGAGCGGCCCCTCGAACCCCTCGAGATCGACGACCAGCGCCTCGGCTGCCAGCCGCGCCTCGGTGCTGCCGGTGTCGAAGAAGTCGTCAGGCACTAGCGCGTTTCCTCAACTGCACGAACTCCGCCTCGAGTGCCGCCGCATCCGCCGCCGCTCGCCCGCTGCGTGCCGCCAGCGCGCGCTCGGCCCGCCGTGCCGCCACTCCGGCCAGCTCGGGCACCGCCGCGGCCACAGCTGCCATCTCCGACATCTCGCCATTGCAGTGCAGGACCACATCGCAGCCCGCCGCCAGCGCCGCGGCTGCGCGCGCATCGAACGGCCCGCTCAGCGCGTTCATCGACAGATCGTCGGTCATCAGGAGCCCGTCAAAGCCGATCTCCCCCCGGACCATCCCGACCACGTCCGGCGACAGCGTGGCCGGGCGCTCCGGATCGATCGCCTCGAAGATCACATGCGCGCTCATCGCCATCGGCAGGTCGGCCAGCGCCCGGAATGGCGCCATGTCCACGGCTAGCTCGCTCCGCGCGGCCGCCACCCTGGGCAGCGCCTCGTGGCTGTCCGCGGTGGCGCGGCCGTGGCCGGGGACGTGCTTCATCACCGGCGCGACGCCACCCGCGATCAGCCCGTCAGCCACCGCCCGCCCGATCGCCGCCACCTCGGCCGGATCGGCGCCGTAGCTGCGGTTGCCGATCACAGCGTGGGTCTCGGGACGCAGCACGTCGAGCACCGGTGCGCAGTTCACGTCGATGCCCAGTTCGCGCAGCTCGCCCGCTATCAGCCGATAGCGCAGATACATCGCCCGCACCCGCAGCTCGCGGGACGGCAGCCGCGCGCATTCGTCCAGCGCCGGGGCCCATTCGCGCCAGTCAGGACCACGCAGCCGCGCCACGCGCCCGCCCTCCTGGTCGATCAGCACCGGCGCGTCACGTCCGACCGCCTCGCGCAGGTCATGCGTCAGCCGCCGCACCTGCGCCGGCGTCTCAATATTGCGTCCAAAGAGGATGAAACCCCAAGGCGCCGCCTCTGCGAAGAAGCGGCGCTCGTCGGGCCCCAGTTCCGGGCCCAGGCAGCCGAAGATGACCGCCCGACCCGCCATTCAGTGAACGGTCACCGGGATGCAGTCGACGCTGCGCGCACGCAAGTTCTCGCACATCACCCGCGTCTCCTCGGTGTTGGAGAAGCCCGCTACCCGCAACCGGTAGAAGACGCGCGAATTCGAGGTCGCCCGCTCAACATGCAGGCTCTTGCCCGAGAAGAGGTCCGGGTGGCGCGCCACCATCTGCGACCACGCGCGCCGGGTCAGGTCTTCGCTATCGTAGGCCCCGAGCTGCACCAGCCGCGAGCCGGTGGTCACGCTCGCCACCTCCCGCGCCTGCACTGGCGCCGCCGGGGTGGGCGCGGGGGTCGCGCGCACGGGTGCGGCGGCTTGTGTCGGCGCCGGCGCGGCCGGCGACTGGGCGCGCACGCGCTCCAGATTGCCCGGACGGCTGCGCGGGCGCGCCGACGGAGCGGCCGCCTCCGGCTCCAGCGCCGCCGTCTCGGTCGCCGCTCCTTCAACCTCCAGCGCCTCGGCAACCAGGGCTCCGAGGTCGGGCGCCTCAGATACTTCGACCGTCTCCAGCCCATCGGGACGCGGCATCTGCAGCTCCGTCGCCTCATCCGGCGCCTCGGCAAAGGCCCGCGCCGCGGCGACAATCAAAGCGCCCTGCGGCGCATCCTCTTCCGCCACGGTCGGCGCCGGCTGGGGAGCGGCGGAGGCAACAGGTTCGGGGCGGGCCTCGGGCGCCGGCGTGCCGGCAAGCACCGCATTGACCTCCAGCCCCTGGTGCGCAGCCTGAACGCCACCGGGCTCTTCGGGCTGGACGCGCAGCGGTCCCTCCATGGCCCGGATCACCGGCACCTCGGCCGCGTCTCGGGTGCCGAGGCGGTAGGACCACAGCCCCATCGCCGCGACCAGACCAAGAAACACGGCCGCTCCCGCCATCCGGCGGATCGCCGGGGAGATCAGCCGGTCGCGGTCACCGACGGCAACCGACGCGAAATCGTCGCGATAAGCTTCGTGCATGGGGTTCTTGCCTGTTTTGACACACCATATCCTGTATGTGCCTCTGCTCCAACCCCGAAATGCGTTAAGGATGCTTAGGCATCTCTGGCTTCCGGGGGCCTCGGTTCAGGATAGCATCCTCGTGCGATATGACAACCGGCGTGTACAACCGGTGGCGGAAAGCGCCTGGCCCGCGTCGAATCCTGAGATGACAGAAGCGCGCCGGATGGCCAGGGTGGCGGACGCGGGGTCTCGCAGACAGAGGGTCTCCGAGAATATCTCATAATATCAATCGGATGACGAAATTCGCCTTCGTGCCCGGCCCTTGTGCGCCCACGGGCTCGCCCGATCTCCTATACTTTCGCCGGGCTCCAGCGCGAGCATCACCCGTGCCGCCTGCGCGGGGGCCGCAGCCGTTGACCGGGACTCCCCCGAGGTCTATCCAGACCACGCCGGTCCCGTAGCTCAGCGGATAGAGCGACCGCCTCCTAAGCGGTAGGTCGCAGGTTCAAGTCCTGCCGGGATCGCCACAATCATCGTCCAGAGGCCTGCGCGGCAGCGCGCCGACCCCGCAGCCGCGCCCTGCCCCGCGGCCACAAAAGCTTCACTTGTCCGGGGATCGCCTGTTATGCTGAACGTGGCGCCGGCAACGGCGCCCAATGACGGCGGGCGCGATCCTCATGCCCGAACCGCACTTCAGGGAGCCAACCATGCGCACATCCGTCCTTCTTTCCGGCTCGATCGCCGCGCTCTGCGCGGCCTTGCCCGCCAGCGCCCAGACCGACATCTCGTGGTGGCATTCGATGTCCGGCGCCCTCGGCGAGCGGCTCGAAGAGGTTGCCCAGGGCTTCAACGACAGTCAGTCCGACTATGTGGTCACGCCCTTTTACCGCGGCGAGTATGCGGAATCGATGACGGCCGCGATCGCCGCCTTCCGCGCCGGCGAACAGCCCCACATCCTCCAGGTCTTCGAGGTCGGCACCGGCACCATGATGGCCGCCGAAGGTGCCACCTATCCGATCTACCAGCTGATGGCCGACAATGGCATGGACTGGGATCCGTCGGGCTATCTGCCGGCGATCGTCGGCTACTATACCGATCCCGACGGCAACATGCTGTCGTTCCCGTTCAATTCCTCGACCCCGATCCTCTATTACAACAAGGCGATCTTCGAGGCGGCGGGGCTCGATCCGGACACGCCGCCGACCACTTGGGATGAGGTCGAACAGTTCTCGCAGACGATCCTCGACGCCGGTGCCGCCCCCTGCGGCTTCACCACCCGCTGGCCGTCCTGGGTGCAGCTCGAGAACCTCACCGCGCTGCACAACATCCCGCTCGGCACGCTGGGCAACGGGTTCGGCGGCTTCGAGACCGAGCTGGTCTTCAACCAGAACGAGCTGGTTGCACGGCACTGGGACAACCTCGCGGCCTGGCAGCAGAACGGGATCTTTTCCTGGGCGGGCGGTGGTCCCGGCCCGGACGCGGGGCCAAAGTTCTACAGCGGCGAATGCGCGATCCTGATGGAGAGCTCGGCCGGCCGTGCCAATATCCAGGCCAACACCGACTTCGAGGTCGGCCACGGCATGCTGCCGATCTATGACGATGTAGAAGGCGCACCGCAGAACTCGATCATCGGCGGCGCGACGCTCTGGGTCCTCTCCGGCCACGATCCCGAGGAGTATGCGGGCATCGCCCAGTTCTTCTCCTACCTCTCGCAGCCCGAGGTCCAGGCGGCGTGGCACCAGGCCACCGGTTATCTCCCGATCACCGAGGCAGCCTACGAGCTGACCCGCAGCCAGGGATTCTACGACGCGAACCCCGGCGCCGACACCTCGATCAAGCAGATGACGCTGAACGAGCCGACCGAGAACTCGCGCGGCCTGCGCTTCGGCAGCATGGTGCAGATCCGCGACGTCATCTCAGACGAGATGGAAGCGCTGATCACTGGCGCGAAGACCGGCCAGCAGGCGGCCGACGCAGCCGCCCAACGCGGCAACCAGTTGCTACGCGACTTCGAAGCGACCCTGAACTGAGCCCGAACCCGGCCGCCCGCCATTTGCGGGCGGCCGCCGCCGCGCCCGGGGTCCCGACATGCAGACCAAGCGAACCACCTTTCCCGCGGGATGGCTGCCCTATGCGCTGCTCGCCCCGCAGGTCATCGTGACGCTGATCTTCTTCATCTGGCCCGCGGGTCAGGCGCTCTATCAATCCGTGCTGCGCCAGGACGCCTTCGGCATCCGCGTGACCTTTGTAGGCCTCGACAACTTCCGCCGATTGTTCGCCGATCCGAGCTATCTGAACTCGCTCTCGGTCACGGCCGTCTTCGCGGTGAGCACGACACTGTTGTCCATGTCGCTGGCGCTGCTCTTCGCGGTGATGGTCAACAAGCTGATCCGTGCCAAGGACATCTATTCGACGCTGATGGTCTGGCCCTATGCGGTCGCCCCTGCAATCGCGGGCATCCTGTGGTGGTTCATCTTCAGTCCGACGATCGGCATCCTGCCCTACATGCTCGACATGCTGGGCTATGACTGGAACCACCGCACCTCGTCGCGGGATGCGATGATCCTGATCGTGGTCGCCGCCGCCTGGAAGCAGATCGCGTACAACTTCATCTTCTTTCTCGCCGGCTTGCAGTCGATTCCGCATTCGCTGCTCGAAGCGGCCGCCATCGACGGTGCCTCGCCGATGAAGCGGTTCTGGACCATCGTCTTTCCGCTGCTGTCGCCCGTGACGTTCTTCCTGCTGGTCATCAACGTCACCTATGCGATGTTCGACACCTTCGGCGTCGTGCATGCGACCACGGGCGGCGGACCGGCGCAGGCGACCAACATCCTCGTCTTCAAGGTCTACAGCGATGGGTTCATCGGCCAGAACATGGGGTCCTCGGCCGCGCAATCGGTGGTGCTGATGGGCATCGTGATCGCGCTCACGGTGATCCAGTTCCGCTACATCGAGCGGAAGGTGCAGTACTGATGGTCGAGAACCGCCCGTTCCAGTCCTTCCTGACCCACCTGATCCTGATCCTGGGCGTCGCGGTTGTGGTCTTTCCGGTCTATGTCGCGCTGATCGCCTCGACGCAGGCACCGGGCACCTTTCTGCGCGGCGTGATCCCGATGACGCCCGGCAGCCACATGATCGAGAACTACTCGGCCATGCTCGGCACCGGCATGCGCCGGGCGGGCGCACCGCCGATCGCGGGGATGATGTGGAATTCGCTCATCATGGCGATGGCGATCGCGGTCGGGAAGATCGCGATCTCGATCATCTCGGCCTTCGCCATCGTCTACTTCCGTTTTCCGTTCCGGGTGTTCTTCTTCTGGCTGATCTTCCTGACGCTGATGCTGCCGGTCGAGGTGCGCATCTTCCCGACCTATCAGGTGATCGCCGACCTGCGCATGCTGAATTCCTTCGCGGGGCTGTCGATCCCGCTGATCGCCTCGGCCACGGCGACGTTCCTCTTCCGGCAGTTCTACATGACCGTGCCGGAGGAGCTGATGGAAGCCGCCCGCGTCGACGGGGCGGGGCCGATGAAGTTCTTCAAGGACATCCTGCTGCCGCTCTCGATCACCAACATCGCGGCGCTGTTCGTGATCATGTTCATCTACGGCTGGAACCAGTACCTCTGGCCGCTGCTGGTGACGACGGATCCCAGCTATTACACGGTCGTCATGGGCATCCAGCGCATGGCGGCGGCTTCCGATTCCGACCCGCAGTGGCAGCTCGTCATGGCAGCCGTGGTCCTCGCCGCCCTGCCGCCGATCCTCGTCATCCTCCTGATGCAGCGCCTTTTCGTGAAGGGCCTGACCGAGACCGAGAAATAAGCATGGCCACGATCACGCTCGACACCCTCGTCAAGACCTACCCCGGCGCGACCGAGCCGGCGGTGAAGGGCATCTCGCTCGACATTGCCGATGGCGAGATGGTGGTGCTGGTCGGCCCCTCGGGCTGCGGCAAGTCGACGCTGCTGCGGATGGTGGCGGGGCTGGAGACGATCACCAGCGGAACGCTGAGGATCGGCGAGCGGGTGGTGAACAAGCTGGAGCCGGCCGAGCGGGACATCGCGATGGTGTTCCAGAACTATGCGCTCTACCCGCACATGACGGTCTATGACAATCTCGCCTACGGGCTGCGCAACCGGGGCATCAAGCGCGACGAGATCGACCGGCGGGTGCGCGAGGCGAGCGCGATGCTGGAGATCGGCGACTTCCTGCAGCGCAAGCCGCGCCAGCTTTCGGGC
>CAYLHK010000006.1:65792-68933 GCA_964383295.1 uncultured Rhodovulum sp.
TGGCGCTGCCCGCCCGAAAGCTGGCGCGGCTTGCGCCAGCGGGTGGCGATGGGGCGCGCGCTGGTGCGCGAGCCGGCGGCGTTCCTGTTCGACGAGCCGCTGTCGAACCTCGATGCGAAGCTGCGCGTGCAGATGCGGGTGGAGATCCGGCGGCTCCAGCGGAGGCTGGGCACGACTTCGCTCTATGTCACCCATGACCAGATCGAGGCGCTGACGCTGGCCGACCGGCTGGTGGTGCTGAACGCCGGGCGGGTCGAGCAGATCGGGACGCCGACGGAAGTCTATGACCGGCCGGCGACGCTGTTCGTGGCGGGCTTCATCGGGACGCCGCCGATGAACATCCTGCCGGCCGACTATCTGCGGACCCGCGCGGGCGCGCTGCCCGATGCCTGGCCGGGGGGCGCGGATCTGATCGGGCTGCGGCCCGACGATCTGACGCTGGAGGCGCCGGAGGGGGCGCACCTGGTGCTGCCCGCGGTGCTCGACCTGCTGGAGCCGGCGGGGGCGGAGACGCATCTCTATCTGCGGCTGGACGGGCTCGATGCGGCGATCACCGCCCGCACCCAGGGCCGCCCGGAGCTCGCCGAGGGCAGCACCGTCCTGCTGCATGCCCGGGCCGACGCCTTCCACGGGTTCGAGGCCGCGAGCGGGCGACGGGTCGACTGAGCCAACCCCCGGAAAACTGTGCGCGCACAGGGTGCGCACATGTGCGCAATTTTCAAGCCGTTGTAATCACGGGCGTATTCGGACTCATTTACCATTAGGAAAGGTCTGGACACGCGCGCGACCGGTGCCGCGCGCGCCCCTCCCGCGACCGCATCCGCCCATGGACCGCCCTGCCCCGATCCCCTATGAGACGGGCAGGTTCGGAACGCGAGGCGGTTAATGTCGGGACATGGCGAGGCGATGCCGATGCGGGCACGGGCGGGCGGGCCGCTCACGGGGACCGTCGAGATCCCCGGCGACAAGTCGGTGTCGCACCGCGCGCTGATCCTCGGGGCGCTGTCGGTCGGCGAGACGCGGATCAGCGGACTTCTGGAAGGCCAGGACGTGCTCGACACCGGGCACGCGATGCAGGCCTTCGGCGCCACGGTCGAGCGTCTGGGCGAGGGCCAGTGGCGGGTGCACGGCGTCGGTGTCGGCGGGTTCATGGAGCCCGAGGACGTGATCGACTGCGGCAATTCCGGCACCGGCGTGCGGCTGATCATGGGCGCCATGGCGACATCTGACATCAGCGCCACCTTTACCGGCGATGCCAGCCTGCGCTCGCGGCCCATGGGGCGGATCACCGACCCGCTGGCGCTGTTCGGGACCGCAGCCCACGGGCGGCGGCGGGGACGCCTGCCACTGACGCTGGTGGGCGCGGCCAATCCGATGCCGGTGCATTACACCACGCCGATGCCCTCGGCGCAGGTGAAGTCCGCCGTGCTGCTGGCCGGGCTGAACGCGCCGGGCGAGACGGTCGTGATCGAGCGCGAGCCGACGCGGGACCATACCGAGCGGATGCTCGGGGGCTTCGGCGCGAAGATCCGCACCGAGATCACTTCCGAAGGCCGGGTCATCACCCTGACCGGCCAGCCGGAGCTGAGCGGACAGGTGATCGCGGTGCCCCGCGACCCCAGCTCGGCGGCGTTTCCGGTGGTGGCGGCGCTCATGGTGCCGGGATCGGATATCCTGGTGCCGGGGATCGGGCTGAACCCGACCCGGGCGGGCCTCTATGACACGTTGCGCGAGATGGGCGCGGATATCGAACTGATGAACCCGCGCGAGGAAGGCGGCGAGCCGGTCGCGGACCTGCGCGTGCGCTTCGCCAGCCTGAAGGGGATCGAGGTGCCGCCCGAGCGCGCGGCCTCGATGATCGACGAATACCCGATCCTGTCGGCGCTGGCCGCCACGGCCGAGGGACGCACGGTGATGCGGGGCGTGAAGGAGCTGCGCGTCAAGGAGAGCGACCGCATCGACGCCATGGCGCGCGGGCTGGAAGCCTGCGGCGTGCGGATCGAGGAGGAGGAGGACGTGCTGATCGTCCATGGCCGCGGCGCGGATGGGGTATCGGGCGGGGCGACGGTGGAGAGCCGGCTCGACCACCGGATCGCCATGTCGTTCCTCTGCCTCGGCCTTGTCACGAAGGCGCCGATCACCGTTGACGACGGCGGGCCGATCGCGACGAGCTTCCCCGGCTTCGTGCCGCTGATGCGCGCGCTTGGCGCGACGATCGAAACGGATGTGGGCGCGGAGGCGCTGGCTTGATCTTCACCGTCGCGATCGACGGGCCGGCGGCCTCGGGCAAGGGGACGATCGCGCGCGCGGTGGCGACGCATTTCGGCTTTGCGCATCTCGATACCGGATTGCTTTATCGCGCCGTTGGCCTGCAGGCGATGGAGGACGGGCGCGGGGTGGTCGATCCGCACTGGGCGGCCGAGATCGCGCGCCGGCTGGTGCCGGAGGATCTGGAGCGCGAGGGGCTGCGCGCGCCGCGGGCGGCCTCTGCCGCCTCGCGCGTCGCCGCCCTGCCCGAGGTGCGCGCAGCGCTGCTCGATTTCCAGGGCCGCTTTGCCCGGCGCGAGGGCGGCGCGGTGCTCGACGGGCGCGACATCGGCACGGTGATCTGCCCGCAGGCCGAGGCGAAGCTCTACGTGGTTGCCTCGGACGAGACCCGCGCGGCGCGGCGCCACGCCGAGGCGCCCGAGGCACAGAGCCTCGCGCAAGTCCTGGCCGAGCTGCGCGCCCGAGATGCGCGCGATGCGGGGCGCGAGACGGCGCCGATGGTGGCGGCGCCCGATGCGCTCTTGCTCGACACCACGGATATGTCTATAGACGCGGCCGTCGCCGCGGCGATCGCCCATGTGGGGGAACGTTTGCGTCCGGACGGGGCCTGATACGCCCTGAACGGACGTTTGTCGTTTCCAGACATCCGCGCAAGCCCGCACGACGCCCCATCAAAGACCGGCGGATCCAACCGTCTGGCCAGCAACCGTTTTGGAGAACTTTTAATGCCATCAGCGGCAACCATGGAAGATTTCGAAGCCCTTCTCAACGAGAGCTTCGAGCTGGAAACCCCCGATGAGGGGTCGGTCGTAAAGGGCACCGTGCTCGCGATCGAGGCCGGACAGGCCATCATCGACGTCGGCTACAAGATGG
>CAYLHK010000007.1:0-66384 GCA_964383295.1 uncultured Rhodovulum sp.
GAGGATCCGTTCAAGCTCTACCGCTGCCACACGATCATGAACTGCGCGCGGACCTGCCCCAAGCACCTGAACCCGGCAAAGGCCATCGCCGAGATCAAGAAGCTGATGGTCGAACGCCGACTCTGAGCCCACCGGGGGCTCCTTCGGGACCCAGCGTGTCCCGGATTGAGGAACCCAAGACGCCCCCCTGGCTTAGGGGGCGTCCCGCCCGGGCTTCCAGCAGGAATAGAGAGTAGCTGCGTCGTCAGCCGCGAGTGCGGGCGACGAAGCTGCGGACGCGGGCGGGATCGACAGGATTCCACCAGACGCCGTCGTGCTTCAGGCTGGAGGCGACGATGACGCCGTCGGTCATCGCAAGGATGCCGGCGACGTTGTCCTGCGTGACTCCGGAGCCGACGAGAAGCGGCAAATGCGTTGCGGAGCGGATCTCGCCGATCTCGTCCGACGTCGCCACGTCGCCGGTGCGCTGTCCGGTGGCGATCACCGCATCGGCGTCGAAGAAGGCGACGTCGCGCACAAGCTCGGCGATCGAACGGTCAGCGGTGATCGCATGGGCACCGTGCTTCACGTGCGCGTCCGCGAAGATCTGCACACCCTCGGCACGAAGGAGGCTGCGGTAGCGCAGCGCCTCGCCGGCGCGCCCCTCCATGAAGCCCTCGTTCGCCACGTAGGCATTCGCCCACTGGTTCACGCGGATGAAGCGCGCGCTGGTCGCGGCCGCGACGGCGAGAGCGTGGATGGCAGCGTTCGCGAGCACGTTGATGCCGGTCGGGGCGCCCGTCGCGGTGATGATCCGGTCCGTCGCCACCGCGAGGCAGGCGGCAGTTTCGGGTGTCAGGTCCTCGGGCTTGGCAAAGGGGATGTCGCCGTGGTTCTCGACGATCAGTCCCGAGAGCCCGCCCTCCATATAGGCGACGGCATCGCGCACGCAGGCGTCGTAGATGGCCCCGATGCTCTCACCGCGATAGCGCGGACTGCCGGGAAACGGCGGGCAGTGGACCACGCCGATCAGCGCCTTGTCGGTGCCGAAGATGTCGCGTATCGCGCTGGCGGGGCGGTCGGATATCACTGTCATCGGGAGTGCCTTGTGGTTCGTGCCTTCGTAGTCGGCAATGCGGTATGGGACGAGGCGCTGCATCTCGCGGCACTGCCAGAGCCCGGCGCCTCGGTGCATATGCGCCGCGGCGCTGCTGGCCCGGGCGGAAAGGGCGCCAACCAGGCGGTGGTGCTGGCGCGCGCGGGCATACCCGTGCGGCTGGTCGCCCCGCTGGGCCCCGACGCCCGGGGTGCCGCCCTGCGCGCCGCGCTGGCGACAGAGGGGCTGGCGGAGGGACTGATCGAGGTCGCGGCCGAGACCGACTGGACCATCGTGCTGGTGAGCCAGGCGGGCGAGAACGCCGTTCTGACCACGCGTGATGCCGCTGATGCGCTTGATCCTGCCAAGGTCACCACGGCGCTGGCGGAGGCGGTGCCGGGCGATCTGTGCCTGTTGCAGGGGAACCTGAGCCTGCTGGCGACCTCGGCGGCGGTGCGCGCCGCGAAAGCGGCGGGTGCGGTGGTGGCGATGAATCCCTCGCCGGTTGACCCTGCTATGGAGGAGCTGTTCGCGGAGGTCGACATTCTCTGCGTGAACGGTTCCGAAGCGCGGGCCTTCGGCATCGGCGACGGCGCCCTGCCGGCTACCGGGCCCCGCCAGATCGTGCTGACGCGCGGTGCCGCAGGCGCGGTCCTGATCGCGCCTGATGGGCCACGGCTGGTGCCGGCGGTGCAGGCCGAGGTGGTCGATCCGACTGGCGCAGGGGATACCTTTTTTGCCGCCGCACTCGCCCATGCCGCGCCGCGGGGATGGCGGCTCGATGCGGATGCTCTCGCCGCCGGGGCGCGGGCGGCGGCGCTGACCGTCGCCCGGGCGGGCGCCTTCGCGGCGCTGCCCTCGGCCGAGGAGCTCTCCGCTATCATGTCCGCTCGGTGAGCCAGCCAAGCAGGTTCTTCCAGAGCCGCCCGTAGCCCTCCCATTCGCAGAAGGCGGGCGAGAGCCAGTGCGGGCCGATGTCGCTCGTCCAGGCGGCGGTGCGGCCTCGCTCATGGCCACCCAGCACCAACAGTGGATGGCCGCCCTGATCGGCGGGGAGGCGGGCAAGCACCTCGGTGCCCTCCTTCACCTCGACCTCGTTGACCCCGAGCAGCGCCGGCCAGTCACCGGTCATACCGGCCAGCACCGGATGGTTCGGCGCGACGAGGTCGGCGGCGCAGCCCTCGGGGATCTCGATGCGATCGTCCCAGGGCAGGCAAGTGACGGGCAGGACCTCCTCGACCGGGGTGCGGCGCCAGCGCGCCTTGCCGTCGATGCCCTGGAAGCTGAAATAGCCGCCGCACATCAGCAGGCCCCCGCCCTGCGCGGTCCAGTCGCGGATAAGCTTCAGGCGGTTCGGGACGGTCCGGGAGTGCAACCAGACGGCGGGGGGCAGCAGCAGTGTGTTGGCACCGATATCCGAGAGGATGATCGCGTCGTATTTCGCCAGGCCCTCGGCCTCGAAGGGGAAGCCCTCGGCGGCCTCATGGGCGGGCATGTAGGTCAGCTCGAACTCCGAGCCCTTCAGCGCCTTGACCAGCGGCTCAGCGCCGAGGTGGAAGGTGACGGAGCCGAACTGGTCGAAGCCCTTGTAGTGGGTGGCAGAGCTGACCCAGCTCTCGCCGACGAGCAGGACGTTCTTCATGACTTCTCCGTTTCGTTGCCCGCGTCGAAGACGCGCGCGGGGTTGTCGGTCATCAGCGCCCGCGCCGCCGCCGGGTCAAGCCCGTGGCGCACGAGGCGCGGCAGGAAGTGGCGGGAGACGAAGGCATAGCCGTTCCCCCCATACCGGGTGAGCATCATCTTCAGGAACACGTCATGGCTGAGCAGGATGCGGTCGGCATGGCCGGCGTCGACCAGCGCCATGATGCCGCGGGCGGCCTCGTCGTCGCTCGGGCACTGCACCTGCTGGTCGGCGTAGAAGAAATCCATGCCGATCATGTCGTATTCGATGAAGGCGCCGCGCGCGGCCAGCGATGACTGGTAGGCGAAATCGTCCCAGCTCGGGTTCATGTGACAGAGAACCGTGTGGCGGAGATCGGCCCCCTCGGCCTCGACGAGGTCCAGAACCTCATGGGCGAGGCGGTACCAGCCCGGCAGGTGGACCATCAGCGGCAGGCCGGTGCGCACCTGCGCGCGGGCGGCCCCGACCAGCGACTTGCGCTCGTCAGGGGTGAACTCCGATGACACGCCGATCTCGCCGATAAGGCCGATGCGCGAGCCATCCACGCCGTCGATCGCCTCGGCGGTGATCTGGTCTGCGATGGCATCGGCCGACAGCGCCGCGACCTCGGATGGATGCGAGCTCTGCAGGTAGTATCCCGCGCCCATCACGATATTGAGTCCGGTGGCGGCCGAGATGCGGCGCAGGGCCGCCGGGTCGCGGCCGATCCCGCGACAGGTGGGGTCGACGACGGTGGCGCCGCCGTGCCGGGCAAACAGCTTCAGCTCGTCGACCGCCGCCGCCTCGTCGTCGAGCGCGATATTTATGCGGTTGACGAAGGGGTCCTGGCGCAGTTCCCAGAGGATGTCCGGCGTCAGGGGGGCGTCCGCCAGCCAGGCGCGGTCGGGCTCGGGGCGGTTCCACCAGCAGGAGCAGTCGTTGAGGATGTGCTCGTGCATCAGCGTCAGGCCGAGAGCCGCCACCGGGACGGGGCCGGTGACGGTCATCACCTGTCCGGATCGGACATGGGCCGGGGAGAGCTCGCTCACGACTTGCGCCTCCGCGGCGAGAGGCGGGCGGAGAAGATGCGTGTGTTGAGCCAGATGGCGACGAGGATGATCGCGCCGGTGACGATCTGGGTGAAGAAGGGCGAGATATGCATCAGGATGAGCCCGTTGCCGATGACGGCGATGGTCAGCGCCCCGAGCGTGGTGCCGAGGATCGTGCCGCGCCCACCCATCAGCGAGGTGCCCCCGAGAACGACGGCCGCGATCACCTGCAGCTCGAAGCCGACGGCGGCGTTGGACGAACCCGAGCCGAGGCGGGCGGCGATCAGGATGCCGGCGAGTGCGGCGGCGGCGCCGGTGATCGCATAGACGGAGGCGATCACACGCCGGGCAGGCATGCCGACGCGGCGGGCGGCCTCGGGGTTCGAGCCGACGGCGACGACCTGGCGGCCGTATTTCGTCGTCTGCAGCACGAGAATACCGAGCACCACAACCGCCACGGCGATCAGGGCGGGGACCGGCATTCCGAGGAAGGAGCCGCGCCCGATGGCGTAGAAGCCCGGAAGCTGGGGGATCGGGATCGAGAAGCCCTCGGTCAGCCAGAGCGCGATGCCGCGCAGGATGGAGAGACCCGCCAGCGTCACGATGAACGCGGGGATGCCCTGATAGGCGATGAACCAGCCCTGCGACGCCCCGACCAGAGCACCGAAGACGAGCATGGCGAGCACGACCACCACCCAGGGCAGGCCCGCCGCCAGCAGAATCGCGCATACGGCGTTCACCAGCGCCACGGTGCTGCCGACCGAGAGGTCGATCCCGGCGGTGACGATCACGAATGTCATGGCGACGGCGACGATCAGAATCGGCGCGGCCTGCCGCAGGATGTTGAGGAAGTTGTTGATGGTCAGGAAGTTCGAGCTTCCGAGCGTAAAGACCACCAGGCAGGCGATGAAGAAGGCAAGGATCGACAGGACCTGCGCGTTCTCGGCCAGGTGGTCGAGCCAGGCGCTTCCCTGGCGGCGTTCGGTATAGGCCATCAGTGCATCCTCTCGCCGACGATGAGCCGCACCAGGTCGTCGAGGTGGGTATCCTGTATGGCGCGTTCGGCCACCTTCGTGCCCTCGTACATGACCGCGATCCGGTCGCAGACGCGGAAGAGGTCCTGCAGACGATGCGTGATCAGCACGACGGCGACCCCCTTCGCCTTCACCCGGTTGATGAGCGCGAGCACCGCCTCGACCTCGGCGACGGCGAGCGCGGATGTCGGTTCGTCCATGATGAGGACGCGCGGCTCGAAGGCGGCGGCGCGGGCGATGGCGATCGCCTGGCGCTGGCCTCCGGAGAGCATCTCGACCTTCGCGGTGAGGCGGGGAATGCGGATCTCCAGCGCCTCGAGCATCCGCCGGCCCTCCTCTTGCATCCGCTGGCGGTCGAGGAACGGGCCCCGGGTCGGCTCGCGACCCAGAAACAGGTTGCCGGCCACGTCGATGTGGTCGCAGAGGCTGAGGTCCTGGAAGACCATCTCGATACCGGCGGCGCGCGCATCCGCCGGTCCGCGCAGCGCGAGCGGGCGGCCGTCCATCTCGATCGTGCCCCCATCGGGAATGTAGGTGCCCGAGAGAACCTTGGTCAAAGTGGACTTGCCGGCGGCATTGTCGCCGACGAGGCCGAGGCATTCGCCCGGCCAGAGGTCGAGATCGACCCCGCGCAGCGCCTCGACCGAGCCGAAGCTCTTGACGATGCCGCGCAGTCTCGCCCGCGGGACCCGGGGGGAGGTCTCCTCCCCCCGAAGCGATGTGGCCTCTGACGTCACTGGAACATCGCGCGGAAGCCGTCGACGTTCTCCTGCGTGACGATGGTGATCGGCACGCTGATGATCCGGTCGACCGTTCCGCCAGAGGTGACCGCATCGAGCGCCTCGACCGCCGCGGCGCCCATGCCAGCCGGATCCTGCTGGACGACCGCCTTCACATAGCCCGCATCGATGCCGGCGATGGCGCTCGGCGTGAGGTCCCAGCCGAAGACACCGACCGTGTCCTGGCGGCCCTGGCTCTCGACCGCGGCCACGGCGCCAAGCAACGCCGGCTCGCCGGTGGCATAGATCGCGGTGAGGTCGGGATTGGCCGTCATCAGGTTCTCGGCCGCGCCAAGCGCGATGTCCTGCACGTTCTGCCCGTCGACGATGCCGGCGTTCTCGATGCCGGCGGCGCCGTTCACGACGCTGTCGAAGCCCTCCTGGCGGATGTTCTGGATGAAGGAGTTAAGCGCCCCGACGCTGCCGATCTTGGCGCTGCCGCCGGAGGCCGCGACGTAGTCGACGAAGAAACGACCGATGTCAGCGCCCGCCTCGGCATTGTCGACGCCGACCTGCGCGATCTGCGGCCCATCCTCGGGCAGGACCGCGTCCACGGCCACGACCGGAATGCCGGCCGCCTCGGCCTGTTCCACCGCCGGCATGATGCCATTCACGTCGATCGCGACGACGATGATCCCGTCGACGCCCTCGGTGATATAGGTCTCGATCGCGCTGTTCTGCGCAGCCGGATCGTTGTTGGCATTGAAGATCAGAAGGTTCGCGCCGGCGACCCGGGCGGCATCCTCGGCGCCCGCGTTCATCTGGTTGAAGAACAGCGCCTGCTGGTTGATCTGCACCAGGGCAAAGGTCTTGGTGTCCTGAGCCTGGGCGCCCGCGGTCAACGCGATGAGCGCGGCGCCAGTGAGGGCAATCGTGGTGGTGCGTCTGGTCAGTTTCATGGTTGTGCCTCCGTCTGCTGGTTTGGTCGTTCAGTCTTTCTTTGCCGGCGCACAGGATGCGCGCGGAATGAGCTCGACCCCGAGCAGCACCTCGGTCGCGGCCGCGACCTCCTCTGGTGGGGTCGTCAGGATCTCGACGGCGCGCCGCCCGATCGACTCGATCGGCTGGCGCACCGCGGTGAGCGGGGGATCAAAGAGATGCAGGGGCACGACATCGTCGAAGCCGATCACCGACACATCGCCGGGGACAGAAAGCCCCACCTCGCGCAGCACCTGCAGAAGGCCGATAGCCACCTCGTCGGCAGCAGCGAAGATCGCCGTCGCCGGCCGCCCCGCGGCGATGAAGGCGCGAGCGGCTGCCACCCCGCCCTCGCGCGTGTAGTCACAGGGGAAAGCCACAACCTCGGCAGTCGGCGCCAGCCCGGCCCGCAGACCTTCGATGCGCCGCCGACCGCTCAGCATCTCCGGCCCCGCTCCCAGATAGGCGACCCGCCGGTGCCCGAGGCCAGCCAGATGGGCGCCGGCCTGCCGCCCGCCCTCGAAATTGTCGCAGAAGAGCCGTGGCGCCTCGGCGCCCGCGACATCCTCATCGACGATCACAACGCGCCCCGTGGCGTTGATGAATTCGTGCAGATCGCCGTGATCGGCATGGTTGGTGGCGAAGATCAGCCCGTCGACATGATTGCGCGACAGCGCCTCGAGATAGGCGCGCTCGCGCCCGGGCCGGTTCAACGTGGCGAAGAGCGCCAGCTGAAGGCCGCGGGCATCGGCCTCGGCCTCGATCGCGGCGGCCATCCGCGCGAAGAACGGGTTGGCGATGTCGGGCACCACCAGCCCGATCGTGTCCGAGCGGCCGGTGCTGAGACGGCGTGCATGCGGATTAGGGCGGTATTCGAGCCTGCGCATCGCCTCGACGATCCGCCCCGAGGTCGTGTCCGGCAGCGTGATCTGGCCGTTGACGAAGCGCGACACGGTCGTCGTCGACACGCCGGCCAGCCGCGCGACGTCTCTCAGGCCCGACCGTCGTTGTGGCAAGGGCGCCATCAGGCTGCACAACCGCTTTAGTGAATCGCTTTACCAAAGCATTGAGCAGAGCACGGCAGGCGTCAAGCGCGGGATTATGGGGGGTGCGTATGCCGAATGGCTACGGCTCTGAGGCCGCTCGAAAAGACGAAGGGCCGGACGTGATGTCCGGCCCCTTCGCGGGTCTCGCAATCTGCGCCCGTCAGGCGCCGTAGACAGCCTCGCGGGCGATCCACCCGATATCGGCGCGGCTGATGCCGAGATCGGCGAGGTCGCGATCATTCAGGCCGCCGAGTTCGGCGCGCGTCCGCTGGACGAGCATCCGGTCGGCCAGTGCCTTGCGAATGCGCGCGATGAAGCCGCTGGCAGGGTCCTGCCGGGACAGGCCGGCGTCGAGGGTAAGTGCATGTGCCATTTCAGTCTCCGTTCGTGTCTGCGCCACCTGTGCCGCGAGCGCCTGTTCCGGGCGGATCGGGGGTGGCGCGGTGCGTTACTGGCCGTAAACCGCCTCGCGGGCGATATCGCGGATGGAAAGCCGGGTGATGCCGATGTCGGCCAGATCGCGGTCGGACATGGCATTGAGCTCGGCAAGCGTCCGGTGGTACTCCCGGAACAGGGTCCAAGCCTGCGCGATCTCGGCGACCCAGCGGCTCGGCGCGAGCGTCGCTTCGGCAAGGAACCCGCGGCCGGCGTCGGCGGTGCGAGTTGTCATCTTCAATCTCCTTCAAGTGCCTTTCGGCTACGGGGGAGGCGTTCCCTCGGTTGTTGCAATGCAATATATACGTAAGTGAGCCTGTCGCAACCGGAGGGTAAGCAGACCCGCTATGCACCGCGCGCATGGCCTTTAATATTTTGTTATAAAATGAGTTTTGGAAATCGCGCAGCCGGCTGTCACCACCGCACGCGGACTCTGGCGGCGCAGCATGACCCGGCGACCGCCAGGAACACCCTTGCCCCTTCCGGCGCAACCTCCGATCTAAAGCCCGACCACCCCGCCCGGGGAACGAATGAGGCGAGCGAATCATGTCCGTCACCCGCGAAGCCGTCCTAGCCGCCCTCGGCACCATCGAGATGCCGGGGCGCGGCCAAAGCATCGTCCAGGCCGATGTCGTGCGGGCACTGGCCATCGAGGCCGGGGCTGTGCGCTTCGTGCTCGAGGTCGATCCCGCCGAGGGGCCGCGGCTGGAGCCGGTGCGCGCCGCCGCCGAGGCCGCCGTTGCCGCCCTGCCCGGCGTCTCCACCGTCAGCGCGCTCCTGACCGCGCACGGGCCAGCGGCGAAGCCTGCCGCCGCCGGCCCCGGCGGCCCCCCACCCTCGCTGAAGATCGGCCGACACGCCGAGCCGCAGGCCGGCCCCGTCGCGGTGTCGGGGGTGAAGCGCATCATCGCGGTCGCCAGCGGCAAGGGCGGGGTTGGCAAGTCGACCGTAGCCTCCAACCTCGCCGTGGCGCTCGCCATGGCCGGGAAGCGCACCGGCCTGCTGGACGCCGACATCTATGGCCCCAGCCAGCCAAGGATGATGGGCGTCAGCGCCCGGCCGCAGTCGCCCGACGGCAAGACGATCCTGCCGCTGCAGGCCCACGGCGTCACCATGATGTCGATCGGCCTGATGCTGCGCGCGGACGAGGCCGTGGTCTGGCGCGGGCCGATGCTTCAGGGCGCGCTGCAGCAGCTGATGGGCCAGGTCGCCTGGGGCGATCTCGACGCACTGATCGTCGACCTGCCGCCAGGAACCGGAGACGTCCAGCTGACGCTCAGCCAGAAGTTCCAGATCACGGGCGCGATTCTGGTATCGACCCCGCAGGACGTGGCGCTGCTCGATGCGCGCAAGGCGCTCGACATGTTCGAGAAGACGCGGGTGCCGGTACTGGGCATCGTCGAGAACATGTCCGCCTATGTCTGCCCCAATTGCGGGCATGAGGCGCATATCTTTGGCCACGGCGGCGCCAAGGCCGAGGCCGAACGCCTCGGCTTGCCCTTTCTGGGCGAGATCCCCCTCGACCTGTCGGTCCGCCTCGCCGGCGACGGCGGCCGGCCGGTGGTGGCCGAGAAGCCCGAAAGCCCGGAGGCATTGGCCTTCCGCCGCATCGCCGAGCGCCTGATCGCCGGCGGCATAGTCTGAGCCGGGCGGCGGTGTGGGGCGGCCGCGTACTCGCCCCTGCCCTCCTGCTGGCGCTGCCCGGCACCGCTTTCGCCCATGCGGCCGAGCGGGCGGTCGTTCTGACGCTGCCGACCGGCTATTATCTCGTGGGCGCCGCCGCGGCGGTGGTCCTGACCGCGATTGCCGGCGCGCTCGCCCGAAGCCTGCCGGAGCCGCGGGCGCGCCTGCTCGTGGAGTGCCGCCAGCTGGTGCCGCGGGCGGTAGCCAGCTGGCTCGCCTGCCTCGCCCTCGCCGCGCTGGTCGCCATCGGTTTTCTCGGCAGCCGCGATCCGCTGCACAACCTTCTGGTGCTGAGCATCTGGACGCTCTTCTGGGTCGGCCTGCCGCTGGCGAGCATCCTCATGGGCGACCTTTTCCGCCCGCTCAATCCCTGGCACGGCCCGGTCCGGGCCGCGCGCCGCCTGCTGGGACGCGAGGACGCTATCGGGCTCGGGCGCCTCGGCCGCTGGCCGGCGGTTGCGGGGCTGTTCGCCTTCGCCTGGTTCGAGATCGTGGCGCTGGCGCCTGCGGACCCGGCGGTGCTCGCGCGCGTGGTTACCGGCTACTGGCTGTTGGTCTTCGTGCTCGGCGTGCTGGAGGGCGAGGACTGGCTCGACGAAGGCGAGACCTTCGCGGTCTATTTCGGCTTCGTCGGCCGCATCGCGCCGCTGTGGCGTGAGACAGACGGCACCCGCTACCGGCTGATGGCCGGCCTGCCCGGGACGCAGATCCTGCGCATGGCTCCCCTCACGGCCTCATCGGCGGCCTTCGTCACCCTGGCGCTGGCGGCCGTCAGCTTTGACGGCTTGTCCAAGACCTTCTGGTGGCTGGGGCTGATCGGGGTGAACCCGCTGGAATTTCCCGGCCGCTCGGCGGTGCAGGGCGTGAACACCGCCGGACTGCTCGCGACATGGGCGCTGGTGGCCGCGTCGATCCTCGGCGCCATCGCCCTCGGGCGATGGCTGACAGGGGCCGCGGCGCCGTTTCGCGAGGAGGTTGGTCCCTGGATGCTCAGCTTCCTGCCGATCGCTGCGGGGTACCATGCCGCGCATTACCTCGTCGCCCTGCTGACGGATGGGCAATACGCGATCGTCGCTCTTGGCGATCCCTTGGATCGCGGCTGGAACCCGTTGGGCCTGGGACCGAACTGGGTCTCGTTCGGGATGCTGGCCGACCATGCCGCGGTGCGGGCGATCTGGAACGCGCAATTCGCCTTCATCCTTGGGGCGCATCTGCTGGCGGTGCTGCTCGGGCTGAAGATGGCCGCGCCCGGCCGCGCGCTGGCCCATTTGCCGATGACCGTTCTGATGGTGCTCTACACCGTCTTCGGGCTGTGGCTGCTGTCGACCGCCACCGGCGCATGACACGGAACCGCGGCGGCTCAGCGCGTTAACGACGCTTTCCTAATGCTTAGCGGCCCTAAATACCCCTTATATATCAAAGGGATATTTTTTGCGCACATGTGCGCACCCGCGCCAGGGCACAACTCGGCCCTCTCTGTCGTCAGTCGGAAATCGTCTCAGCCGCCCTCGGCGACCCGCACGAGATAGCGCCCGTATTCGGTCTTGAGATACGGCTCGGCCAGCGCCCGCAGCTCCGAGCCCGAAATCCAGCCCTGCCCGTAGGCGATCTCCTCTGGGCAGCCGACCTTCAGGTTCTGCCGTTCCTCGATGGTGCGCACGAAGTTGCCCGCATCGAGGAGGCTGGCGTGCGTGCCCGTGTCGAGCCAGGCGAAGCCGCGCCCCATGCGCTCGACCCGGAGCAGCCCGTCGGTCAGGTACTGGTTGAGGAGATCGGTGATCTCCAACTCGCCCCGTTCGCTCGGCTTCACCCGAGCCGCGCGTGCCGGCGCACTGCCGTCGAGCACGTAGAGCCCGGTGACGGCGAAATGCGATTTGGGCGCCTTGGGCTTCTCCTCGATGGAAAGCACGCGCCCCTCGCCGTCGAAGGCCACCACGCCGTAGCGCTCCGGGTCCGAGACCTGGTAGCCGAAGACCGTGCCGCCCTCGGGCCGCGAACCCGCCGACTGCAGCATCTCTGGCAGGCCGTGGCCGAAGAAGATGTTGTCGCCGAGAACCATGGTCGACGAGGCCCCCGCCAGGAACTCCTCGGCCAGCAGATAGGCCTGGGCCAGCCCCTCGGGCTTCGGCTGGGCGATGTAGTCGATATGCATCCCCCACTGGCTGCCGTCACCCAGCAGGCGGCGGAACTGTTCCTGGTCCGCCGGCGTGGTGATGATGGCGATCTCGCGCAGGCCCGCCAGCATCAGCGCGGTGAGCGGATAGTAAATCATCGGCTTGTCGTAGAGCGGCAGCAGCTGCTTCGACAGCGAATGGGTGATCGGATAGAGCCGGGTGCCCGAGCCGCCGGCAAGGATGATGCCCTTGCGGGCAGGCGTGTCGCTCATGTCAGCTCTCCGATGACCTCGAGGAGGCGCGGGCGCCAGTCCGGCTGGCCGATGCCGTAAGCCTCGCGGATGCGGGTGCAGTCGAGGGCCGAGTTCTTCGGCCGCTCCGCCGGCACCGGATAGGCGCTCGAGGGGATGCGCTCTACCGAAGGCGCCGGGCCGCCGCGGGCGGCGAAGATCGCCTCGGCGAAATCGGCCCAGGACACCGTAGGGGCGCCGGCGAAATGGAAGACGCCGGTTGTGCCGCGTCCCGCCGCGAGCGCGTCGGCCATGGTCAGCAGTGCCTCGGCGATATCGGCCGCCGCGGTTGGGCCACCGCGCTGGTCGTCGACGATGCGCAGGTGGGTGCGCTCAGCGCCGAGGCGGAGCATGGTCTTGACGAAATTGCCGCCATGGGCCGAGAAGACCCATGCCGTGCGCAGGATCGCGCTGGTGCCGCCGGCGTCAGTGATGGCCTGCTCGCCGGCGAGCTTGCTCGCGCCATAGACGCTGAGCGGCGCCGGGGCGTCGTCCTCGCGCCAGGGCTTTCCGGGTTTGCCATTGAAGACGTAGTCGGTCGAGACATGCACGAAGGGCAGGCCCCGCGCCGCCGCCGCCCGCGCCATGGCGCCGGGTGCCGCGGCATTGATCGCATGGGCGAGGTCCGGCTCGCTCTCGGCGCGGTCGACGGCCGTGTGGGCAGCGGTATTGATCACCGCATCCACGTCCGCCGCCATGATGGCCGCGGCACAGGCCTCGGCATCGGTCAGGTCGGCCTCGTCCCGGCCGAGCGCGGTCAGCGCGATCCCGCGCGACGTCGCCGAACGGGCCAGTTCACGGGCGACCTGGCCCGTCGTGCCGAAGGCGAGGACGCGCATCAGCCCTGCGCCTGCTTGAGCCCGATCCGCTTCATATCGTGGCCGCGGGCCTGGATCGCCTGCCACCAGGGGGCATTGTCGATGTACCAGGCGACCGTGCGGCGCAGGCCCTCGTCGAGCGTCACCGAGGGCTCCCAGCCGAGTTCGTCGCGGATCTTGGTCGCGTCGATCGCATAGCGGAAATCATGCCCCGGCCGGTCGGTGACATGGGTGATCAGCCGATCATGCGGCGCGGCGCCCGGATGCGTCTCGTCGAGGATGGCGCAAATCGCGCGGACGATGTCGATGTTCTTCGCCTCGGCATTGCCGCCGATGTTGTAACTCTCGCCAAGCCGTCCGTGCTGGACGACCGCGAGGAGTGCTGTGGCGTGGTCCTCGACATAGAGCCAGTCGCGGACGTTCTCGCCGGCGCCGTAGACCGGGATCTCGCGGCCGGCGAGGGCGTTCAGGATCACGACCGGGATCAGCTTCTCGGGGAAATGGAACGGGCCGTAGTTGTTCGAGCAGTTCGACATGACCACCGGCAGGCCGTAGGTCTCGCCCCAAGCGCGCACCAGGTGGTCGGATGCGGCCTTCGACGCCGAATAGGGCGAGTTGGGCGCGTAGGGCGTCTCTTCGGTGAACTTGCCCTCCGGCCCCAGCGTGCCGAAGACCTCGTCGGTCGAGATGTGGTGGAAGCGGAAATCCCGGCTGCCGGCCCAATAGGCGCGCGCGGCCTCGAGCAGCGTGTAGGTGCCGTTGATATTGGTGTCGACGAAGGCGGCGGGGCCGTCGATCGAGCGGTCGACATGGCTCTCGGCGGCCAGGTGCATCACGGCGCCCGGCTGGTGCTCGGCGAAGATGCGGTCGAGGGCGGCGCGGTCGCGGATGTCGGCATGGACGAAGGCGTAGCGGTTCGAGCCCGCGACACTGTCGAGATTGGCGAGATTCGCCGCATAGGTGAGCGCGTCGAGATTCACCACCTCGTGGCCGTCGGCGATTGCCTGCCTCACCACGGCCGAGCCGATGAAGCCCGCGCCGCCGGTCACCAGAAGCTTCATGCGGTCACTCCGTACTCGAAGGGCGAGATCCAGTCGGCGAAGCGGGGGGCCTTGCTGTCCTTGTCGGACAGGACCGCCTGATCGGCGGGGATGCCCCAGTCGATCCCGATGTCGGGGTCATTCCAGGCGACGCCGCCGTCGCTGCCCGCGTCATAGGGATTGTCGACCTTGTAGAGCACCAGCGCGTCCTCGGTCAGCGTGAGGTAGCCGTGGAGAAACCCTTTTGGAACAAGGATCTGCGCGCCGTTCTCGGCGGAGATCTCCTCGGCGACCCAGCGCCCGTAGGTCGGCGAGCCGCGGCGGGCGTCGACGGCCACGTCCAGGATCGCGCCGCGATTTACGCGGACGAGCTTGGTCTGGGCGAAGGGGGGCGCCTGGTAGTGCAGGCCGCGCAGGGTTCCGGCCCTGGCCGAGAAGCTCTCGTTGTCCTGCACGAAGGCGAGATCGAGCCCGGCTGCGGCCATGCGGCCCGCGTTCCAGGTCTCGGAGAAAAATCCCCTCGCATCCCCGAAACGACGGGGAGTCAGGATCTTGACGTCGGGGAGGGCCGTGGCGCGAATGTCCATGGGTCCGGGATTTAGGGGATGGACCCGCCTTCCGTCCAGACTAATCCGCGGCAGGGTTAAGCTGCGGCGGATGATCGCGAAGACCGCGGGAAATGGGCCGCGCGGCGTGTATGGAAAGCATACAGAACGCGTATGGAAAGCGTATGTAGACAAGACGAGTCGGGATTGGGTCGTCAGCGCCCGCCGAGTGAGGCAAGTGCGGATCCCAGGGTCTTGTCCGCCAGCGCCCGTATATGGGGCTGATCGGCCGATGCGGGGGCAGCGAGCACGGTACGGCAGGCCTCGGCGGCCTCGGCGATGCGGGCGGGGTCGGCCTCGAACTTGCCGAGCGCGAGCAGGATCACCGCGAGGTTGGTCAGGGCGGAGGCCCATTCGCCCGGCACCCGGTCCGGGTGCCATTCCTCCAGCGCGGCCCGCAGGGCGGCGAGCGCGTAGGGCAGCGGTGTGGCGGTCTCGTCGAGCTCGGCCAGACCCAGCAGCGCCGAGGACAGGTTGGCCTGGCTGAGCGCCCAGTCGAGCGGCACGTGGTCCCGGCGCCGCTCCTGCAGCGCCGCCTCGCAGGCGGCTATGGCGTCGACGAGATGCGCGCGCCGCCCCTCGAGCCTGCCGAGCTGGATCAGCACGCCGGCGAGATTGTTGCAGGTGGTGGCCCAGTCGAGGGGCACGCGCCCGCGGGTGCGTTCCTCGAGCGCTGCACGATATGCGCTCACGGCCCCGCGGAGCTGACCCGCATCGCCCGACGCCCCGCCGAGAGCGGCCAGCACGTTGCCGATGTTGTTCTGGATGAGGGCCCAGTCGAGCGGATACACAGCACGGGGCAGTTCCTCGAGCGCCCCGCGGAATGGATCCAGCGCGGCGGCGAGCGCCTCTGGGTCCGCCCGTCGCGTCCCCAGAAGCGCAAGCGCGGTTCCGCGGTTCATCTCGATGATCGCCCACTGACGGGGCGTCGTCTCGCGCGTGAATGTGCCGCGCGCGTGGTCAAAGGCCCTGATCGCCTCATCGAGATCCTGCGTGCCGACATTGCGGCGGCCGAGTGTCACCAGAACGTTGCCGAGATTGTTCTGTGCCGAGGCCCTGACCAGCGGTGCATCTGCCGGATCGAGCATCGCGATCGCCCCGCGCAGGAGGGCGGCGGCCTCCTCCAGCCGGGCGGTTCCGGACTCGCGCTCGCCCAGCGCCTGCAGCGCCGCGCCGAGGCGGACATGGCGCAGCCCGATCGCGGCGGGGGTCTCGTCGCCAGAATCCTGCCCGAGCATGCGCTCCAGCATCGCCACAGCGATGCGAAGCGCTTCGTCATCGCCGAATTCGGTGCCCTGGAGGTAGAGCGCCTCGATCGCGCGGTCGCCCATCTCGCGCCGGGCGGGGGCGAACATCGCATCCATCGGCAGGACGTCCGCCGCGGCGGCAAAATGCGCCGCCGCCTCGCGATAGCGCAGCCGCGCAAGCGCCAGATCGGCCAGCATTTCCTCGGCCTCGGCCGCATCGCGCAGGTCGCTCAGGGCGGCGATGCGCAGCCGCTCGGCGGCGAGGTCACGCTGGCGCGCGGCGGCGGCCTTGAGGTCGCGCTTCTCGATCAGGAGCCGTGTCGCACGGGCGTCGTCGCCGGCCGCAAGCGCCGCGGAGAGGTCGCGGTCGAGGGCGGCGAGGCGCAGGTCGTCGTCCGGACCGCGCCGATCCTGCCGCGCGGCGAGTTCCCGGCGCTCGGCAACCAGGGCCGAGACGCGGGCCGGGAGGTCGTCCACCGGGATATCGTCGGCGTGCTCGCCCAGCGAGAGCAGTACCGCGCGGAGCAGGCCGTCACTGGCACCGAGCCGGCCCGCGAGTTGGGCGATCTCGGCGCGCTGGTGGGCCTGCATGCGTTCGAGCGGGGCGGTCGCCGCGGCGATGAGGGCGGGCAACTGTTCGGGCCGGATGCCGATGTTGACGTCGCGCCCGGCGGCGACGCCGCCGTCGCTCGCGGTGACCTGCGTCAGCCCGCTCAATCCGCCGCGCTGCGAGGCGGCATCGCGCCGATGTTGACGTCGCGCCCGGCCGCCACGCTGCCGCCGGTGGCGATCACGGTGATGCGGTTGTCGATCGTGGCTCCCCTGCCCTCGGCGGCGAGGGCGCCGCGCAGCGCCTCGGCGAGGGCGCGCAGACTCTCCTGAACCTCGGCGGGCTGCTCCTCGACCAGCTCGGCGACCACGCCGGCGCGGTTGTCGGACTCGGGCTTTGCCTCGAGCTGCTCGGCGGCCGGGCCGAGCACGCGGGCGGCGAGGGCCTTCAGCCCCGCATAGGCATCCTTCGCGGCGGCGCCGAGCACCCCCTTGCCGGCCTCTACCGCGCCGGCGGCGAGGGCGGCGGCCACCAGCGCGCCTATCGTGATCGGTTCGGCCATCCCACCTGCCTCCTGCGGTTCAGTCCCGCCGCGCCGTCACCGGTTGTCGCGGACGTTGTAATAGACCAGCATCACGATGCCCCAGCCCAGCATGAGGAACAGCCCGACCAGTCCGGCGATCAGGCCGCGGCGCGGATAGAGCGAACTTTCGGCGAGCGTCGGCTGGATATGGGGTGCGAGATAGCGCGACTGGCGGCGCGCCTCGGCCCGGGCCCCGGCCAGCCCGGCCAGCGTCTGGGTATAGGCGGCATTGGCGAATTCGAGGTCGACGCGCAGCTCCTCGTAGGCGCCGATCACGTCCGAGAGTGCGCCCTCGGCCCCCCCTGCGACGCCGAGGTTGGTGCGCTCTTCGTCGATGCGGGCGGTGATCGCCTCGATGCGGCGGTTGGCCTGGATCATCCGCTGATCGCGCTGGTCGGCAAAGCTGCTCAGGACGTCGCGCTCGACCAGCGCCTGGGCGAGCTCGGCCTGGAGCGCGTTCAGAAGACCCATCTGCCCGGCCACGTCCGCGGTCGGATCGACGATGCGGTTGGCGCGGCGGAACTCGGTAAGGCGCTGGCGGAGCGAATGCAGATGCTCTTCGGCCTCCTGCAGCTCCTCGCGCGCGTAGCGGATCGCATCCTCGCGGGCCTGGATGGAGAGCCGGTTCACCAAGAGGCTCGATTCCATCAAGATCGCCTCGGCGATCGCCTGCGCATCCTCGGGCCGGAAGGCGTTGGCGCGCACGTGGATGATGCCCGCTCCGGATTCGAAGCTGACGTCGACCATGCGTCCCCAGTGGGTCAGCAGATCCTCGATCGTCGCATCGGCTCCGAGCGTGAAGACGGGGTCGCCCTCGGCACGGTTGTAGATGGTGCGCAGGTTGAGATCGTCGTCGATGTCCTCGACGATCTTCTGGCTGCGGATGTATTCGAAGAGGATGTCGGCATCGGTGGCCGTACCGCTGCCGATCTGGGTCATGGCACCGAGCAGACCCGCGGCCGCATTGCCGATCTCCTCGGAGCGGATCGAGAAGGCGACGACCGAGTGATACTGGTCGGCGGCGCGGGTGTAGAGATAGGCGGTGGCAAGCGCGAAGGGGGCCAGAACCAGAAAGAAAAAGGTCGAAAGCAGCACCCAGTGGCGGGCGTGCATCCGCGCCGGGCGGACAGCGACCGGCGCGGGCTCGGGCGCCGCGGCTGCCGCCGGTGCCGGTTTGGGCGGCGCCGGTTTGGGCGGTGCCGGTTTCCCGGCCGGCTTTGCGGCTGGCTTCGCGGGTGCGGCGGGCGACGTCGGGGCCTTGGCCTGCGGGACGGCTACGGGCTTGGGCGCTGCCGGCTTCGGCGCCGCGGGCGCTTCGGCGACATCCTCGCTCGACGGGCGCGGGGCCGCTGCAAGCCTCTCGTTGGATGAGTCCATCATCGGCATCCCGTCGCGCCGGCGCCAACCGGGCTTGTCATGGCAACCGGCGCAGGTTTACTCCTTGCCCGAGCGTAAAGCAAATCCCGCCGCAGGGCATCCGGTCCCCGAGCCCGGGCGGGAATGGGCCGAAAGATGCCGGATAGTCCTGTTTCCCCGTCGCCGATGACGCCCGTTGCCTCCGGGCAGGCCCGCTTCCAGCGGCTGCGGGTGCTCTTTGCCCTGGTGGTGCGCGAGATGGGCACCCGCTTCGGACGCGCGGCGGGGGGATATGTCTGGGCGATCGCCGAACCCCTGGGCGGTATCATCCTGCTCGCCGTGGCCTTCAGCCTGGCGCTGCGCTCGCCGCCGATGGGCACCAGCTTCATGCTGTTCTACTCGACGGGGATCATTCCGTTCCACCTCTTCACCACCATGTCCAAGGGCGTGGCCGGGTCGGTCAGCTCCAACCGCGGGCTGCTGACCTATCCGGTGGTCACGCCGCTCGATGCGGTGATCGCCAAGGCGATGCTGAGCTTCATGACCCTCTTCGTGGTGGCGACGCTGCTCTACACCGGGATCATCGTCGGGATGGGGCTGCATGTGAACCTCGAGCTCGGTGCAGTGGCGCTGGCCTTCGTCATGGCCGCGGCTCTGGGGATGGGCGTGGGTACGCTCAACTGCGTGCTCTTCGGGTTCTTCCCGACCTGGAAGAACATGTGGGCGGTGGTCACGCGGCCGCTCTTCATCATCTCGGGGATCTTCTTCACCTTCGAGAGCGTGCCGAAGGAGTTCCAGTCGGTGCTGTGGTGGAACCCGCTCGTGCATGTGATCGGCACGATGCGCTCGGGCTTCTACGGCGCCTATGATCCGCACTACGTTTCCCTGCCCTACGTCTTCGGCATTGCCGGCGGGACATTCGTGATCGGCGCCTATCTGCTGCGCCGGCACACGGCCTATCTGATCGAGCAGTGAGCGCCCCTGCGGTCACCGTGGTCACGCCGGTCTGGGATGCCGCCGGCACGCTGGAGGCGGCGGTCGCCTCGCTGCGGGAACAGAGCCGCGACGACTGGGAGATGATCCTGATCGACGACGGCTCCCGCGACGGCGGGGGGGCGTTGGCAGCGAGGCTTGCGGCGGGCGATCCGCGGCTGCGGGTCATGGGCTGGGCGGAGAACCGGGGCGCGGCAGTGGCGCGCAACGCCGGGATCCGGGCAGCGCGGGGGCGGTTCGTGTCCTTCCTCGATGCCGACGATCTGTGGCGACCCGAGAAGCTCGAGGTGCAGATCGGCTACATGGAGCGCACCGGCGCGCCCTTCACCTTCGCAGCCTGCCAGCGGATCGACGTCGCTGGCCGGCCGCTGGGGGTGGTGCGGGTGCCCGAGCGGGTGGATTATGCGCGGCTGCTCCGCGGCAATGCCATTCCCTGCCAGACCGCGACCTATGACCGGCTGCACTATGGGGATGTGGAGATGCCCGACCTGCGGCGGCGGCAGGATTACGGGCTGTGGCTGCGGCTGCTGCGCGCCGGTGGCGAGGCGCACGGATTGCCCGAGGTGCTGGCCGACTACCGGGTGCGGCCCGGCTCGCTCTCGGCCAACAAGTTCGTCGCAGCGCAGGCGACCTGGGCCGTCTACCGCGAGGCCGAGGGGATCGGCCGGGTGCGTTCGGCCTGGTATCTGGCCAACAACCTGACACGCGGGATGCTGAAGCGGGCGCGGGGATGATCCGGCGGCGGGGTTGAGCGTCTCGCGCAACGCCCGCTCTGCGGCACCCGGCGCGCGTGGGCACGCGTGCCCATTTTTCAAGCCATTGGAATCACAGAGAGATTCAGGGCCATTTACCATTAGGAAAGGTTTGGGCGCGCTTGTGGTGGGTGGTTCGGGGTACGGGGAAGCGCACTTCGAACCCGCTCCTGCGACGCACAGCGTCGCGCGGGTTCGTCGGCCGAAGCGCGTGAGCGCGGAAGCCGAGGAGCGCTGGGCATTCCCGTCGATCTGTAATCCGCGAAGGGATCAGGCGGAACGCGTATGTGGCGACGTCAGCCTCGACCTAACCGCGCCTCTTCGACGCGGCTACAAGAGCTAATCGTCCGAGCCGCCCGTGTCGGCCGTCAGCCCGGCCGCGTGGACACCATGGGTCGCGCAGATCTCGTCGTTGGGCGAGGTGTCGCCGCTGACGCCGACCGCCCCGACGATGTTGCCCGCCGGGTCGCGTATCAGCACGCCGCCCGGCACGGGCACCATGCGCCCGCGGGACATGTCGGACAGGGCGCTGAAGAACTGCGGCGCGGCCGCCGCGCGGCGGGCCAGCTCACGGCCGCCGAATCCCATTCCGAGCGTCCCCCACGCCTTGCCGGTCGCGATCTCCGGACGCAGCAGCGAAGAGCCGTTCTCGCGCAGCATGCAGACGGCGACACCGCCGGCATCGAGCACGACGACCGTCAACGGCGCGAAACCGAGCTCACGCCCCTTTGCCAGGGTCTGCGTGCAGATTTCCTGGGCCTGCGCCAAGGTGATGCTCATGGTTCATTCTCTTCATTCAGTGGTCGTTACGACACGGGGGTGATCTTCGGCCGGATCGCTCCTTGCCGTCAGGCGGGGACCATTCCCCGGTCCCGGATCAGCGCGGCGGCATCCGGCGATCCGAGATAGGCGACGAACGCCTCCGCCGCCGCCCGGTTGGCCGTCTCCACTGCGAGCGCCGCCGCAAACACCACCTCGCGCTGCAGCTCGGCCGGGAACGGCGTTACCAGCTCCACCCCCGGTGCTCCGAAGACGTTGGCCAGGAACATTCCGAACTCGGCCTCTCCGGATGCGACGGCCTCCACGACGTCGGGTGGCGCCTTCTTCACCCTGACCTTCGCGGCCATCGCCTCCGCGATGCCAAGGTGGTCGAAGATGCGCATGATCTGCACACCGGCGGCGCTGGCGGGAATGGTCGCCAGCGAGCTCGCACCGAGAAGGACCTGCTTGAGCGCATCGGGCGTGGCGATATCGGGTTTCGCCTTGCCCGAGCGCACCGCAAATCCAAGGCCGACGCGCGCGACGTCGGTGCGCGGCCTGTCCGAGAAGCGTGCGCGCGCTTCGGCGTCCGCGAAGACCTCGTGCGGCGTCACTACGGCATCGAACACGGCGCCGGAGGTCGCTTCCGCGATCAGTTCGGGCGTCGTGCCGAAGAAGAACTCGATCCGATGGCCCGTCGCGCGCTCAAAATGCGGGGCGATATCGCGCATGGGCGCGGCTATGCCGCCACCGGCAAGGATGCGAAGGTCCGTCATGGAAGGCGCTTCCCCCTGGTCATCGTTCGCAGGATGATGTCCCGCGGATCCGTGGCCTCGTCGCAAGACTAGGGGCGCGCCTTCACCCGGGCAAGAGACGCCGGACGGGCGTCTGCCTCGCGGCTCACCGGCGCTCCGGCACCCCGCCGGCCAGCACCCGTGCCGTTTCCGCCAGTTCCACCATCCACAGCCGGTAGAGCACGCCGATGCCGATCACCCGCTCCCGCCAGGGCCAGGGCGCGCGCAGGAAGCGGGCGGTGGCGCGCAGGGGCGGTGTGAGGGTGCGGAGGAACCACTGGATGCGCAGCCGGCGCGGACCGCCCCGGATCTGGCCGCCCTTCACGCGGCGCGCCTTGGTGGCGAGCTCCTCCCAGCTGGCCCGCGCCGGATGCTCGACCACTGCGCCCGGCACCAGCGCGATGCCGTGACCCGCCCGCCCTGCCCTGCGGCAGAAATCGGCGTCGCCGCCGGAGAAGCGCCCCGCGTCAAACCCCGCCACCGCGCCGAAGACCGGCCTTGGGACCAGCAGGTTGGCCGTGGTGGCATAGCCCAGGCGCACATAGCGCTCCTGCGGGATGCCGCGGATGCGGTCATAGATCTCGAACGGGTTGGGGGGCTCGCCGGCGACGAGCCGCACCGGACCGGCGAGCAGTCGCCCCGGCAGGCGTCCGGCCGCCTCGGTCATCGCCGCGAGCCAACCCGGTTCCGGGCGGCAGTCGGCATCGGTGAAGGCGATGAGCCGCCCCCGCGCCTCGCCGGCGCCGAGGTTGCGCGCGGCGTAGGATCCGGGCTCGGAGCAGGTCAGGATCCGGGCGTTGGCCGGCAGGATCAGCGCGGGGCGCTCTGCCGGCGGGCCGTTGTCGACGATGAGGATCTCGACCTCGCCGGCGGGCCGCGACTGGGCGGCGAGGCACGCGAGCAGGCCCGGCACGTGCTGCCAGTGCCGAAAGACCGGCACCACCACGCTCACCAGCGGCGCGAGGGCCGGGTCGGTGTCGGGCGCAGCCATGGCCGCCGTCAACGGGCCAGGTCGCGGAGCAGCCCGTCGATCCAGCGCCCGCGGGCGGGCTCGACTTCGGCCCATCGCGACCCCCGCAGGCGCGACAAGAGCTCGCGCTGCACGGCAGGGTCGATGAAGATCAGGTCGGACAGCGACTTCACCCGGCGCGGCAGCGGCGGCAGCCAGTGCCGGAACCGCAGCCGTTCCAGCCGCCGGTAGTCGATGCCCGGGAAGACGATGCCGTAGGTATCGCGCAGCCGCAGCGGATCGGGGCGCGAATAGTCGATCGCGTCGGCAATCTCCGGGCGCAGCCGCGGCTTGCGCGCGCCCACGGCCGGCTCCTCGCGGCGCAGCGTGGTCAGAAGGCGGGTGCTGTCGGACTTCGCGACGTCGTTGGCGTCGGCATGGAAGGCGAGCCTGTACCGGCGCATCAGGTCCATGGACTCGGCGCTGACCGTCTCGTTCGTCTGCCGCCCGCGCGGCAAGGTCGCCGCGTCGATCGACGCCTCGGGCAGGTGGCTGGCGAGAAAGTCGGCGACGATGTCGCCATCTGTCAGCGACCCGCGTGCAAAGCTGCGCACGGCCAGCGCGTCGCGCCCGAAGGCCCGCGCATAGGTCTGCAGCGGATGATAGGTGGCGCGCACCCGCAGCCAGCCGAGATTGTGGGACTGCTTGAGGATCTGCTGGAGGTTCGAGAGGTAGAACTCCGACGGCCGGCGCAGGTAGATCGCCACCCGGACCGTTCCGCCGAGCGGCGCCAGCGCCGCGGACAGGCTGCGCGGCGCCTGTCCCCGCAGGCTGCGAAACAGCGTCTCCGAGGAGAGGATCGTCACCGCCGGCCGCTGCTCGCGCACCTGCGCCTCGACGTGGTCCAGGAACTCGCGATACTTCGAGGCCTGGTTCGCGGCGGTGTAGGCCTCGTGGCGGCGGATGTGGCGCGGCAGGCGCTCGAAGGGCGTGAAGCCGAAGACCAGCATCCGGTGGTTGTTGAACGGACAGCCGGGCGGGTTGGCCGGGTAGAGCACCCCCTGCGCCGCGAGCTCGGCGCGCGAGGCCAGCAGGCACTCCTGCAGCGCCGTAGTCCCGGTCTTGGGCATGCCGATGTGAAGGATGGTCTTCATGGGACCTCGGTCAGGGTCCGCGTGAGATCGCCCGTCCCACCCTGCGGGTCAAGAGCCCGCCTTGCCGCCGGGGGTGCCGGTCAGCTGCCAGTAGGGCGGGATGCCGTCATGGGGGTCGAAGCGCGGCTTGTCGCCTACTGCCGGCGGCGCCGTGCCGGAGGGGAGGAGGCCGGTCTCGGCTGCATGGGCCGCCAGCGCCAGGCCCCGCGCGGCATCGAAGGGCGCGATCTGCCTGTAGGGCCAGGCGGCAAGGTCGTGGTCCAGCACCCAGCCCACCGCCCGGGCCACCCGCTCCCAGGGCGCCGCCGACGCGTCCGGGTCGAGCACCCCCGTGCGCCGGCCGATGCGCGCCAGCGCCAGCCATGCCTGGAGGTTGAAGCAGGCGTAGTGCGCGGTCGTGGTGCGGCGCATCTCCTCGGGCTGCCGGCCATCGGCGTCGATATGGTGCACGATGCGCGCCTGGGCCCGGATGAGGCTGTCGCGCAGCACGTCGCGATCGCCGAGCCAGGCCGCGATCGCGGCGAGCTGCAGGTCGTAGTAGCTGCCGTGGTTGTTGAGCGCCGTGCGCTCGCGCGTGCCGGGCCGGCTGGTCTGCAACCAGACGAGATATTCCGCAAGCCAGGTGCGCAGCCCGTCCCGCGTCTCGGGCGCCAGCGCGCCGGCGTGATCCGTCAGCCGGATCGCATCGAGGAAATAGTGGATATCCTTCAGCTCGATGATCCCCGTGCCGGCACCCTCGTTGCGGTTCCAGCCGCGCCGCACCTGTGCATAGCGCAGGTGCGGGGTCATCCGGGTCTCGGGGGCGACGAACCAGGTGTGGATCAGCCGGGCGGCATGATCGGCGAACTCCGCCCGCCCGGTCAGCCCGTGCGCCAGTGCCAGCGCGGTGGTGTCGTCGAAGAGATACTGGAGGCGGGTGCGGTCGTAGCGGTCGCTCTCGGGCTCGTACATCCGCGTTCCCGGCACCCGCTTGCCGTCGCGCCGCAGGTAGGGCCGGCCGCCGGGGATGATCGGGTTCGGCCACCAGTAGGGTGCCGGATGCCAGTAGTCGTGCAGGTTTCCGCCCGGGGGCAGCGTGGTCTTGTCGGTGACGCTCAACGGCCCCCGCCCCAGCGCCGTTTCGGCGTCCGTGACGATCGCCGCGTACAGCGCCGCATCAGCGGGGCCGTCGCGCAGCGCAGCCAGGGCGTGGCTGCTGTAACAGACGAGGCCCTTCGGGTCCGGATCGGCGGGGGCGATCCGCTCGTCGAGCCGCGAAAGGGTTGCGAGGATCGCCTGCCGGCGCGCGGTGCCGCGGTCGAGGAAGGACGCCTTGTCCTCGCGCTCCAGTGCGTCGCGCCCCGATCCCAGGCGCGCCACCCATCCCGCGGTGCCGACCTGTCCCGCCTCGACCGCGCGCGGGTTGCGGGGCGGGTCCCAGGGATCGTCGCGCCAGCGGTCCCATTCACCGGGCACGCCCAGGCGCCAGAACAGCTCGACCTTGGGCCTGCGGCCGTAGACGAAAGCCTCGTCGAAGGTCTCGGCGGCATCCCGGCGCATCAGGATCTGCGGCTCCTCGACCGGGTTCGGCACGAAACCCGGATCGAGCAGGACCGCATTGTCCGGCACCCGCGCCATCGGCACCAGGAAATACGGCAGATGCGGGCGGGCCGTCACGCCTGCGCGCAATGCCGCCCAGGCGTCCGGGGTCACGAAGCAGTTGCCGTCCCAGGGCAGGATCCATTTCGCCCTCCCCCGCCCATCGGCGAGAGCGGCGTTGCGCGCCCCGTTGTTGTTCATCGCATAGGCGTTCTTGCGCCCGTAGGCCGCCAGGCGCATCCGCTCCGCGGCGGCGGCATCCCTTGCGGTAGCTTCGAGCCCCGGATCCGGGGCGCGGCGCGTGTCCCAGCCCGCGCGGGCATAGTCCACCGCCACGAAAGGCAGGTGGAGGACGGGCTGGCTGTGCTCGGCGAGCAGCGCGAGAACGCGCGCCTCCTCCTGCGCATCGGCGATCCGGTTGACGATCCAGCGCTTCTCGCAGCCTTCCAGCGGCGGCTCGTTCTCGAGGATGAAGCGCAGGTTGCCCCGGGACTGGCCGCTGCGATGGCGCGGCTCGAGGTCGTTGCCGACGATGCGATAGAGCACGAAGCTGTCGGGCTCGGCCGCGAGGGGGTTGTTCGCGAAAGCCCGGCGCAGGGTGGCGTCGTCGGGCACGCGTGCCCTTGCGGGAGCATGATGGTGGCTCCAAACCCTGGCGAGCCGCCCGCGGGCAGCGCGTCTGATGGTCCGCAGCACCCTCATGCCCGAGCGCTGTCGCCAGGAGACGCCGGGATCACGAGGCGTCCCGGAGCGGTCGGCGGTTCTTGCGCAGCTCGGAGCCGAAGCGCCGTGCCGGATCGGCTGGATCGTAGAGCGCGAACAACCGGGCGCCTTTCGCCTCGAGGAAGGGCTCCTGGACGATCTGATGGTAGTTGGGCTTGCGGCCGAACCAGCCGCTGAGCTTCTTCAGGTCCACGGGGTCCTGCACATGACCGGTGGTCTGGCCCTCGGGCCACTTGTAGGGCACCGAGACCAGGACCAGCCGCCCGAGCTTGAGCAGCCGGCGCGCGAAGGGTTTGGGCTCGCGGACATGTTCGAGCACCTGCATGCAGGTGCAGATGTCAAACGGGTCGCCGAAATCGAGCGCCAGGATATCGCCCTGATAGCCCTCGACGGCGTCGGAGCTGTAGGGACGCCTGGTGTCCACGGAGACCCGGCGCGGGACCCAGTCGAACCATTCCAGATAGGGCACGTGGCCCGATCCGACGTCGATCATGCTCTGCGCGTTCGGACCGAGAAAGCGGATCATCATGCGGAAATGATGATAGTAGAGCAGGTCGGTGCCCCCGTCCTTGTGCGTGCCGCTGGCAGCGCTGCTCGTTCGCGCCACGGCGGCCAGCTTCCTGTCCGGGGCAGGCGCCACGAGGCCGAGCCGGCGTCCGACGCGCTGGAGCACTCCGGCGGGCGCGATCACCGTGGGCGCCGGGTAGGTCGTCGCGGCCACGGTGGCGGGCCGGGGTTCCACAGCCGGCGCAGGCACCTTGCTTTGCGGCGGAGTATCGAGGGCCGCGATAGCCGGGTCGGACGCCGCGAGAAGCCGGTGCAGGATCAGCTTGGTCAGCCGTTCCTGGTCGGGGAGGCCGAGGGCCACCGCATAGAGGTTGCGGTCGTTGAAGCCGACGAGGGAGCGCATGGCCGCATCCATCTCGTTGAGCATGCAGGCCCCCCACATGCCCATGCGATGCTCCCAGTAGAAGATGTCGTTGGGATCGAACCCGAGAGCCTCTATGGCATGGTAGTTCCCGCGGCGCCGGAAGCCTTCGAACATCTCCAGGACTTCGGCGGAATGGCTCGAGATCGCCCCCCCGACGTTATAGGCGCGCCGCATCGCGGTGGCAGAGAAGTCGCGCATCGGAGACTTCGACATGTTGTAGAAGCCGCGGATGATCTCTCCGCCATAGCCGCGGACGAAGATCGAATCGTCGCCGTCCGGATAGAGATCGGCCATGCCCTGGGTGAGACGAGACGGGTCGCGAAAGCCGCCGCTGTTCCTCAGGGAGACCTCCGATATCTCGCCCGTCCTCATACGGCCGGTATCGAGATATCGGTGCTCGACGCCGAGCTCGTTCACGAGCCGGTCCACCGACGGCTTTTCGCGCCGATCGAGGAAACCGCCGCCCCATGTCACGCCGGCCATGGGCGCCCCTCGAGACCGGAAAGCGCCGACCAGGGTGCGGCTGTCGATGCCACCGGTGATCCCGAACAATGCCCGATAGTGCGCGGTCACGAACGGGACCATCGCGTCGAAGGAGCTGTCGGCCGCAGCGACGAACTCTGCGAAGCTCGATGTCCCGCGCGGCCCGACGGGCCAGTACCTGCGGGTCTCCCTGGCAGATGAATCATAGAGATTGTTCGGGATAAGGGCGAACACATCGCCGAACAGGGTCCAGTCGCCCGGAAGGTATTTGACCTTCCTCTTGCGGTAATCCTCGCTGGCGATCAGGCTCGCCACCTCCGGGCTCTCGGCAAGGCCGAGCGCCTGCGCCAGCAGCGCCGCGTGCGATGCGATCGCGCGCGGCTCGCGCGGCGTGTAGAAGACCGACCGCGATCCGAAGGCATCGTGGAGGACGCGGAACTCGCCGGCCCGCTGGACGAGAAGAGCGAAGCGCCCCCCGAGCCCGTCGCCCAGCGCTCGAAGGTCGGCATCCGTGGCGACGGGGGCCTCCGCCAGCAGCTTGTCCGGCGCCTCCAGACTGCTCGAATATGCCTCGCCGATAAGGACGAGCCGCAGGTTCCCGCGATCCGCCACGACGAGGCGGGTTTCCGGATGGGACCAGAGCAGGAGATCATCCAGATCGAGGCGCTGCCATGTCTCGGCCAGAGCCGCCATTTCCGCATCCGGCGCGAGGGACCGGGCAGCAGGAAGCAGGAGGAAACCGAAGCGGTAGAGCCCGCGTGCAATTCCGCCCGGATCGGAGCCGTGCTTCGATGCATTCGCCAACTCTGTCACCAGTGACGGCATCGGCCATCCTCACAATGAAGTCCAAGGGCTGGCGTGACGCTCAGCCTTCGGCAGGCACCATCACCGTCAGCACGTCCGGGGGTACGGTACAAGACACCGAAACCATATGCGAGCACCGCCTCGGTGTGCTGAGGACAGGGCGCTGATGTCGCTCCGCGTGCCGGGAAGCGACCGTGTAGACGGCAGGGATCGGAGCATGGCGCGACATTGCGGGAGCCGTCGCTGCCCGCCGGATTGCCGCACCAACCAACCGTTGGCTGACGCTTGCGCGCGCGGGCGCGGAAAGTCCGAAACACCCTCATGGCGGGCAGCTTTCAGTGGGTGAGGCAGGGACCGCAAGCGGCTTCACGCGGGACGGCGGTTCTTTCGAATGTCGGTGCCAAACCGGCGCTCCGGATCGGCGGGATCGAAGATCGCGAACAAGCGGGCCCCCATCTTGCCGGAGAACGGCTCCTTGACCGTCAGATCGTAGTTGGGCTTCCGGCCGAACCAGCGGACCACCGAGGCCAGGTCGACCGGGTCGTGCACATGGTGCCGGTTCGATCCTGCCGGCCACCTGTACGGCACCGAGATCAGCACGATGCGCCCGAGTTCCAGCAGCCGATGCGCAAAGGGCTCGGGCTCGGGAACATGTTCGAGCACCTGCATGCAGCTGCAGATATCGAAGGGCTGATCGACGGAAAAATTGAATATGTTCCCCTCCACCCCGCGCACATTCTCCGAGGTGTAAGGAGACTGAAGATCGATCGAGACACGCTCCGGAATCCAGTCGAACCATTCGAGATACGGCGCGTTACCGGAGCCGACGTCGATCATGCTCTTCGCCTCGGCGCCGAGACAGCGCACCATGAAGCGAAAATACTGGTAGTAGATCATGTCGGATCGCTTGCGCCAGTAGCTCCCGGCCGAGTAGCCGCTCTTCTTCGCCTCGGGCTGGTTCGTGGGCGACGAAATCACTTGCGGTGCCGAGATCTGCGCCTGCGGCTCTGCCGCCACGCCTTCAGCCGGCCGGCCCGGCACGGGCAGGCGAGGTGTTTTCGTTCCGGCCCGCTTGCGCGCGATCGCCCAACCCAATTCGGGAATTTCCCGGACATGCTCATAGCCGAGATGCGGCAAGATCAGATCCCATGTCCTGCGCACCGTCGGCGCAGCGGCCTCGTCCTCGGAGTACTTCGCCGCCAGATCCGGATTGCGCGAGTAATGCTGGGACTTGCGCACGGACCAGTCCATGTCGTCGAGCAGGAGCAGCCCGCCCGGCTTGAGCAGCATGTCGACCAGCACCACGCCAAAGCCTGTCCCATCCCAGTGGTGTCCGCCATCGAAATAGCAGAGGTCGAACTGCGGGCGCGGCTCGGTCGAGATCAGTTTCTGCAGCTCCCAGGTATACGAGCGGAACGCGAAGCGCGCCTCCACCCGATGGGTGAGACCCGACTTCTCCAGCAGCTGGTGAATGTTTGGCTTGCGCTGCGCCGCGTTGGCCATGTCGATCGTTACGAGCCTGCCAGCGCCTCGGTCCTCAAGAATGGCAGCAATATATGCACTGCTCTTTCCCTTGAAGAATCCGACCTCCAGGATTTCCTTGGCATCCTCCTGTTGGATCAGGCTCCGAAGCACCTCCGCCTGGTCCGCTCGCATGTACTGAATGTCGCCGAACTTCGTCGTGACTTCTTCGAACTTTCCCATGCGCTCTCTCTCAAAGGAACTCGCCGACTAGGACATATAGGCTGGTCCGGCGTGCCGCTTTGATCAGGGGTCGGCGGGAGAGGCTACGACGGTGCGGGCGAGTCTGGCGGGGAACTGGGACCAGTCGCTGTTGGCCAAAACGAATTCGCGACCGCGCCGCGCCTGGGCAAGATAGGCTGCCTCGTCCGCCCACAGCGCCGCGATCCGGTCCCAGACCTCGGCCGGCTCGGCGTAGACGGCAGCATCGCCGAAGGTTTCGCGGAAAACGGGCGGCAGCACCGCCGGAAGGCCGATCGCGAGCGCCTCGAGGACAGCGCGGCCGAACTCCTCGATATAGGTCTCGTGGGGATAGTGAACGAAGAAGTCGAGCCGACGCAGGAATTCAGCCGATTCCATCACGCCGAACGAATGCACCGTCCAGTTGGACGGCTGCGCCGTGATGACCTTAAGCGCGTGGCGCGCGCCTCCCATGATCTCCACGGAGCAGGGACGACCGGCGCAGTAGGCATCGCGCAGAGCTGCCGCCGTGCTCGGCCATTTGGTGTAGTGATCGCGGGCGTGGCGGCCGACGACCGGTCGTGCGCCATGCCCGCCGCGCCAGCGCAGCGGTTCCCCGCACCACACGTCGGTCTCGATCAATGGCACCCATGTCGCTTCCGCGGGTGCGGGATAGCGCGGATCGGCACGCATGAGCCGGCGGACATGGCCGGAAATCGGCGCCCAGACGCCCTCGGTTCCGAAAGCCTCCCGCAGGATGCCGCGCAGTTCGGCGGGGTCGTATTGCGGATCGCCTCCACCGTGCAGGCGCGCGGCCATCTGGTTCACCACCACCACCAGGTTGTCCAAGGTGATCTCCGGCAGAAGATCCGGCACATGGCGCAGGATGACGGGATATCCGAAGATGACCGTTTTAGCGCGCACCGTGTCGGCGGGGGTGACGATCCGCAGCCGCCCTTCGGCGGCGAGATCGCGCAGTGCGCTGTTGATCTGCTTGGTTACGTCAAGATCATAGCGCCGCCAGTGGAAGACCGAGACGGACTGGCCCGCTTCAATGGCTGCGCATATGTAATTGAACGTCGACTGAAAGGCCCCGCCGACCATCGCGAAGTCGGCGACGAACAGGAGATCGCAGGTGATCTCCTCCTGGCGGGGAAGGATCGACGCCGGAACCGGGAAGGGGCAGGGGTTGCGCGTCGGATCGAGCGTCAGCGCCTCGCTCGGGGCCGACTGGCGCCAATGTGCACTCGCGTCATGGAGTTCACGGCGGACGCCATAGTAGATCGTCTTGACATGGGTCTTCGACTGCTTGGTCAGCGAGCGCTCCTCGTGCAGCGAGAAGGCCAGTGGGGCATTGATGCCGACCGCCGTCAGGGCGCGGTCGCCGAACAGCGCCTCGCAGCGACGCATCATCTCGGTATCCGCCCCAACGCGAGCCTCGACCCACCCGCCGAGCCTGTCCATCACCGCGCGCTGAAACATGAGCGAGGACACGCTCTTGGACATGAGCCCGGACCACGGACGGAACAGTCCCTGGAAGATCAGGTCATTGGTGCCGCGAATCCATTGCGAGTGGTTCGCGATGGTCTGCGGGTGCTTCAGGAACTGGCGCACCTGCATTTCTATCTTCTGCGGGTGCGACCAGTCGTCGGCGTCATGCGTGGTGATAAAATCGCCGGTGGCGGCACGAAGGCCCGCGTTGCGCGCGGCGTAGGCTCCGCGGTTATCCGACTGCGGCAGCACCCGCACCCGCGGATCCGTCGCCGCGAATGCCTCGGCCACGGCGACCGTGTCGTCGGGGCTGCAATCATCGACGACGAGTATCTCGAGGTTCTGCCAGGTCTGCCCGGCCAGTCCGCGCAATGCGAAGGCAAGGGTCGCCGCAGCCCGGTAGACGGGCATGATGACGGTGACCTTCGGCTGTCCCTCCGCCTCGGCCGGTCGTGCGTCGGCGGTAAGGTTGTCGATCGCAAACGGACGGGCGGGGTCCAGGAGCTTCAGCGGCTCAAGCCCGGTATCGCTGTAAATGCGGTTCACCCAGCCGAGGCGCTCGTCATCCAGCGATTGGCCGCCGGGTCCCGCGGCAACGGCGTTGGCCATGGCGAGATACAGATGAGGGTTGCCGGGCCGCGCCCGCAGCGCCTTCTCGAGCAGGAGCCGGGCATCGTCCTGGGCACCGCGCTGGAGCAGGCAACCCGCTTCGAGCAAGATGCTTCGCATCGCGACGGCCGATGAAGGGTCGGCAGCGTGCATCTGGCGCAGGTTCTGGTAGGCGAGGTCGAAGTCCCCATGCGCGCCGTACCAGCGCGCCAGGCTCCAGGCCGCCTCTGCACGATCGGCGGACGGCGTTCCTTCCGCGGCCTTCAATGCCTCGATGTCGACCAGCGCCTGTCGCGAGAAGCCTCCCCAGAGCTTTTCGTCGAGAGGCCGCACCTTGGGCTTCTTCTGCGTCCCGCCCTTCTTCGAGGATCCCCCTCCCCAGACGGTCCGTGCGGCGGCGCCGAGCAAACGCGGTATGAACGGAGTCGGCGCGCTGCGCCCCTTCAACAGCCGCGCAAGCCGTCGGGCGGGCTCCATCACGCGCCAGCTCTCGCTCTGGAGGATGTCCAGGTATTTCTTCTCGAGGGTCACCGCGTACTTGTGCAGTGCAGCGCCTTCCGCCCGCATTGCGGCCACGGCCGACTTCTGTGAGGCGAGGTCTGCGCTCGCCTTTGCGACAAGCTCCTCCTGGCGCGCCAGCTCTTCGGCCTGGAGCCTTTGGCGGGATCGGCGCGCCTCCGCGTCGGCTTCGCGCATCTTCTCGACCTCCGTACGGGCTCGCGCACGTTCCGCAGTCTCGGCTTCAAGTTGCTGCCTCAGCGCTTCGTGCTCCGCTCGCAAACGGCTAAGGGCCTGGGTCTCCGCCGCGAGCGCCGCTTCGACCTTGCGCAAATGCTCGATCTCGTCACGCGCGAGCTTGCTTGCCTTCGCCTCAGCTTCCAGCTGGCGCTTCAGCGCCTCGTTCGCGCGGCTCTTCTGGAGAAGCGCCGCCGAGAGCCTGTAGGGATGAGCCGCGGCAAAATCCGGGCTCATGAACGCAAGGTTGACCCGGCGCAGGAGCGGGCTGTCCTCGCGCCACTGGTGCACCTGCTCGAATATGCGGAACAACTTGTAGCCGTGAGTTGCGAGCGCATCCTCTATGCGGCGGTAATAGGTCTGCTGGGTGGTGTCCGGATCCATGCCGGCCTCGACATAGATCATGTCGATCGCCTGCATCCCGAGCAGGCCCTGGGCGCCTTCGAGCACTGACAGCTCGGACCCCTCCACATCGATCTTGAGCAGATTGATGTGTGGCTTCGGCAACTCTGCCGCGAGCGCATCAAGCGTGGTCGCGTCGACCTCGAATGTGCGGCCAGGCCAGGTGGCCGCGGCATCCGGGTCCACCACCTTTGACATCGTGTCTGCATCGACGAAGCGCAGCCGACCCGGTGTATCCGACAAGGCGAGATTGAAACAGCGCGCCCTATCGGCGAGCTCAAGGCGGCCAACCCGCTCCTCCAGCGCCGCGAAGGACGCCGGATTTGGCTCGACCAGCAGGGCGCTGCGCAGCCTCGGGCCCCGCTCCGCGATCACCTGCAGGACAGCCCCGCTGTGCGCCCCGGCATCGACATAGACGATCGAGCTGTTGTGAAAGAACGGCTCGATCGCAGTCAGGAAGTCGTCGATGGGCGCGGACTTGCGCGCTGCAGCCGCGGCGTCCCTGGATTGCGATCCGCCACCCGCCGGGGATCCAGTTTGTCGATCATGAGCCACGGCAGAACGGCCGGTGATCGTGACAGGATCAGACAAGCTGGCATCCTCATTGCGCTAGAGCGCCCATGTATAGGCGCGTGCGCGATGCACATGCAACCGCGGACCGGTCCCAGCGCGTCGGCGCCGAGACCCTGCCGGCGGCGGTCCGCTCAGTCGGCCGGGATGGCCTCGCGGCCGCGGCCGATCGCATAGTAGGCGAAGCCCTTCTTCGACAGGCGCGCGGGGTCGTAGAGGTTGCGGCCATCGAAGATCACCGGCGCGCCGAGCCGTTCCTTGATCATGTCGAAATCGGGCGCCCGGAAGACCTGCCACTCGGTCATGACCACGAGCGCGTCCGCGTCGCGCAGGCAGGCTTCCTTGGTCCCGCAGAGCATCATGTCGGGCCGGTCGCCGTAGATGCGCTGGGCTTCCTCCATGGCCTCGGGGTCGTAGGCCTGCACCTTGGCACCCGCCGCCCACAGCGCCTCCATCAGCACGCGGCTGGCGGCATCGCGCATGTCGTCGGTGTTCGGCTTGAACGACAGGCCCCAGAGCGCGAAGGTCCGGCCGGCGAGATCGCCACCGTAATGGGCATGGATCTTGCGGAAGATCACCTGCTTCTGGTCGTCGTTGCGATCCTCGACCGCCTGCAGCACCTGCGGCTCGAAGCCGGCCGAGCGCGCGGTATGGATGAGCGCCTTGACGTCCTTGGGGAAGCAGGAGCCCCCGTAGCCGGCGCCGGGATAGATGAACTGGTAGCCGATGCGCGGATCCGAGCCGATGCCCTGGCGGACCATCTCGACATCGGCGCCGAGCCGCTCGGCGAGGCCGGCGATCTCGTTCATGAAGCTGATCTTGGTCGCCAGCATGCAGTTGGCGGCGTATTTGGTCAGTTCCGCGCTGCGCACGTCCATGAGGATGATCTTGTCATGGTTGCGATTGAAGGGCTCGTAGACCTCGCGCAGCAGTTCCTCGGACTGCGGGTCGGAGGTGCCGATGACGATGCGGTCCGGGCGCAGGCAGTCGGCGACGGCGGCGCCTTCCTTGAGGAACTCGGGGTTCGAGACCACGTCGAAATGCAGGCTCGCCCCGCGCCCGGTCAGCACCTCGGTGATGCGGGCGCGCACCTTGTCGGCGGTGCCGACTGGCACGGTGGACTTGGTGACAACGATCCGGGGCTCGGTCATGTACTCGGCGATCGTGCCGGCGACGGAGAGCACGTATTTCAGGTCCGCCGAGCCGTCCTCGTCGGGGGGCGTGCCAACGGCGATGATCTGGATGCGGCCGTGCGCGACGCCCTGCGCCGCGTCGGTGGTGAAGTCGAGACGGCCTTCGGCGTGGTTCTTGCGCACGATATCCTCGAGCCCGGGCTCGTAGATCGGGATGCGGCCTGCCTTCAGCCCCTCGACCTTCGCCGCGTCAACGTCGACGCAGAGCACGTCATGGCCGACCTCGGCGAGAACCGCGCCCTGGACGAGCCCCACATAGCCGGTACCGAATACGGTGATCTTCACGCAAAACCCTCCAGCGCCGCAAAACGCCAATCCTCATATGAGCGGGATTTCGGCGTGGCAAGGCGGAAGGTCCCGGATGGTTGCCCCGGGGACAGCGATGGTGGAACGTCGAAGCTGGCGAGCTTGCCTTACGTGTGGCGGCAAGGCCGTCGCGTCACATCGCGAGCAGATCCTATAGGATGTGCCCGACCGCGGGAGCGCGGGGGTCCGCGCTTTGCGACACAAACTTCCGGTCGGACATTCGTCGTTCGCGCCCAGGAAGGACCCGGACGGGCGCGGGCACCGATCACCTTGGCGGAACCGGCGTTCGGGTCGCCCTTCATGAATGGACGGCCACCGAACAGGTGGCCGTCCATGTCGCCTAGTCCCGTGCAGACGGGATGGCTCGACGCATCAGAACCGGTAGGTCGCGCCCACCAGGAGGTCGACCGTGTTCCAGTCGGCCTTGACGTTCGCGCCGCCGCCGAGGTCGTAGCGGCCGCCCTCGGTACCGAACCAGCGCACTTCGCCGTTCAGGCTCCATTCGGGCGTGACGTCGTAGGCGACGCCGCCCATCACCTGATAAGCGACGATCCAGTCGCGCGAGATGCTGTCGCCCGACGGGCCGATGCGCACATTGGCGATGCCGGCGCCACCGCCGACGTACGGACGCCACTGGCCGGTCGCCCCCATGCCCTCGAAGTTGTAGAGCGCGTTGAGCATGAATGCATCGGCGCGGGACTTGCCGCCGTCGAGATCATCTCCGCCGATCTCGAAGCTGCTCACGTCGGACCGGCGATAGGCGTATTCGAGCTCCATCGCGAGGTTCGGCGTGAAGTTTGCACCGACGGCCGCACCGAGGGTGTAGCCGGTATCAAAATCGATGTCGCCGCGCGCGAACCGCGAACCGCCCAGGTAAAGGTCTGCGTCGCTGTCCTGCTGGAAGGTGGCACCGCCGAAACCCTTCACATACCACTCGGGATTCGAGAACAGGCCCTGGGCCGATGCAGCTGCACCAGTCAGAGCAAGAACGCCAGCGGCGGCTGCCGACGCCAGAAAAGTCTTTGAAACCATCACAAAACACTCCCTCTTCGAGATGGGCGCGCACCTCGGCGGCACGCACATGCGCGTTTAAGTAGGTCATTTGCGCGAGATTCCCATGCCCATTGATCGCATTTGCCGCATCAGCGCGTTTCTGCGCATCGCGGCGAGCCGGGGAAGCAGGCCGCTCACACACCGGCGCCAAGGCCGGTGAACGTGCCCGGGCGCGGCCCCGGACAGGACGGTCGTAGTGTCGCCCAGCCTCTAAGCAACCATGGACGAAGAACATCGTTCCCCGGCCCGCGCGACTCATTGTTCCCCGGCCGCCACCCGGCTAGGCTTGCAGGACAACCGCAACGTTGAGCGAATATTGGTAAAGCGGTCACTTTTGCATGCGTAACCTGTTCATCCACATCGGCCTGCACAAGACGGGCACCAGCTACATTCAGAAGCTGTTCGCGGCCAACCGAGACACGCTGAGCGAATCCGGCATCGGGCTCGCGCCCTATCTCAGCCCGTTCACCAGCTGCCACCATCCGATCATCCAGGCCATCGAGACCGAGGGGGCGGACCGGGTCTTCGACGCGGTTGCGCAGACACCGGGTGACAGCGTGCTCATCAGCGCCGAGGAACTCTGCATCGTCATGCAGGATCCGGTGAAGGCCGAGGCGATCCGGGCCGCGGCGGCACGGCATTTCAATCCGCGGATCGTGATCTTCATCCGCCGCCAGGACGAGCTGAAGGAGAGTGTCTACTCGCAGGTCGTCAAGCAGTGGTTCGTCGGCGGCATTCTCGACGACGAACACTATGACTACCATCACGATGCGCGTCTGCGCGCGCTTGAGGACGTGTTCGGCATCGAGAACGTCACGGTGCGGATCTACGAGGTGGATCGCAAGGACATCGCGGGCGCGCTGCTCGAGGTGATGGGGGCGGTGGTCGACCGGTCGCGTCTGGTCGAGGTCGCCCCGCAGAATGTCTCAATGAACCGGCGCAAGCTCGTGTTCCTCTCGCGCGTGCCGAAGCCGCCGGAAGACGCGCCGCTGCGGCTGCGGTACCCGCTGCGCTTTCTGGTCCGAACGCTGGCGGACAGCGATGCGATCGCGGGGGATGCGTACCGGGGAATGATGTCGCCCGCGCAGCGCCGCGATCTGGTAGCCGCACATCACGACGGAAACGCGGCGCTGGTCGCACGCCATGGGATCGCCGAGACTGGCAGCTTTCTCGAACTCCCCGACGCGAGCGAAGCCTGGGCGCCGCCGGCGCCGATCTCTCGCGGCGAGCGGCTCGCCCTGTTCCGGCATGTGACGCGGGCGGCGTGGTCCGATCACAACCCCTACACGGCGACCCGCCTGGCCGCGATCATGGCGCGCCCAGTCCTGGCGGCCGGAGCAGGGTAGGCCCGGGACCGGGCCTTGCTGAAGGGCGCGGGGAACCCGCGTTCATCGGCCGGATGTTGCGGAAGGGTCTCACACGGGCGTTGGCGGCCTGGCCCGCAGCAGGGCTTCGGCGCCTGGAGGCGCTGCGACATTATTCAATATAAACATCGAATTAATCGACAGAAACTCCATCTCCTGACGCCTGCGCGACGCGCGATGGGCCAGCCAAGCACTAACCAAGTTGCGGGAAAGCCGTCGCGCCAACGGGATTTTCGTTGAATGATGGCACCAAGACAATGATAGTCCGGCCGAGGCCACGGGTGGCCAGCGTACGGGCGGAGAAATTGGTTCGACGTCGCTGCGCGCTCATATAGCAGACATCCATGGCGCGGAATTACGAGTGGTTTTGAGGGAGTATTGGCATGGGAACCGATCCGACTCCGCATGCTTTGCAGACACCGCCGTTCCTCTATGCCAACGGCGCCGTGCGCCCGTGGGGCGAAGCAACGCTGCATGTCAACACCGAGGCGGTGCGCACCGGTTTCCATGTGTTCGAGGGATTGAAGGCCTTCTGGCACGTCGACGGCGGCCTGGGCATCGTCTGCATCCGCGCGCATTACGATCGGCTGAAGCGTTCGGCCCGGATCATGCGCATGCCATTCGACATGACTTTCGAGCAGTATGAGGGCGCCTGCCATCAGCTGCTGGCGCGGCTCGCCCATACCGAGAAGAACATGTGGCTGCGGACCACGCTCTTCCTGGTCGGCGGTCACTGGGGACAGGACGACGTCACCGACCTCGTGATCACAGCCTATGACCATCCGATCGGCCCGGCCGCGCCGATGGCGACCGGCGTCACCTCCTGGCGGCGTGCCAACGACAACGCGCTGCCGGCCCGGGTCAAGACCGGCGCGAACTACATGGTGGCGCGTTTCTCCAAGATCGAGAGCCGCGATCGGGGCTTTCGCGAGATGATCCTGCTGAACGATGCCGGCCGCGTCGCCGAGTTCGTCGGCTCCGGCCTGTTGATGGTGCGCGACGGCGTGATCTACACGCCCCTCGCCTCCGAGGGCGCCTTCGAGAGCATCACCGTCAACCTTCTGGAGCTTCTAGCGCGTGAGGCGGGCATTCCCTTCGTGCGCCGCCCGGTGGAGCACACCGAGCTTCTCGTCGCCGACGAGATCGCCTCCTGCGGATCGCTGAACGACGTGGTGATCATCAATTCGGTCGACGGGGTGGCGCTCGGGCCGTCGCCGATCCTGACCAGACTGCAGCAGCGCTACCTTTCCGCCGTCACGGGTGACCTGCCGCATCCCGCCATTGATCTTTCGATTCTTTTCCCCGACTGCTTGGCCGAGAGTGAGCGTCGGCTGGCCTGAGTCGGACCATCCAAGGCCCATTCGGCGTTATTCTAGTACATTGACTGTTGCGTGAGGACGATATGGGCCACTGCCGGATTTGTGAGAGCGCGAACACGCGCGGAGTGATCGACCTTGGCGAGATGCCCCTCGCCAACCGGTTGAAGCCCACGCCCGACACGCCGGAGAAGCGCTTTCCGCTGGCGGTGGAGTTCTGCCGCGACTGCGGCAACCTGCAGCTCACGCATTGCGTCGACGCCGCCGATCTCTACGACGACTATCTCTACGTCACGCCGACGTCCTCGTCGCTCGAGGCGCATAACGTCAACCTGTTCTACCATATGCGGGCGCAGGGCTACCTGCCGGACAATGCATTCCTGCTCGAGTTCGGCTCCAACATCGGCCACTTCCTGAAATACGCCCAAGGCCAGGTCGGCCGCGTGCTCGGCATCGATCCGGCGCGCGCGATCGTCGATATGGCCAATGCCCGCGGCGTGCCGTCGATCTGCGACTATTTCAGCCCCGAGGTCGCCAAGACCACCGTCGCCGAGCATGGCCGCGCCAGCATCGTGGCCGGGCGCCACTGCGCCGCGCACAATGCCGACCCGCATGCGCTGGTGACCGGGGCGCGGGTCGCGCTGGCGGACCGCGGCATCTTCGTGATGGAGAACGCCTACGGGCTCAACACCATCCTGAACGGCGAGATCGGCCAGATCTATCACGAGCACATGTACTATTACACCGCCTGGTCGGTGCGTACGCTGTTCGCGCGGAACGGGCTCGACCTGGTCGACCTGCTCTACACCGACATCCATGGCGGCTCGATGGTGTTCTTCGGCGCGCCCAAGGGCTCGCGCCCGATCCGCCCGATCGTCGAGGCGACCATCGCGCGCGAGAAGGCGATCCTGACCGACGCGCTTTTCGACCTGCTGCCCGCCACGCTCAACCGCTGGCGGACCGATACCCGCGCGCTGCTCGACCGCTTCAAGAGCAACGATCGCTCGGTCTGGATGTACGGCAGCAGCGCCAAGGCCGCGACCTTCATCAATGCCGTCGGCATCACCGAAAAGGATATCCCCTTCTGCGCCGATTCGACCGCCGAGAAGATCGGCCGCTTCATGCCCGGCACCGGCATCGAGATCCGCACCGAGGCCGAGGCCATCGAGGCAAAGCCGGACTACTTCCTCGTCACCGCCTGGAACTATCGCAACGAGCTGATCCAGAAGGTGCGCGCCGGCGGGAACTACCACAGCGGCTTCGCCGTTCCCTTCCCCGAGGTGCAGGTGATCGTGACCTCGGCCGTCGACGTCTATGCGCCGCCCAAGCCGAAGAGCAAGTCGGGCATCGCCGCCGCCTGAAGGAGACATGATGACCCTCCCGTTAGCCAGCCCGGGGGCCGGGTAATGGCCGCTGTCGATCGTGCAGCGCCCATCCGCGTCGGCATCTCCGGCGCGGGCTTCGTCGCCCGCGGCGTCTTTGCTGCGCTGTCGCGCGCGCCAGAGTTCGCCGTGACCGGCGTGCTGACGCGGCGGCCGACGGCACTGTCCGCCGGGGCGTTTCCCGCGGAGCTTCTGACCAACTCGCGCGAAGCGCTGGCCGAGCGGGCCGACATCGTCTTCGAATGCTCGGGCGACACGGTGCACGCGGCCGAGGTTCTGATGTGCGCGGGCGAGGCCGGGGCCAAGCTCGTCACCCTCTGCTCCGAGGCGCAGATCACCGTGGGCAGCGCCATGCTCGCCCGCGGCTTCTGGATCACCGAGGCGCATGGCGACCAGCCCGGCGCGATCGCGGCACTCGACATCGAGGCGCGCGAGATGGGGTTCGAGCCGCTCGCCTACGTGAACTTCAAGGGCTTCCACAACCCCGACCCGACGCCAGAGGACATGGCATACTGGTCGAAGCGCCAGAACAGCACGGTGCGTGCCGTGACCTCCTACACGGACGGCACCAAGCTGCAGACCGAGCAGGTGCTGGTGGCCAACGGTCTCGGCGCGCGTATCGCGCAGCAGGGGATGATCGGCGGCGATGTCGCAGACCTGGCCGATCTCGACTATCTGGCCGACGCAGCGCGCGCTATCGGCGCGCCGATCAGCGACTACATCGTGCATCCCGCGGTAAAGGGCGTGCTGATGCTGGCCGACAACGAGGTCGCCGCGCTCAACCCGGATTACTCCGCGTTTGCGAAGCTCCTGACCCGCGAGAAGCGCGCCTTCCGGCTGTTGAAGCCCTACTATCTCGTGCATCTGGAGGCCGCCAAGACGCTGCGACAGATCGCCGCAGGGGCGCCGCCGCTGATCACCAACTCCCGCAACCCCGTCGCCACCATCGCCGCGGTGGCGAAGAAGCCGCTGGCCAAAGGCACGCTGATCGAGACCGCGCTCGGCGGCTTCGATCTGCGGGGCGAGGCGGTAGAGATCGCCGGCAACGAGGCGGCGGTGCCGATCACGCTGCTCGACGGGGCGCGGTTGACGCGCGCGCTCGCTCCGGGTGAGATCGTCACCGAAGCCGATGTCGACCTGCCCGAGACGCTGGCCTGGCGCCTCTACCGCGAGACGGTGCCGCTGCGCGTCCCCGCCTGAAGGAGAAGCCGATGCCCGACCAGTCCGGGGCGTCCGAGATCACGGAACGCCCGCTCGTCAGCATGTTCATCACCTCCTACAATCAGGAGGATTTCGTCCGGGACGCCATCGAGGGCGCTTTCGCCCAGACCTATTCGCCACTCGAGATCGTCATGTCCGACGACGCCAGCGGCGACCGGACCTTCGCGATCATGGAGGAAATGGCGGCGGCCTACACCGGCCCGCACAAGATCATCCTCAACCGCAACGAGAAGAACCTCCACATCACCCGACATGTGGACAAGGTGATGACGCTTTGCTCGGGCGAGTTGATCGTCGAGAATGCCGCCGACGACGTCTCGGTGCCGCATCGGGTCGAGCGCATGGTCGAGCACTGGCTGGGCTCCGGCAAGCGCGCCAAGGCGATCCACACCGCGCGGCGGCGCATGGACGAACAGGGCAACCTCCACGAGGTCTTTGACGACGAGCGGGTGCTGGCCAACCAGACGCCGCTCGAGGTGATCCGGGACCACGGCACCCTGGTCGGCGCCTCGCTCGCATGGTCGCGCGAGGTCTACGACGTCTTCGGCCCTCAGGCGCCGATCGCGATCTTCGACGATTTTCCGACCTGCTTCCGGGCGGCGCTCATCGGCGAGATCCACTATATCCCCGAACCCCTGCTGCACTACCGCGTGGGCGGCACGTCCAGCCAGCCGACGGAGAACTTCGGCGAGCACTACCTGCACGGGTTCCGGATCAAGAATCTGCGCTGGCACCGCTCCTTCTGGCTGCGCTACCTCGCCGACATGGAGACGGTGCGGCCGGAGCATTACGAGGAATGTCGGCGGCTCTGCCTGGAAAAGGTCGCCAATGCCGATTTCCACATCGGCCTCGCCGAGACGCCGTACTGGAAGCTGCCGCTGGTGCTGCCCGGGAACGTGCTGCGCTCGCTGCGCGAGCGGGACGCCAAGTACGCGCGTGAGACCGTGAAATACCTGCTGGGGCCCGTCTACGCCCGTCACCGCGACCGGGCACAGGCCCGGTTTGACGCCCAGCGCCGCAAGGCGGCGTAGCGATCCAGCCTGCGGGCGCCCCCCCAAAACCGGTTCTGTCCGTTGACGACGGGGGTCTGCTCCACACCCCGCGACTGGGTGCAGCCTTCAGCCGACCGCTTTGGGACGGCGCATGCCGCGATAGACGCGGTATGGCACGGCGAGAAGATACTTGATCGCGGCAGCGAGCGGCGCGGCGCTCCCGAGCCGGGCCGACAGCGCCAGCGCCTGCGGCAGCGCTCCGATCCGGCCGAGCATGCCCCGCTCGGCCAGGCCGATCTCGAAGTCGAGCCGCGCGATCTCCCGCCGGCAGATCTCGCGGCAGGCGTCGGCATCGGGAGGCGCCACCGTCTCCATATCGGCGAGATAGCTTTGCAGGAAGGAACGCCGCCAGCGCCGGCGCATGAGGTGGTAGCCGTAGAGCCCGCCCACGTCCTCGGGCCGGCCGGTCGCCTTGTCGGGATCCGAGGCACCGCCGCGCCGGTATTGCAGGAGCGGCCGGTCGACCCAGGCGATCTCGCCGATCAGACTGGCGCGGAATGCGATCGGCCTGTCCTCGACCAGCGGCGCGGCGCCGAGCGGCCCGAAGACCTCGAAAAGATCCGGCGTCCAGGCCATGGAGGCGCCGATCAGATGCCGCGGCTCCTCGATGAACTGCCGGGGCGTGACCCCCTGCAGCGGGGGCGACAGGCGCACGAACGGCGTAAGCGTGCCGTCGTCCTCGAGCTGTTCGAGCACCGAGTGGACGGCCATGATCCGCCCCTCGCCCGCCCGCCACACGGCGGCAAGCTCAGCGACACGCTCGGGGTGGGATATGTCGTCGCCCGCGTTCTGGACCACGAGACCGCCGCTGGCGAGTTCCATCACGCGGTTGATGTGCCCGATCAGGCCGAGGTTGATCGGATTGCGGTTCAGTACGATCCGATGCGGGCCATCGTAGGCCGCCGCCATCTCCTCCATGATCGCAAAGGTTCGGTCCGGGCTGTTGTCGTCCGAGAGGATGATCTCGAGCGGCGAATAGGTCTGGGCGAAGGCGCCGGCGATCGCCGCGCGCACATGCTCCTCCTGCGAGTAGGCCAGCACGAAGAGGCTGACCAGTGGCGGTGCGGGTTCGGCCTGAGCACTCACTGGACTGCGCCCTCCGGCTCGGGCAGCCCCAGCAGCCCGCGCACCCGCGCCCGCGATGCCGCGCGGTCGAGATGCTCCAACGCATGTCGCCGGCCGGCGGCGCCCATGCTCCGGGCCAGCCCGGGATCTGCGAGCAGCCGTGCGATGGCCGCGCCCATCCCCGCCACGTCGCCCTCTTCCACCAGGAGGCCCGTTTCGCCGTCGCGCACGTGCTCCGGGATGCCCGCATGCCGCGTGGCTACGACCGCGAGCTCCGACGACATCGCCTCCGCGATCGCGGTGGGAAAGCCCTCGACGAAGCCGTCCGGGGTGGTCACCGAATGCTGCACGAAGATCGCCGCCTGACTCATCAGCTTGGCAACTGCGTCATGGCCGAGCGGTCCGTGAAAGGTCACGCGCTCGCCGAGGCCGAGTTCGGCCGCGGTTGCCTCGGCCAAGGGGCGAAGCGGGCCGTCGCCGACGAGATCGAGATGCGCGTCCGGAAACCGCTCGACGACATGCGCGAAGGCCCGCACTGTGAGATGCGGCGCCTTCATGTCCACCATGCGCCCGACGGCCAGCACGCGGCCGGGCATGGCGCTCGTGGGCGGGAACCGGTCGGGATCGACGCCGCTGGGGTTGACGGTGATCAGCGCCTCGGGGCAGCCGATCGCGACCAGCTCGTCGGCCAGATGACGCGAGACGCAGATGACGCCCGCCAGCTGGCGGAACATCCGCCGATAGCGCCGCGCCAGCGACGGCATCACGCGGTGGCGCGTCGCATCATGGCCACGGAAGTAGACATGGAGCGGCAGGCCCAACTCGGCGCAGACCTCGGTGACCAACGCCCCCGAGTAGCCGAACTCCGCGAGCACCACGCCGACGCCATGCGTGCGGAGGAACTCAGCAAGCCGGGCCCTTTCGCCTGCCGCAAGAGAGGGACCGTAACCGAAGCGACGACGGATGCGCGGCGCCACCACGTTCCACACGCGTCCAAGGAGGCCGCTGGCCACAGGCTCTGCACCCACGCCGGAGAGGACCGGCAGACCATAGGCCTCGGCGCCGCTACCGTCCTGGCAGACGAGGGCCGTTCGCCCGGGCGCCAGGGTGCGGACGTGATCGGCGACAAAGGTCTCGGAGAGCTGGTTGAAGTTGGCGCTGACGATCGCCAGCACCGGCCCGTCGCCGTTACCACCCGATGGCAAGAACTCCCGCTCAGCGCGCATCATTGCCCCACAATCCGCATCCGCCCGTCCGCGCGCCGCGTCTCAGGAGGCACCGGCCGACATTGCGCGGAAGGCGTCGCTGTCACGGACCAGATCGTCATAGGTTCCCGCCGCGATCACCCGCCCGCGCTCCATCATGTAGATCGCGTCACAGTTCCGCACCGTCGTCAGGCGATGGGCGATCAGAATGATTGTCTTGGCACGGCCGAGATTGTGGACGGCATCCATGACGGCGCGCTCGGTGAGGTTGTCGAGGGCAGAGGTCGCCTCGTCCATGATCAACACGTCGGGGTCATGATAGAGCGCGCGCGCTATGCCTATGCGCTGGCGCTGGCCGCCCGAGAGACGCACGCCGCGTTCGCCGACCTTGGTGTTGTAGCCCTCGGGCATCTCGTTGGTGATGAAATCGTGGAGCTCGGCGATCCTCGCCGCGCGCTCTACGGCGGCGTCGTCGACCAGGCGGGGATCGATACCGAAGGCGATGTTGGCCCGAATGGTATCGTCGGTCAGGAATATCTGTTGGGGAACGTAGCCGAGCGCGTTCTGCCAAAGGCGCCGGTTCTCGATCGTGACGGGCGTGCCGTCGACGAGAATGCTCCCGTCCTGAGGCTCGAGGAGCCCGAGCAGGAGATCGACGGCCGTCGTCTTGCCGGCGCCGCTTCCACCGACGATGCCGACGGTCGTACGGGCGGGAACGATCATGTCGAGCCCCTCGACGGCCGGGCGCTCGGCTTTCGGATACCTGTACTTCAGGCCGCGAAGCTCGAGTTCGCCGTTCAGTCGCAGGGTCGGGCGCTCCTTGGCCGGCGGGAGGACTTCGGCCGGCGCGAGGCCGAGGCCGTTCTCCACCATGTCCTCGTGCAGCCGATCGAGCGTGGGACGGGCAAAGCGCAGCGTGGTGAAAGAGGCATAGAGCCCCTGCAGCGCCGGGAACATGCGCAGGGCGGCGAAGGCATAGACACCGATCACCGGGACGATGTCGCCAAGCGTACCGTCGCCGCGTGCGAGCAGGAACAGGACGAAGACCAGCAGCCCGCCAAAGGCCACGATCTCGAGAATGTAGCGGGGCACCTCGCCGATGACCGCGCTCGTCGCATCGCTTTCGGCGACGCGATACGCGGGGTGCTGGAAGCGGCGCAGATAGTCGGCCTCCAGGCCGAGCAGCTTCACGTCCTTGATCCCGCCGATCGCGTCGGCCGAAACTTCGAAACGCTCTTCATTCGCCTCGTGGCGCCGCAGGCCGACGCGCGTCAGCTTGCGACGGACGCCGAAGTAGACGAGCACGTAGCTGCCGCCGAGCAGAACGGCCAGTACCACTGCGGCAACCGGCTCGACCACGATCAGGAGACCGACGAGGAAAATCGTCACTGCCGCGTGCGAGAGGACCTTCATTGCAGGCAGCAGGGCCTGGCCGACCGCCTTGTTCACGTCCATCAGGATGCGGGTGCCAAGGTCGGCGCTGTGCCGGTCCAGAAACCAGGCGTAGGGCTGCTGGAGGTAGCCCTGCAGCAGGCGGAGGCTGATGGTGTAGCCCCGCATCGTGCCGAACCGGAAGGTCCAGTACTGAGTGACGGCCTTGAAGCCGAGGCTCAGCACCAGCACGATGAGCACGCCGACCCCGAGAAAGATGAGGAAGCCGCGATCCGTGGTGAAGCCGAAGAACGCGTAGACCGCAGCGAGCGTCTCGTTGGTTCGGATGACCTCCGGGTTGGCGAGCACCGCCAGGAAGGGCAGAAGCGCGGCAACGCCGATCGACTGCGCGAAGCCCATGCAGAGGATCAGGACCATCAGCACATAGAAGCGTCGCCTCTCGCGCGGCGTCAACAGATCCAGGAGCTTGCGGTAGGTCTCGAGCATTGGTACTCCCTATCCGGCGCGAGCCGGCTCTGGCAATCGATACGCATCAGGCCCCGGCTGAAATATGCGCCGGACTGGAACAGCGTCCCGTATAGATCATTCTCTTGCACTGCACAATTCGCTCGTCCTCGCGCCCTACGCGCCCCTGCCGCGGCCGGGGCCTGAGCGGGGGTCGGGCGTGCCCGCGCGCGGCCGTCCGGGCGCCTCGCGGAGCGGGCGGCGAACCGGCAGCGCAGAACGTGAGGGCCGCAAGGCCGCCTGGCCGGCGGCCGCCTCGCTCCCTCGCGTGGCGGCGGCAAGGCCGCCTCCCGCCGGACGCTGCTGGCTGGCTCGCATGCGCTGCGTGCGCGTCGCCCGTCGCTCGCGGGGCGAGACCTCCGCGCCGTCCTCACTGCGCAGGTACATCCATACCCCTGCCCCGCAATAGGTCAGGACAAAGGTGCTGACGGGCCCCCAGATGGAGACGGTGGCAAGCATCAGCACGAGCCCAGTCAGCGCGATGAGATAGCCGCGGCGCTGCCGGATCTCCTCGGCATCCAGCCCCGTCGCCTGGAGGACCATGATCATGTTGCTCGCGATGGCGGCCCAGAGGAAGAAGAGCGTGGGCAGCCCATAGCGCACGGCCGTCGCCAGCCAGAAGTTGTCAATCGTCGGGTGGCCCATCCAGTAGGCGCGCACCCATTCGTTCTGCCCGACGCCGAAGATCGGATTCTCGGCGACCGAGCGCGAGCCCCAGTAGAGGATCTCGAGACGCCCGTAGCCCGTCTGCGGCATCAGGAGGAAGTGCTCGAAGAAGAAGACGAGGAAGCCGCCCGGATAGCCGATCTCGAACGCGGCCAGGGTTGTGACCCCGATCACTACGAGGAACACCCACCGCGTCTTGAAGAACGAGAAGATCCGGTCCCAGCCGATCATCATGATCTGCAGCGCGGCGGCCAGAAGCGGCGCGGACGACAGCGACATGAAGATCAGCGAGAGCGCGACGCCCATGCGCACGAGGCGCTTCACCAGGGCATCGCCGTAAGAGAAGAAGAAGTTCGCCACCCCGAGCGAGCAGAACAGGCCGAACAGGATCGCATGTGCGAAGGGACCCTGGACCCGTTCGGCAAAGCCGAGCCGGGCGGCATGGTTCTCCTTGCGCTCCTCCACGGTCATGAAGGCTTCCGACATCGCCCGGAGCGGGCTCCAGCCGGTCAGGAACTCCACCAGGGCGAAGGGCAGCAAGAAGAGCATGACGAGAAACATGCAGCGCACGAATCGCCGGTAGTCGGTGCTGCTGCGCACGAGGATCCGGCCGATAAGATACCCGCCGAACATCTCCACGAACTGGATCCCGCCGGAATGGAACCGGCCAAGCCCGTGGTTCACAAAGAGCGACGCCCATACCCAGACGCAGTAGAGCAGCACGAAGATGTCGCTGGCGACGATGCGCCCTTCCTGTCCGCCCACCCATCGCAGGAAGAGCGGCACGAAAACGATCAGCAGATAGATGCGCGAGAGGCTGACGGTCATGCCGGCGACGGTGACGGTGCCGGGAACGATCAGGGTGATGAAGAAGAGCGCCAGCAGAAGGGGCGCGCCGAATCCGGCCACCGGGCCCGCCTGCGCGCGCGCCGGCAGTGCGCCCGCCCCGCTCGGGAGGGTCGCCTCGGCACCTGGCCCAGCCCTGCCCGTCTCTCTCAACGCTTGCTCCAACTGTGTGAACCGCTCTGGTTCTCTTGCGATCTCCCGGACGGCTGTACCGACCGGCCGGAGATACGGGCACGCTCAGGCATATCTAGGCCACACCCTGTGCTCCGCAGCGCGGGAGAATCGCACGTCCGGGCCGATGGAGCAACGCACCAGTGGAAACTTGGCTAAGACGCCGGTGCGAGCCAGCGTGACAGGTCACGACCTATCAGGTCCTGGGTGCGCAGGATGTCGTCGAGAAAGATCTGTCCAGCCTCCGCCCTCTCCTCAGGCGTCATCCGTTGCGGCACGAGATTGGCATTCTTGATGGCCTCGAGCCGCCGCTGGATCGACTTGGGAATGAACATGCCCCCGATGCGGCGGAGGCGGCGGTTGCTCAGCGCCAGATGCACGAGCTTCGAGCGTGGCAGTCCGCCTGGATTGACGACCTTCTCCGTCTCCGGAACGAACGCAGGATCGACGCCGATGAAGCCGAACACCGACTGGGTGGTGGCGACCGGATCGGCGATGAGTTCGTCGAAAAGCAGGATCTGGAGCTGTTCCGGCGGGAAGAGTGCGCGGTAGCGCGCGATGTCGTCGGCATAGCTCCGCCGGGTGGTCGGATCGTCTCGCACGGCATCAACGAAGCGCACGTTCTTGTTGTGGCCGGAGTTGCGCAAGTTCATCTGGTAGAGCGAGAAGGCGCGGTCCACGGGGTTGCGCAGCGATGCGATCAGCCGCACGTCGGGCAGCGTCGCACGGATATTCCCCGCCGCCTCGGGAAAGGACAGATAGCGGGGCGAGATCTCGCCCCAAGCCGTCTCGTTCTGCACCTCATCGAAGAGGCCGTAGTACTCGCCCTCGTCACGCACCAGCCGGTAAGCGCTGTCGCCGGCTTCAGTGTAGCAAAAGAAGCCCGGCTCCTTCCATCCCTTGTCGGGAATGAAAACATCGGGATGCTGCTGAAGGTAGTGCCTGAGCGAGCTGGTCCCCGCCTTGGCCGCACCGATGACAAGGAAGGTGGGCCTTCTCATGGGAAACGCTCCGATCTCTTACGTACCGGAGCATTCTATCCTCCCTGTCGCCCTGCGTGTAGGGGCGGCATCCTTTCTTCCGCAATACGGTAAAGAAAGCGCCGCTGCGCGCGCCGTCGAGGTGCGTGCAGCGGCGGCGACGCGCTAGACGTCGAAGCGCGTGTAGAGCGAGGGATGTGAGCGCGGCTTCGGCGGCGGGATAAGGCGTGCCGCGCCGATGCCGTTGGTGCCGAAGAATACGTCTCCCGTATGTGGATGCACCGCGAGGATGCCTCGCGAGACGCGGAACATGTTGTAGGTGATGTTCTCCCAGGTCGGCGACGCGCTCTGCCCGTTCTGCGTCCGCCACAGCGTCTGGTATCCGGGCGACAGCATGGCGACGTAGACGCATTCGGGATCCTGCGGGTCGATCGCGATGCTGGCGACCGACGCGGGGAAGTTCGAAGGCATGCCCGGATTGGCCGCGCGGGTCTGCGCGATCAGCCCGTAGTTGGTCCGCCAGCTGTTGCTCGCGCGGTCGTAGCGGGCGAGATCGCCGTTCGCGCTGCGGGTGAAGATGACGTTGCGATTGGTCGGATGCGCCGTCACGATGAACCGGCGGACGTCGCCCGCGGTGACGTTCCAGCCCACGCGCACGAAGAGCGAGGCGGTGTTGCCCCGGTCCTGCGACCAGCGCAGCTCGGTATCCGCGCCCGACCCCGAGATGCCGTAGATGACGTCGTTGTCGGCCCGGAGGCAGTCGACGACCCGGCCGATCCCCGACGGATAGCCTGAGAAGCTCAACCCCGCATTGGTCGAGCGGCGGTCACCCGAATAGATCACGCTCGGCGCCGTCCGGTGCCAGTGCAGGAAGGTGTAGGGCCCGTGCGTATCGGTGACCCGGACCCAGTCACCATGGGCGAAGGTCCGCGGGTTGGGCACGCTGGTGCGGAAGATGTAGGTGTTCTCGCTGTTCGACATGAAGCCGACCGTGCCGACGATCAGGTTGGGATCGGTCGGGTGGATCGCGACGACATGCATACTGTCCTTGAGCGAGCCGCCTGCGGGGTCCGGCGCCTTGCCCGCCTGGGTCTGCCAGAAGGTCTGGCCGCCGTCCTTGGTGATCACCATGCCGGTGTCGGTGCAGCCGAAGGCGAAGCGGTTGGGATCGTCCGAGAAGGCCACGCCCGACGGGAAATTGCCCCAGATCAGGCCAGTGAACCCCTCGCCAGAGTAGGTCCAGGTCACGCCCCGGTCCTCGGTCCGGAAGTTATGCGCCATCCCGTGCCCGACCGCCTTGTTCGGGTCGTTGGGGTGCGGGAGGATGCGGGTGCAGAGCTCGGGCCGCGAGCTCGACCCCAGGCTGTCGGACATGTTGTTCTGCCAGGCGCTCGTCATACCAGGCCGGCCGTTGATCTGGGCGACGAACCAGCTCGCGCCGCCGTTGTGACTGACCCTGAGCCGGCCGTCGGGATTGGTCACGCCGCGGCCCACCAGGTAGAGCGTGCGCGAGGCGAGCGGCTGCCAGGCGCCGTTCGACATGCCGACATGCACCTTCGACGCCGGGAAGTTCGCCGGAATCGTCACTTGGCTCCAGGACGTGCCGCCGTTGGTGGTGCGCCACAGGCTGCCGGGGGCCGCGCCCTTCTGGTTGATGACGGCGTAGATCTCGTTGCCATCTCGGGGATTGATCTCGAGCGTCACCACTTCGCCGAGCGGCAGCCCGCCGACGCCGTTCATCCGCGTCCACCGAGCCGCTCCGTCGGTCGACTTGAAGAGGCCGGCCTGGGTGCAGAGGAAGAGTGTGCCCGAGATCGAGGGATGATGCCAGATCGTGCTCAGCCGGCCCGAGACCGCCGCGCCTGTCCCCGACACCGGAATGCTCGCGCGCTCGGCCCAGGTCTCGCCACCATCGGTGGAGCGAAAGATCTTGCCGGGATTGCTGTCCCAGTAGTGCACCGGCGCGTACCAGACCCGCTGGCCGATCGGCAGCGACTCGGTGGTCGGGTCATGGCACATGTTGTGCGGGACACGCTGGTGGTGGATGCCCGTGTCGATCGTGAGCTTGCGCACCCAGTTCTTGCCGCGGTTGGTCGACTTGTAGATGCCGGCGTAGCGCTTGAGATCGGTGTAGTAGATCTCGCCGCCGACGCCGAACCAGACATCCGGGTTGACCGGGTCGATGCCGACGCCCTGCATGCCGAAGGTGACGAGGCCGCTGTCCTCGGCGTGGTACCAGTTCACGCCGTCATCGTCGCTGTACCAGAAGCCGCCGGTGTCCTGGCCGGCGATGATCAGGTTCGGGTTCGACTTCGAGCGGGCCGATCCGTGCCAGAACTGCTCCTGGCAGCCGCCGCGCAGGCCCTTGGCGACCTCCTCGGCGGTGCGGAATGACATCGTGTGCCAGGCCTCGCCATCGGGGTGCCCGGGGTCGGGCATACCGGGATCCTGCCGGATCAACGTCGCGTCCAGCCAGCGCCTGTTCTCGGAATGAAGCGACCAGGGACCGTCCGCAGCCGTGCGGTAGCGCAGTCGGATGTGGCGCTGGATCGTACCGTCGCGGCGAAGGTGATGGGACGCGCCCGCCGCGCTCGCGTGCCGCCAGCTGCCGTTCTCCTGCAGGATCGTCGGGTTGTAGTGCGGCGCGAGCTCGTCCTCGCCGTTGTACTGCTCGACGTCGAGCCCCAGCCACTGCACCTCAACCGCGCCGAGATCTGGGTTGAGGGTGAAGACACCGGTATGGGTGCCGGCCGACAGCGAGACCGCGTGCAGGTCCCAGTCCTCGGCACCGGCCGGGCGCGGGCGGTCCTCGACGACCTCGGCCGCCTCCACGGTCACCACGAAGCCGCTCGCGGCGCTGCCGCCGGAATTGCGCGCGGTGACCTTGACCTCGGCACCGGCGACAGGCGCGTCGGTCGGGATGCGGACTACGCCGCTGCGCGCGTCGATTTCGGCACCCGCTCCCTCGACCGAGAACGTCAGGTTCTGGCCGGTGAAGTCCCAGGCGGTCTCCACCTCCTGCCAGCCCGTGCCCTCGTCGAAGATCTCCTCGAAGAGCGCGCCGCCAGACACCGGCGGCGCATAGGTCACCGTGATGCCGGCCGCGGCGACCCGCACCTCGCCGGCCGGGTTGGATGCGGTCACCCCACCGCTGACCTCGGCCTCGTCGTCATCGGCGCCGGGTACATAGGTGAGGTCCGTCGCCGCGTCGATCGCCACGCCGTCGCGGTACCATTGCACCGCGAGATCAGGCGCCGGAAAACCGCCCCAGAGCCCGGTTGCGAGCGTCAGCGGGTCACCGACGATACCTGCGCCGCTCAGAGCGGGCGCCGCCAGCACGAATGGCAGGACCGGTGCCACCGGCCCCCCGCCCTCCTCGGGCACCACGATCTTGGCGTCTCGCGACACGGGCGACCAGGGGCCGCCCGCCTCCGTCCGGTAGCGCAGGACGACCTCGATGCCGGCAAGATCCGGCGAGGTGCCGACAAGCCGCCACTGGCCGTTGCCGAGCGGCTCCGCCGGCTGCCAGTCGCTCTCGCCGCCCTGCCGCGCCCACTCCACGGCCACCGCTCCCGCGCCGGCCCCGCGTACGAGGACGGTGCTGGCATGGCCGGCTTCTGCCGGCGGCAGGACCACCCAGTCCTCCGCCACCAGACCGACCGGCTCCAGGGCGACGATGACGATCTCCTTGCGATCCGCCGACGCGGCCGACCACGGCCCCGCCGGCGTCAGCCGATAGCGCAGTCCAATGTTCTCCACGACACCGGGGTCGCGCCAGTGCAGATCCCGGCCATCGGTCGCACCATAGCTGAAGATCCGCCAGGTGCCGTCTGCCAGCCGCAGACACGGCTCCCATCCCGCGCCGCTGGCCGTCGGGTCGGGTGCCTCGGTCCATTCGACCGCTGCCGCGTCGGCGAGCGCGCCGTTCAACTTCAGGATAATCGAATATCTCATGTCCGCTCCGTGAACTGCGCGATATCCCACTCGCTGTCCAGCACAGCAGGAGGGATCTCCTTTTCATGTGAAGGCTTGGTGAACTCCAAGCGGCGGATTTCGACGACAGGGCTCTGGCCGTTGCGCGATATGCCACCTGGCCCGAACCCGCCCGGAACGAGGCCCGGGGCGCTGACGACGACCTGCCACGCCGGAGCTTGGGCACCCTCGGGATAGAGCCGCGCGCGCACGTCGGGGCCCGCCACCTCGACCTCAACCCAATACCAGGTGTTCCACGACCACGCGACCGCAGTGCCGGTGCCGAGCGGCAGCGTGCCGTTGCTCGAGCCGGTGAACTGGCGGAACTGGATCTGGCGGTTGCTCGGTGTTGCCTCGTAGACGTCGAGACGGATGCCGTTGAAGTGGCGTCCTTCCTTGCGCGTGTTCACGCCGAACGCGAACGGGCGGAACTGTGTCTGCGCGGGCCCCGGATTGCTCCAGCGCGCGAGGCAGCGGTAAACGCCGTCGCCGCCTGCGCCCGACCAGTCGCCATAGGCGCCGCCGGCCGCAGCAGGCACGAGACGGGCATAGCCCTCGGCCTCATAGGTCCAGGACGGCGCACCGGCGTCGTCATGGAACGTCACCTCGCCAAGCGATGCTGCGTTGTCGAAGACCGTGCCCCGGGCGAGGATCTCGACGGTGAAGCTCTGGCGGACCGAGCCGCCAGAGTTCTCGGCCCGTACTGTGACGGTTGTCGCCGCGAGCGGCCTGTCGGTCGCCACGCTGACAAGGCCCGAGCCGGCGTCAATTGTCACGCCCTGCGCCGCAGCGTCGAGCGAGAACAGCAGACCCTCGCCCGCGAACGCCGCCTGCGCAGAGACGGTTCTCACACCGCTTCCAAGATCGAACTTCAGATCCGCAAGCGCAGCCACCACGACCGGCGCGGTCCGGGTCACGGTCAACGCCTCAGTCTCGGCTGTCGCGCTTCCTGCGGTATTGGAGGCGGTCACGACGCAGCTCAGCGCCGCACGGTCATCCACCCCCGTCACGAGATGGCTCGTGCCGGTAGCGCCTGCGATGTCGGTTCCGTTGCGGCGCCACTGGAGCCGGATCACCGGCTCGGGATCCCCGCTCCAGACACCCGGGGCGACGGTCACCGTCGTACCGATCACGCCGCTGCCCGAAAGGCTCGGGGCGGCGACGAGCACGGGAACAACCTCGTCGGGCGCCTCCGCCCCCACCGTGACGCGGAAGCTGGCCGCCGCCGAGCCGCCCGAGTTCGCCGCCCTTACCGTTATCAGCTCCCCCGCACGAAGCACGTCAGTAAGGATGGAAACGACACCCGTGTCCGGGTCGATCTCGGCCCCGACGCCGTCGACGCTGAAGACAAGCGCATCCCCGCCAAACACCGCGCCCGCCGCGACGGTCTGCGGCCCGCTGCCGCGGACGAACTCGACATCCGCGATCAGGCCGGCCGTCGGTGCCGCACGCACCACGAGGATCGGCTCGGTCACGGCCACCTGGCTGCCGGCTGCGTTGCTGGCGGTGACCCGGAAACTCAGCCGGGCACAGTCATCTGCGGACGACGGGGCATAGACCTCAGCAGTCGCATCGACGATCTCGGCACCGTCCCGCAGCCATTGCAGCAACAGGACCGGCTCGGGAACGCCGCTCCAGACGCCGGGGTCGACGCTCAGCACCGTACCGATGATCCCGGTACCGCTGATCAGCGGCGGCCAGATCACGGCGGGCGCCTCCTCGGCAGGCTCGGCCGCGGCGACGGTCACCCTGAAACTGCTCTCGGCCGCGCCGCCGGAGTTGCTGGCGGTCACGAGCACAAGGACGGCGTCGCGCAGATCGTCGGTCTCTATGCTGACCACGCCACTGACGGCGTCGATCTCCGCGCCGGCTCCGGCCACCGCGAACACCAGCCCGCCGCTGGAGAAATCCGCCCCGGCGTCGATCGTATGGGCGCCGCTGCCTTGCACGAAGCGCGCGTCGGCAAGCCCACCCGCCGCCACCGGAGCCGCATAGGTGACCGCAAGTGCGGCCGTCTCCGCGCTGGCCGCGCCGGCAGAGTTGGTCGCCGTGACGACACAGCGCAGCGCGGCCCGGTCGTCATCCGGCCCCGGCACGTAGACCGCGTCAGTCGCACCCCCGATATCTGCCCCGTCGCGCTGCCATTGCAGCGAAACGACCGGCGTCGGCGTGCCCGACCAGCTGCCAGGGTCGACCTCGACCGCGGTGCCGATCACGCCGCTGCCGGCCAGCGAGGGTCCCGTCACGACAGCCGGCGCCGTTGCCTCCGGCTCAACCGTCGCGACGGTCAATCGGAAGGTCTGAGAGGCGGATCCGCCCGAGTTCGTCGCGGTCACCTCGATTTCCAGACCGCTCGCGAGCGCATCCGTCTGCACGCTCAGCACGCCGCTCGCCGGATCGATGGTCACGCCGTCGCCGCGGACGCTGAAACTCAGCGCTCCGCCTGTGAAAGCCTCGGTTGATGGCATGAAATACACTCCCGAATCCTGAGGAAGGGTCAGATCCGCAAGCAGAGTGCCTATGCCCGGAGGGATCTGGGTGATGATGAGCGGCGGCGCGAGAACGCCCACCACTCCATGCGGGTTAGCCCCCTCGATCCGGCAGGTGATCTCGCAGAGATCGTCCTCCGGCCGGGGCAGGTAGGCTGCGCCGGTCGCTCCGGGGATCGCGGCCCCATCGCGCAGCCACTGCCGCGACAGCACCGGGGCCGGCACACCGCTCCAGATCCCCGGCAGCGCCGACAGAGGCTCGCCGATCCGGCCCGACCCGGTGATCCGCGGGGGCTCGACTACGCCCGGCGCCGCCGGGGCCGGCGCCACGCCGGCCACCACGCCCCAGCGGCCGAGCGTCAGCCCCGAACCCAGCGACACCGCGCCCATTACCACAGCCCCAGGATCGCGCCCGCCGAGGTCCCCGTCGCAAGCACGCGGTCGACGCGAAGCGGGAGCATCGTCCCGCCGGGCACGTTCGCCAGGGTCACCACGCCGCCACCGAACATGCGCACCGTCACATCACCGGGCGTGCCGACGTAAAGCGCCCGGGTCACCACGCTCAGGTCCACCCCGTCCTGCGGCTGGATCGCGGCCGCGTGCTCCGGCGGCGAGGTCAGGCTGCGCGTATGCTTCTTGAACGTGTCCATGGCCGTCCCGTGTCTGGTGGCCGGTTCCCGGTGCCGGCGCAGCAGATGATCGGGGAAACCCCAACAGATCCGCCCGGCGTCGAGGGCCGGCTCGCGGTATGAGGTCAAAGCGGCGGTCTGGGGACAGAGCTAGGCCTCCGTCCTCGACACAGACTGCGTTCTACCTCAGGTTGCGCATATTGGAAAGCTTGAGGGAGCACCGTGCGCTGCTCGGCCTCAGCCCGCAACACCGCCGAGCGCGCGCCCGACAGGCCGCCCCCGAGTTAACCAGGAACGATTTTACGTACCTATCCGCTTTGCTTGCCGCGTAGATGCAGGATGCATCGCGCCTGACCCGATTCGCGTGGCCCTATAGGCCTGCCGCATCGGCCGGAAGGCACTAAGGTCCGGCAGCATCTGGGGAACTGCAGGAGGGAGAGAGAGCGTGCCGAAGCCGATCCACAGCCTCGCGACCATAGTCCTGGTGACCGGCCTCGGGCTCGCGGCTGCCTTCTCGGCCGGAGCGCAGTCGGCACCGCCGCCTCCGCGGCCCGGGCCGGTCGACACTGCGCCCGAGGCAGCGGATGCCGCTGTGGCCGCCGAGGCGCCGGCAGCGGAATCCGTCCCCGACCCGGCGATCGAGACCGACCTCTTCGCCATGCCCCGCATCGCCGACGAGAGCCGAATCGCCATCACCCGGCTGCAGGGCGGCGACATCGCCGGCGCCGCCGAGATGTTCGACCGCCTTATCGCGCGCTATCCCTCGCTGCCCCAGCTCCACCTCAACCGCGCCGCGCTCCACATGCTCGCCGGCGAGCCCAACGAGGCGGTCGCGGAGCTTACCACCGCGGTCGAGATGGGCCTGCCTGGGCTCCGCGACGTGCTCGCCGACCCGCTCTTCGTGACCATCCGCGCCGATGCGCGGCTCGAGAGCCTGCCGGATCTGCCGCCGCCCCCGCCGCCTGCCGCGACGCCTGTCGTCGACGGCCAGGCGCTTGTCTCCGGCGCGAACACCCGCTGGAGCCCGGAGGCCGAGCGCCTGGTGCCCGGCTTCGCCTTCCCTGAGGCACCCGACACCAATGCCGTCCTGCCCGACCAGCCGCGCCGCGGCGCGCATGACCTGCTCCGGGAGCACGTTCGGCGCGGCCGAGCCGCCGGCAACCACGGCGATCTCTACGACAATCGCGACCGCGGCCATTCCACCCTGCGCCCCGGCGCGCATCCGCAGCTGACCCATGTCACCTATTCGGACGCTGCCCGCCGGGCCAGCATCGACTACGGGCTGAACGACGTGGTGCTCTTCGACCGGCCCACGCTTGGCAATTCCTCCACCGCCATGACCCAGGGCCCGCAGTGGCGCAGTCTGCCGCGGCTTGCCCTCACCCGCGCCGACGGCACCGGTCCCATGCGCCTGTGGCAGAATGCGGACAACAACCATCTCTACGTCCACCCGGCGCACCGCGACTTCGACGAGGAGCGCGGTGACCTCTTCCCGGCCAACACGCCCTATCTCATCGTCTCGCGCGGCTCCTCGGGATCGGACCGCGCCTTCCTCGAGGCGCTGGCCATGACATTGGCCGCCTTCCGTCCCGACACCAAGGCGCGGCTGACCGAGGAGCGGATGATCGTCCCCACGCTCCAGTGGATCTTCCGCCGCTCACAGCAGCACATAACCTCGCGCGATCTCTACTTCAGCGGCGCTGCCCATCCGGCGGTGTTCGAGGGCTTCCGCCTCAATGCCGCCCGCATGGTCAGCCTTGCGAACGCGATCCAGCCGGGCGACATCCCGGCCCAGGTCCGGCTGCGCGTCACCTCCGAGGATGAGGGCACCGAAGGCGTCGATTTCTTCGGCGGCGGCCTCACCGAGGAGCTCTTCGACACGCCCGGCGCCATCGCCCGCGTATGGCGCTCGACCGCCGGGCGTCGGACGATGATCGTGACCGCCGAAGACAGCCGCGACGTCAACGACCGCGACCTCACCTTCCACTGGCATCTGCTGCAGGGCGACCCTGCGAAAGTGACGATCGAACCGCTGGAGGACGGGACCAGCGCCCGGATCACCGTCGACTGGCACGAACCCTTCCGCATCTCCGAGGAAACCCCGGTCACCGCTTCCCGGGTCGATATCGGGGTCTTCGCCAACAACGGCGTGCATGACAGCGCACCCGCCATCGTCAGCATCTACTTCCCGCCGCACGAGACGCGCAGCTACGAGGACGGGCCGGGCGGGGTGCCCCGCCTCGCCAGCATCGATCGTGCCGGCCGCCCGGACACCTATGCCGATCCACTGATCGCGCCGCGGGCCGACTGGCGTGACGACTATCGCTACGACGAGGACGGCACGCTGCTCGGCTGGAGCCGTTCCCGCGCCGGCCGCGAGCCGGAGGACTTCGCCGCCGACGGCACCCGCATTCTCATGCGGGCAGCAGACGGCACACCCGCGACCGGCGAGGTGGTCGCCTACGGGCTGCGCAACAACGAAGCGGGCGCGTTGATCGTCGAAGAACTTTCCACCGGCCGTCTGGTCGATTATCAGCCCTGACCCGCAGGCCTCAGCCCAGGATGTCCGCCGCATGACCGCGCCCCCCGTCTCTGTCGTCATACCTGCCTACAATCGCGCCACGACCATCCGCGCGGCGATCGAGAGCGTGCTTGCGCAGACATGGGATGACTTCGAGCTGATCGTGGTGGACGACGGGTCCAAGGACGACACGCTGGCCGAGGCGCGCAAGGTGACCGACCCGCGGGTGCGGGTGGTGGAAAACCCGCGCAACATGGGCGCGGCCGGGGCGCGCAATACCGGCATCAGTGAGGCGCGCGGAACCTGGATCGCCTTCCAGGACAGCGACGACGAGTGGCTGCCCACCAAGCTGGAAAAGCAGATGGCCCGCCTGCTCGCCCCGGGTGCCGCCCATGTCGGCGCCTATTGCGGCCTGCTCACGCTCGGCCTGCTCGGCGACAAGGCCGAAGACCGGCTGCGACTGCGCTACGTCCCGAACTCGGACATCGCGCTCGTGGACGGGGATATCGTCGCCTCGCTGCTGCAAGCCAACATGATCAGCACCCAGACTCTGGTCGTGCGTCGCGATCTGATCCTTGAACTCGGCCGTTTCGACGAGGACACCACCCCGATCGAGGACTGGGACTTCGTGATCCGGCTCGCCCAGCGCGGCAGCATCGCCTTCGTGGACGAGCCGCTGGTCCACCAGCGGTTCTCCGAGAACTCGATCACCCGCAACACCGCCCGCCGCCTGCGCTCGCGCATCCGGCTGGTCGAGAAGAACATCGACCTCTACAACCGGTATCCGCAGGCGCTTGCCCACCAGTATCTGATCATCGCGAACGGCCTGCGCGAAGAAGGCGACCTCAAGGGCGCGCGCGACTATGTCACCCGCGCCCTGCGCCTCGACCCGGTCAGGCCCCGCATCCTCGCGCGCGCGGCCCAGACCTGGGGCATGGGCCTCCTGCCCGGCGGACGCGCGCGAAAATCCGGGTAACGGCGCGTCAACGAAGCTTTCCTAATGCTTACCTGATCCGATTATCCCAGCCTTATCAAATGCTTGAAAATTGCGCACATGTGCGCAGCCCGCGCCGCGCACACTCCATGCCGGCTCCTCACGCCTCGGCCAGCAGCGCCTTCAGGTCCAGCCGCTCGGTGACCATGGCGAGCCCGCCTTGCCCGTCACGCGGCCACTCCGCCTCAGGCCGGTCCCAGTAGAGCTCGACCCCGTTCCCGTCCGGATCGCGCAGGTAGAGCGCCTGGCTCACCCCGTGATCCGATGCCCCGTCGAGCGGGATGTCCGCCGCGATCAGCCTGCGCAGCGCATCGGCGAGGTCCTTCCGCGTCGGATACAGGATCGCGGTGTGAAACAGCCCGGTATGCCCCGCAGGCGGCGGCGTGCCGCCCCGGCTCTCCCAGGTATTGAGCCCGATATGGTGGTGATAGCCCCCGGCCGACAGGAAAGCCGCCTGGTTGCCGTATTTCTGCATCAGCTCGAAGCCGAGCACGCCAGAATAGAACGCGATTGCCCGATCAAGGTCAGCGACCTTCAGATGGACATGCCCGATCCGCGTGCCGGGTGCGACAGGTGTCGCCATGATCCTGGTTCCCGTGTTGTTGACCCCGCGAAGATAGTCTCCGCATCTCGCGGCGAGAATACACGAAGCGGGAAACGACCGGTTTCGCGAAGGGCCTCAGCCGAGCGCATCGGCCAGAGCGTGCAGGTCCTCGGCGACGATATCCCAGTCAGCCTCCGTCGCAACCGGCGCGCTGCGTGTGGGGCCGTGCTCGGCCGGCCGCGGCACGAAGGCCGTCGCGAGACCCACCGCCCTGGCGGCCACGAGGTCGCTCTCGTGCGCCGCGACCATCATCACCTGCCTGGCCTCCAGCCGCAGTGCGGCACAGGATGCCAGGTAGACCTCCGGCTTCGGCTTGTAGTCCCGGGCGATGTCGGCCCCGAGGATGCAGTCCCACGGCAGCCGAGCGTAGCGCGCCAGACGGGTCATCAGCGCGATCGATCCGTTCGAGCACGGCGCGATGATAGCCCTGTCCTTCAGGCGCAGGAGGCCGGCGGGGACATCCGGCCAGGGGTCCAGCCGCTCCCAGGCACGGGCGAGACCGATGATCTCATCAGGCTCGAACACCGCCGCATTGCCCGTGGCCGCCAGCACCGCCATCAGGTTCTCTCGGTGCAGGTCGTCGAGCGCAACATAGCCGCGCCCACCGTCACGGATGCGCTCCATTGCCGGCTGATACTCGCCGCGCCAGGCATCGGCGAATGCCAAACCGTCGACGTCGCGACCCTTCTCGGCAAAGGCAGCCGTGACATGCGTGGCAATCGAGCTGCGCCAGTCGACCAGCGTGCCGAAGACGTCGAAGATCAGGGCATCCGGTGTCACGTCGCCTCCTCGCGCAGCTCGTAGGTCCCCCGCTACTCAGGCCATCCCCGAAGGAGCGACCTTCATAGCTTCGCGACTTAGCCGCGCCCCACGAACGGCATCTTGGTCGCCATGATGGTCATGGTCTGCACGTTCACGTCGAGCGGCAGGGCCGCCATGCCGACGACCGCCTTCGCCACCTCGTTCACGTCCATCGTGGGCTCGGGCTTCAGGCTGCCGTCCGCCTGCGGCACGCCGCCCGACATCTTGGAGGTCATCGCCGAGGCCGCATTGCCGATGTCGATCTGCCCGCAGGCGATGTCGAAGGCGCGGCCGTCGAGCGAGATCGACTTGGTCAGGCCGGTGATCGCATGCTTGGACGCGGTGTAAGGCACCGAGCCGTAGCGCGGCGCATAGGCTGAGATGGAGCCGTTGTTGATGATCCGCCCGCCCTGGGGGGTCTGGTCGCGCATCATGCGGAAGGCCGCCGAGGCGATCAGGAAGGCACCGTCCAGGTTGACCGACACCACCCGGCGCCAGTCCTCCCAGCTGACGTCGCCAACCAGCGTCGCGCCGAGATTGGCGCCGGCATTGTTGAACACCACGTCGAGCCGGCCGAACTTCTCCTTGATCCCGGCGAACAGCGCCTCGACCGAGGCGGGATCGGCCACGTCGCAGGCGATGCCCACCGCATTGGTGCCGGCGCGGCCGAAGCCTGCGACCACCTCGTCGAGCTTGTCGGCCCGGCGGGCCGCGAGCACGGTGCGATAGCCCGCTTCCGCGAAGGCGCGCGCGGTGGCGGCGCCGATCCCCTGGCTCGCTCCGGTTACGAGTACAACCTTGCCTGCGCTCATGATCTGGATCCTCCCATGCGATCAGTCGCGGCCTTCCTAGCGGATGGTAATGGACGAAGCCATAGGCCCGGCGCCGGGGCCATTGCGGTCCCTCCGGCACGGCTGCTAGCCTGACCCCGAGCCCCCCTGCCTCCGGATCCTGCATGTCCCTTGTCTTCCTGCCCGCGCCGCTCGATGCGCCGGAGATCCTCGCGGCCCTCGCGCCCAATGCCCCCTCCCCGCTACGCCGCGCATGGCTCGCCGAATATGCCGTGCAGGCCGATCCCGAGGCGCTGGCGGTCACGGTGTTGCCCCGCGCCGGCGAAGGCACGGGCGGCGTGCTCATCGCCGACGCCACGGGGCGGGCGGAATGGGTGCTGTCGGCCATGGGCGGGGTCGCAGGGCTGCTCGAGCTTGCCACCGACGACGGGCCGGTGCCGGCACGGGTCTTCATCGCACGCGCGGCGCTTCCGCAGGATGGCCGCGGTGACCCGCATCTCCTGCCCGCACTGCTCCAGGCCCTGCCCGAGATCCTGCACCACCGGGGCCGCACCCCGCCCGAACGAATGCAAGACGTGCTGACCCCGATCGCGGTGCGCGCCCGCTCGCGCCTTCGGGGCGCGGCCTCCCGGGTGCCGGTTTTCCTGCGCGGGGGGCTCGGGCGGGCGGACGTTGTGCCGCAGAAGCGCGACTTCGGCTATTCTTACTTTTTCGCGGTCGAGGACCACCTGCTGCGGCACCGGCGCTTCGACGGTGGGTTCTCGCAACCGATCGGGCGGGCGGTGCTGGCCAGTGGCGACGCGGCCACGGTCCTGCCCTTCGATCCGAGGCGGAACACGGTCCTCTTGATCGAGCAGTTCCGCGCTGGCGCGTTCGCGCGAAACGATCCGAACCCCTGGTTGATCGAGTCCGTCGCCGGCCGCTGCGACGGGATGGAACCGCCCGAGGACACCGCCCGGCGCGAGGCACGCGAGGAAGCCGGCGTCGAGGTCGAGCGGCTGGAACGGATCGCAGCATACTACGCCAGCCCCGGCATCACCGCGGAGTTCATCACCGCATTCGTCGGCGAGGCCGATCTCGGTGCTGCAGGCGGGGTGCACGGGCTGGCCTCCGAGGGCGAGGACATAAGGGTGCTGGTCCTGCCGCTAGCCGATGCAATCGCGGCCATGCGCACGGGCGAGATCAACAACTCGCCGCTCCTCGTCTCGCTGATGTGGCTCGAGGTGCACCACGCGCGCCTCACCGCGGAGTGGGCAAACCCCTAGGCAGCGCTCTCCCCGACCGGCAGGGCACGCTGCTCGGCGATCGCCTCCATGCCGAAATAGGTGGTCACGGTGTCGAGCTCGATCTTGTCGATCAGCCGCTGGTAGATGCGGTCGTAGCTGGCGATGTCGCGGGTGACGATCTTCAGCATGTAGTCGTAGTCGCCGCTGATCCGATAGAAGTCGATCACCTCGGGGATCGCCGTGACATGCTGGCGGAAGGTCTCGAGCCAGGATTTCTCGTGCCGACGGGTGCGCAGCATGACGAACGCGGCGATACCGAGATCGACCATCGCCCGGTTCAGCCGCAGCGAATGGCCCTCGATGATCCCGCTGGCACGGATCGCCTGCAGCCGCCGCCAGCAGGCGTTCTGCGACAGGCCGACCTCGTCGGCCAGGGCGCGCTGGGACATCGAGGAGTCCCGCTGAAGCGCCCGCAGGATCCGCGCATCGATATGATCGAGCATGTGCCGCATTCCACGATCATATGACAACGAATCTGGGTTAACTGCAACGAGAATGATGTGGATTTCGCGGGATTTCCGAGTGACCCTGTGTGCATGACCCAAAAGGAGACCGCGTGTGACCGTCCATGACCGTGAGAGCCGAATGGCCAGCGACGCGCCGCTGGCGGGCTTTCGCCGGCGCCTCGCGGGCCCGGACGTGGTGGCGCAATTGAGCGCCGGGCTGATCGGCGAGAACGCCCGCATCGACGGTCCGTTCGGGCCCAAGCCACTGATCTATGCTGACTACGTCGCCTCGGGCCGGGCGCTGGTACAGGTCGAGGATTTCATCCGCGACGAGGTCCTGCCCTTCTACGCGAACAGCCATACCGAGGCCTCGGCCTGCGGCGCCTTCATGACCCGCCTGCGCGAGGAAGCCCGGGCCACGATCGCCCGCCTTGTCGGCGCCGACGACGATTGCGAGGTGATCTTCGCGGGCTCGGGCGCCACGGCCGGCATCAACCGGCTGGTCGCGCTTTTCGGGATCCCGGCGGCCGTCGCCCGAGGCGAGGTGCCAGTGGTGCTGGTCGGCCCCTACGAGCATCATTCCAACATCCTGCCCTGGCGCGAGAGCGGTGCCGAGGTGATCGCGATCGACGAAGCGCCGGGCGGCGGCCCCGACATGGCGGCGCTGGAGGCGGCACTCGTCGCCACCGAAGGGCGGCTGCGGATCGGGGCCTTCTCGGCGGCCTCGAACGTCACCGGGATCATCACCGACGTGCCGGCGGTCTCGGACTTGCTGAAGCGGCATGGCGCGCTGGCGCTGTGGGATTATGCCGGAGGCGGGCCGTATCTGCCGATCGACATGAAGGGCAAGGACGCTGTTGTCGTCTCGCCGCACAAGTTCCCCGGCGGGCCGGGCGCCTCCGGCGTGCTGGTGGTGCGCCGCTCGGCGGTGGCGATCGACCGGCCGACCTGGCCCGGCGGCGGCACGGTGCGCTTCGTCTCGCCCTGGGGGCATGACTACGCCTCGAGCCTCGCCGCGCGCGAGGAGGCCGGCACCCCGAACGTGCTCGGCGACATCCGCGCCGCGCTCGCCTTCCTCGTCAAGGACGCTGTCGGGCAGGAGTTCATCGACTGCCGCCACGCAGAGCTGGCGGCGAGGGCCGAAGCCGTCTGGGCGCGGAACGGGCGGCTGGTGCTGCTGGGTGGCAAGGCAGAGATGCCGCGCCTGCCGATCTTCGCCTTCCGGGTAATGGACGGACACGGCGGGCACGTGCATCACCAGCTCTTCACCCGCATGCTCAGCGACTGCCACGGCATCCAGGCCCGCGGCGGATGCGCCTGCGCCGGACCCTATGCCCACCGGCTGCTCGGGATCGACGAGGCCGCCTCGGCCGATCTGCGCGCGCGCATCAATGCCGGCGAGGAGATCGACAAGCCGGGCTGGGTACGGCTGAACTTCAGCTACCTGCTCGACGACGCCAAGGCCGATGTGATCATCGCCGGAGTGGACGCGCTCGCCCGAGATGCCTCGGCGGCTGCGGCCTACGAGGTCGACACGCGCACGGCACGGTTCCGTCCGCCGGCGGCGGCATAGCGGACGATTGCAGCCGCTTCGTACGACGCTATCAGCGGTGGGGGGCTGTGGATAAATCACGCTCCAATAAGTTTACTGTTGCATACCAATAATATCCACCGCGCAACGAGGCGTTACACAGCCAGGACCTGCCGCATCGAACACTGGCGGGCCATTGCGGCGCGCCGCGGTTGAGGAAGGGCTCCGGCACCGCTATCCATGAGCAAGGTCGAACCAGCGCGGAGCCCCGAGATGCCCCTGATCCCTCCCGGCCGGCGCGGGATGCCCGTCCTGCATATCCCGCTGGCGGCCTGACACCGCCTTGGACTTCGGCCCATTCCTCCTGCTCGCCACTCTAGAAGGTCTCGTCATGGCAGCGGTCCTGGCGCTGACCGCCGTCGGCCTCAGCCTCGTCTTCGGCGTCATGCGGGTGGTGAACGTCGCCCACGGCGAGTTCTTCATGCTGGGCGCGGTGCTCGCCTGGTTCGTGACCCACTGGGCGCCCGGCCCCCCTGCCCTCGGCTTCGCCGCCGCGCTCGTCCTCGCCCCCCTTGCGGTCGCCGCCATCGCCGCCGCCGCCGACCGCCTGGTGCTCAAGCGCCTCGACTACGCGCCGGAGGCCACCATCGTCGCCACGATCGGCCTGCTCTACATCCTCCAGCAGGCCGCCCTCACCTTCTACGGCCCCGACGCGCGGCCCGTGCGCGCGCCCTTCGATCTGCGCCTCCAGTTCCCCTGGTTCGGCTATTCCGGCTACAAGCTCGCCGTCATCGCCGCCGCCATCCTGCTCCTCGCCGCCGTCTGGGCGCTGATGACCCGCACGCGCGCCGGCCTGATCATGCGCGCCACCCAATACGACCCGAGACCGCCACC
>CAYLHK010000008.1:0-56059 GCA_964383295.1 uncultured Rhodovulum sp.
CGACGTAGCTCAGTTGGTTAGAGCACCAGATTGTGGATCTGGGGGTCCCCCGTTCAAGCCGGGGCGTCGGTACCAACCTCCCCAATGCATTGCCGGCGTTTCTTCCCGTAAAGAGCCCCTGATTCGCCGGTGGTTCGCGCGCTGCTCCGGAGTTGGCCAGATCCGCCGCCCCGGACGGTCGGTGCCGGCGCCACGCCCTCCTCCGCCCCTCCCGCGCTGACCATCAAGAAGATTGTGGAGCGAACGGCCTCCCGATCTTCGCATGCGGTTCCTGCGCCGGACGCAGGTCCTCCCCGGAGCGGCAACTGCGCCCTTCGGGAACGCGGGGGACTGGCATGGCAAGGCGCAACTGGACTGCGGCGCTTTCAAGGCTGCCGGCGTGGCCGCTGCTGCTCGACGAGGCCTAAGCCGCCCTCTTTCTCGGGCTCCGCCCCGATGAATTGCCGCGCGGTCCAGGTCGGACAGGCTCCGCCGCCCAAGCGTGTCTCGGGTCAGATGCGCTGGTCTCGCGCGACCTTGGCTATCTGCGCTGGCCCAAGACCCGGATGTGTGGTCGGGCCTCCTGCTACGGGTTGAGAGCGCCCCCAAGGTCAGGAACGCCATATCGCCGAGTTGGCTTGGCGGAGCACCCGGCCGGCCCCCACCAGTTCGGCCACGGAGCTCATCGTCCACACGGCGCCAGATCGTCAGATGCTGCGGCGTCTCCGCCAGAGGCGGCCTCCGTGTCTGGCCGTTGCATGTCCACACAGCGTGCGACCGAACGGCGGCGATGCAAGCTGATGGCGCCGGGGTATGGAAGCGGCCCTTCCCGTTAGGGCCGACCGACCTCGATCTCGCTGGCGGCGAGCGTGTCAGGCGTGAGCTCCACGTCGCCGGCGGGATAGCCGTTGAAGCTTAGGATGTAGGTGACGATGTCGAGATATTCCTGCGGCTCGAGCAACCCGCCCGCACGCGGGGGCATGCTGGTTGAGATGCGCTCGAACCGCTCGTTCAGTGTCGTGCGGTGCCAGGAGAAGCTGAAGGCCCCCCCCGTCAGGGTCGCCGCCTCGCTGTCGGTGGCGATCATGTCGAAGCCGTGGCAGGCGCCGCAATAGTTCTCGTAGAGTTCCTTGCCGCGCTCCGCCTGTTCGGCCGAGTAGACGCCGGAAGCGGCGCTTTCCGCGCCGAGCGCGACGGGGAAGGCGACGAGGGTGAGGGCGGCGGCTGCAGCGAGGGCGTGTTTCATTCTCTGTCCTGTGGCATGGCGGAGGCGGGGCTTCAGTGCTCCCAAGGGAGCGGCTCGGGGGGGATGGGCGCGGCGTCGATGCTGAGGTCCTCCGCCTGTGGATGGTCCTGGGCAAGGTCCTCGATTGTATAGCCCGATCGCCAGAAGCCGACCCGGACGGGGCCCGCGGGAAGGTCGAGCCGGGCGCAACCCTCGGCGTCGGTCCGGGTGCTCCAGCGGCCGGACCGCACGTGCACGTCGGCGAGAGGCGCGCCGGTTCCCGTCTCGCGGACCGTGAGTCGGAGCGGCAGGAGCGGCGCTGTGACGCGCTCGACCCGGATCGTGACCTCGTTCCAGCTCATCGCCGGATCATCGTCAGCGAGGGCGGGGCGCAGGGTGAAGCGGTGCTCGCCCGCGGTCGGGGGGATGGGGATCTCTACCGCCCCCTCGTGGAGCGCATCGCTGCCCGCAACGTGCGTGTCGCCAAGGATGACGCGCGCGATCACTTGGGTGGGATCGCCCTCGGGCAGGATCTCGATGGCGCGCCCCGCCATCGGAAATGGGTCGAGGCACTTTGCGGTCACGCTTCGACGGAGGACGGGGGCGTCGGTTACGACTGCGGTATCCCCATACGCCCCGAGACGCAGGACGAGCGGACGGGTGTTGAGGATACCTTCGAGGAGGACGAGCGCCTCGCCCGCGGGGGTCTCTCCGAGGAGTGCCCAGGGGTGCTCGCCGATCAGGGCAGGGAGATCGCCCTCGAAGGCCATGGCGACGCCGTCCTGCGCATCTTCCTCGGGTGCGGGGATTCCGGGAAAGCTGCTTTCCCTGATCCGCAGGCGAAGAAGCCCTGAGGCTTCGGCAAGGTGGAAGATGAACCGGTGCCGCATCGCGACCGGAAGGGGCGCGGCGAGGGCGGGGTCGACGACGATCCGCGGCGCGGGGATCGGATCAGGCATCATGCGGCAAAGCTCCGGCGGGTGCCGGACCGGGAAGGCTTGCGCCCTCCCGGTCCGGGCCGTGGTCATGCGGTCGTCAGACGGTCTCGCGCGCGCATTCGCGCCCGGCGATGATGCCGAAGACGATCGCCCGGCCGAGGCCGTGCATCGAGAAGCCGCCCATCGTGTCGCCACCGGTGTACAGACCCGGGATGACCTTGCCGAAGATGTCCTGAACCTGCGCCTTGGTGTTGATGCGCAGACCCGTGAGCGAGTCGTGCACCACCGGCGTGGCCCAGGCCGCGTAGAACGGGCCCTGCTCGACCTTGCGGGCGCCGGCCATGCGGCGGCCGAAGTCGGGGTCCTCGCCCGCATCGACGTAGCCGTTGAACTGGCTGATCGTCGCGGCAAGCGCATCGCCCGGCATGTCGCGCCACTGGAAGCGGTTGCGGATGACCTGTGCCGCCAGCTCCTCGAGCGTGTCCGCCTGGAAGAAGTAGCCGGCCGCCCGGTCGACGAAGGGCGGGTTCACGTCCCAGCCCTCGGCGTCGACCGCCGCCTGGTCGAAGATCGCCCAGATCGGTCCGCCGCCGTTCAGCCGCTCGGGGTCGCCCGACCAGGCCATAGCCGCAGCATAGTACTCGAAGTTCTCGACCGTCTCGTCGAAGAAGCGGGTGCCGTTCTCGCGCACGAGCACGACGTTCTGCCAGTCCAGGACGTTGAGACCCGTGGCGCGGGCGCGGTGGAACGCCGGGCTGTCGGGGGTGACATAGCCGCGGATGTAGTTGTTCTCGACGCCGATCCGGCCCTTGTTGAGGCCCTGGCCGACTTCCTGGGTCTGGTTGGCGGTCGCCCAGAGCGATGCACCGATGGCCATGGACTGGATCTCGCCGTCGCCCTTCTCATAGGCCCAGACGGTGCCGTGCGCCTGGTATTCCTCGGTCAGGCGCGGGTCGAAGACGCGGCGCAGGTCGAGGTTGTCCGAATGGCCACCCGTCGCGACGATCACGCCCTTGCGCGCGCGGATGTTCACCGTGCGGTACATGTCGTTGAAGAAGTCGTCGACCTCGATCGCGGTGATGCCGAGGACGCGGCCCTCGAGTTGACCCTCGCGGTGGATCTTGTTCATGCGGTGGCTCAGCAGGAACTGCACGCCCTTGGCGCGGGCGCTCTGCTCGAAGTTGCGCACGATGCTCGAGCCGCGGCGGTTCTGGTCGAAGGCCACGGTCTGCGAGCGGATCGGCCACTCGGGCGGCGTGATGCGACGGGCGACCGATTCCGCCTGGGTGGGCGAGGCGAGCTCGTACCAGGTAAGGCCGTTCTCTTCGAGGAAGTCGAAGGTGGAGAGATTGTGGTCGGCGAAGACGCGGATCAGCTCGCGGTCGGAGTAGCGGCTGTACTTGTTGTCGTGCTGGATCCAGTCGAGGAACACCTGCTCCTCGCTGTCCTCGACGCCGTATTCCTGCTGGAGGCGGTTGCCGCCGCCGAGCCGGATCTGGCCGCCGCTCAGCATCATCTTGCCGCCGACGTCGAAGTTCGCCTCGACCACGAGCACCGAGGCGCCCTCGTCACGTGCCGCGATTGCGGCCGGCAGGCCGGTCGCACCGGCGCCGACGATGACGACGTCGAATTCCATGTCCCAGGAGATCTGGTCCGCAGGGGTGGACGCGGCAGCCGGCGTCGCCGCGCTCGCAGCGGCCGCGGCACCCGCCGCGGCAAAAAGGCTTCCCGACAGGAACGAGCGGCGGGCAACGCCTTCCTCGCCAGCGTGGTGCTTCTGGGTATTCAGTTTAGTCTCGGACAACGCAGTTTCCTCCCATTGCGTAGCTCTTCTGATTGGGACGGACAAAAACACTCGGACGGCCGGCCCGCTCAGCGCGCCGGCGGCGTCTTCGGTTCTTCGTGGCTTCCGCGATGGCCTCCGCAACGAAAGCGTGGCCGATCGGGAAGAGCGCCGTAGCGCGGCATATGGCGACATCCCAACGTCGCGCACATCACCTGCGCGAACATTCATTTCCAAGATATATCAAGCCATTGCGGCGCCGACTGCGCCCCGCCGCGAAAAATGCGCGGCTGTCTCGTTGCCCTCCCAAGCAAGTTGGGCCGACTATGAGCGGTGAGACCGATCATGTCTAATTATTGTTTGTGATTGCACGATAATTATAATCGATCAAGCGGACCCTCCGCCCGCCGGCTGAGACGGAAACGGCACGGGCTGGGTGCGCGTGCCGTCTCGGGTGGGGGTGAAGTGTCGCCTGCGTCCGGGCCGGCGTCAGTCCTTGATCTCGAGGAGCGAGCCGTCGGAATCATTGGCAGGCGGCACGGCGTCGCGTTGCTTGCGCATGCGGCTCCAGACCGCCCAGATGACGATCGCGAGGGAGACCACGGCGAGACCGACGGTGATCGGCCGCTGAAGGTAATAGGAAAGTTCCGTCGAACGCGCGGCCGAGATGGCTAGGTTGGTCTCGAGCACATTGCCGAGAATGAAGCCGAGCACCGAGGGAATGACGGGGATGGTGCAGGCCCGCATGGCGATCACCAGCAGGAGCGCACCGATCATCACCCAGATGTCGAACATCGAGTTATTCACGGAATAGGCGCCGAAGAAGGAGAAGAGCGTGACATACGCCGCAATCAGCGCCTTCGGCAGGCGCAGGAGCATCGCCATGTGACGTGACCAGAAGAGGCCCATCAGAACCACGAGCACGTTCACCACGAAATAGCCCGTGAAGAAGGAGTTCATCAGCTCGGGCTGCTCGGTGAAAAGCAGGGGGCCGGGCTGGAGGCCGTGGAGCGTGAGGGCGCCGATGAAGACGGCGGCTGCAGCGCTTCCCGGGATGCCGAGCGCGAGGAGGGGAATGAGCGATCCGCCCACGTTCGCAGAGGCGGAGGCCTCGACGGCGAAGAGGCCGCTCTGCGAGCCCTTGCCGAATTCCTCGGGCCGGTCGGACATGCGCCGCTCCAGCGAATGGGCGACGAAAGGCGTGGATTCGGGGCCAATCGCCGGCAGGACGCCGATGCCGAGGCCGAGAAGGGACGAGCGAACCAGGAGCCAGCGGTCGTAGACAACCCGCCGCCAGACCTGGACGAAGCTCGACGAGCCTACCTTGCCCACAGAGATCGTGTTCTGGCCGCGTATCGCCTCGATTGCGAGCTGTAGGGCCTGAGGCAGGCAGAAGAAGCCGATGAGAACAGCGACTACGCCTAGGCCGGAGTAGAGATCGTAGATGCCGAAAGTGATCCGCGCCATTCCATCGACCGGGCTGATGCCCACGACGGCGATGGTCAGGCCGATGAAGACCGAGACGAGGTTGGCGAGGAGGGGCGTATCCATCATCACCACGACGATGACGAGGCTGAAGACGACGAGCATCACGTATTCGGGCGCGCCGAAGCGCAGGGCGAGCTGGGCGAGGACCGGCGTGAGGAAAATGAGGCCGAAGGCCGCAACGATCCCGCCGATGCCGGAGCCGACCGCCGATATACCGAGCGCCTGCGGGGCCTCGCCGCGTTTGGCCATCGCGTGACCTTCCCAGCCGCTGATGATCGATGCGGGCGTGCCGGGGATATTGAGGAGGATCGCGGAGATCGAGCCGCCGTAAATAGCGCCAGCGTAGATGCCCACCAGCATGATCATGCCGTGGTCGGCCTTCATTATGAAGGTCACCGGAACAAGGAGCACGATGCCGAAGGTGGCGGTCAGCCCCGGAATGGCGCCGATGATGATCCCAAGGAAGACGCCGAGCACGGCGGAGGCGATGTTCGACAGTGTGAACGCCGCAATAAGCCCTTCTACCATCTCACTTCTCCAGAAGCGTGTAGATCGTCTCGTCGATCCAGTGATCCACCTTGGCCTTCGGCACGGGGACGAAGAGGACGGTGGTGACCAGGATGGCGAGGGCGAGGACGAAGACGACCGCCGAGAGGCTCGCCAGCGGGCGAAACTGCCCGAGCATGATCCAGATCGAGGCAATGAGCGCGAGCGAGCTCGCGACGACGAAGCCGATCCGGTTCAGGAGCACGACGTAGAGCGTCCAGACGAGGCAGAAGCCGATGCTGCGCAAAAGCTGCATGCGCCGCTCCCGCGCATTGGTCGCATCGACTGCGGCGCGCACGCCCGCGGATGCCTGGCGGGCGACGAGTGACGGAAGGCTGTAGAGGAGCGCGAGGGCAAAGGTCGCCGAGGTTACGAGCACTGGATAGCTCGTGAGGCTCGTCGTGTCGTTGATGGCCCCAGTCACGACGAGCGCGAGGACGACCAGAAGCATGAGCGTAACCAGCCGCTTCGACAAGATATCCCCCGGGCTCTGAGAACAGAAAAGCCCTGCCGCACGTGGCGGCAGGGCGCAGATCATAGGACCGATTATTCGGAGAGGCGACCGCTCGAGACGAGGAAGCTGCGGAGCTGCTCGTAAGTCTGCTGGTAGCTCGCCTGGGTCTCGGTCTCGCCGAGCGGCGTGAGCCGCAGGTTTGCGGCTTCGAAGGCGGCGGGAGCGTCGGGGCCCGTGAGGGTCGCGAGGAACTCGCTCGCGAGCCAGGCGCGGCGATCTTCGGGGACACCGACCGGCAGCGCGAGGAAGCGCGTCGCGCCCCAGGTCTGCCCGACCATGGGAATGTCGAGCTCGGCGAAGGTCGGCGTGTCGGGTAGGCCAGCATGCCGCTCGTCGCCGGTCACGGCCACGGCGCGCAGGTCACCGTTGCGCACGAACTGCTCGACTTCGCTGTAGAAGGCCGCGGTCGCGTCGATGTCGCCGGCGAGAAGCGCGGTCACGCCCTGACGGCCGCCGTCGAACGGGATGAAGTTAAACTCCACGCCCTGCTGCTCGGCGAGGAACTCGCTGACGAACAGGAACATCGAGTTCGGGTTCATGCCGACCTGCAGCGTGTTGCTGCGGGCATACTCCATGATTTCGGGCAGCGACTTGTCGCCGATCTCGGACCCCGAGCGGACGAGCCAGATCACCGGGTCGAAGCTGATCGTGGCGATCGGATCGAATTCATCGATCGTGAAGCTCGCGTCGCGCAGCAGCACGTCAGTGAACATGAAGGGATTGGCGATCACGCCGACTGTGTAGCCGTCGGCCTCGGCCTGCTTGGCGACATAGGTGTGACCGACGATGCCGGCGCCGCCCAAACGGTTCTCGACGCGGAAGCTGGTGCCGTTGTGCTTCTCGTTGAGCTCGGCAACGGTGCGCGCGGTCACGTCGACTGCGCCGCCGGCCGGATACATAACCACGAGGCTGATCGGCCTGCGCGGGAAGTCCGAGGGCTTCTCCTGCGAGACTGCGGGCATCGCTGCGGCAACAAGGCCGAAGGCAAACGCGGCGGCGGTCACGCCCTTCCGCGCAAGGTGGATCGTCATTCTAGTTATCCTCCCAAACGAGTCCGGGCGGACTATGGGGATGCGCCTTGATCATGTCTAATTATTGTTTACGATTGCCCGATAATAAAAGCGCATCGAAAAAAGCCGCCCCGATCCCGTCCCGCCGCATGCCCGCCGGGGTGAATGGGGCAGGGAAGGGGAGTGCGAAGATGGATCGCAGGAATCTCGAATGTTTCGTGGCGCTTGCGGATGAAGCGCATTTTCATCGCGCCGCGCAGCGATGCAATATCAGTCAGCCCGGGATCAGCCAACAGCTGCGCAAGCTCGAGGAGCATCTCGAGGTCACGCTTCTGAACCGGAGCAGCCGGCAGGTGTCTCTGACCCCTGCAGGCGCGGCTTTTCTCGTCGAGGCGCGCCGTATCCTCCAGGATATCGACAACGCCACGCGAATTGCGCGGCGGGTGGATCAGGGGCTCGAGGGAACGCTGGTGATCGGCTCCACCGCCTCCGGCTTGTTCATCCTCCTGCCCGAGATCATCGAGCGGTTCACCGCACGCCATGCCGCGATCCAGGTGGACGTCCGGCACATGACGACGCACGAGCAGGAGATCGCGCTCGAGCGATCCGAGATCCAGGCGGGCATATGCCATCCCCCACTCTCGAACCGGAAGCTCAGGGCGGAGATGCTCGTCACGCTGCCTTTTTCAGTAGTGATCCCCGAGCAACACCCGCTCGCGGCAAAAGAGGCGATCCGGCTTTCGGATCTGCGCAACGAGACCGCGATACTCTTTCCCCGGCAGGTCGGGCCGCTTCTTTATGACAGCATGGTCTCGCTCTTTCGGCAGGAGGGCTTCCTGCCGGAGCGCATCATCGAGGCCTCGCCCGTGCAGTCGATCATCGCGATGGCCGCCTGCGGGGCAGGGTTCGGCTTCGTGGCCTCCCGGGTGCAGCAGCTCCCGCGCAGAGGGGTGGTCTACCGCGACATCGTCGGGCCGCGCCCGGACATCACTCTCGGCATCGCCTTTCCAGAATCCGGCCCGAGCCAGCTTGCGAGGGCTTTCGCCGACTGTGCGCGCGAAACGGTGCGGGAGCCGATTAATAACGAATTATGATCGTTAGATTTCAAACAATCATTAGACGCTTTCGGCCCGCCCCTCTTATTGTTGCCCCGCAACGGACGACTGGGGAGGATTGTCATGCGTGTGTTCCTCGTGGGCGAGGCGGCGACCCATCGCGAGGACCTGCTGGCAGGTGTACCCGGCGCCCTTCGCAACCAATTGGAGATCCTTGATCTTCCGCGTGAGGCTGCGCAGGATAGCGCGCATGACGGGCTGATCAGCCCCGATGATGTCGTGGTGTCACTGCGGCTGAGCCGAGGGGGGGCGCCCCTGCCGGCGATGCGCATGCTCCATGTGCCTGGGGCGGGCCTCGACGGAATAGACATGTCCGCGCTTCACCCAGACACGATACTCTGCAACGTCTTCGAGCATGAGATCCCGATCGCCGAATTCGTGCTCGGCTCCATGCTTGAATGGGAGATCGACTTCGGTGCGATGCGCCGGAGCTTTACCCCGGAGACCTGGCCCGACATCTACCGCGCGCGAATCCCTCATGGCGAGATCCATGGGAAGACAGTCGCAATCCTGGGGTATGGGCGAATCGGGCAGGCGGTTGCAGTCCGCGCCGCCGCCTTCGGGATGCGGGTCCTTGGGGTGGATCCCGTCCTCGCGGGCCAGCCGGATCCGGCGGGTGTCGCGACAGAGATCCTGCCGCCCTACCTTCTGGGGGATGCGGCCGAGTCGGCGGACTACCTGGTGCTCACCTGCCCGCTTACCGAGACGAGTCGCGGCAGTGTGAACCGCCGGGTGCTGGATGCGCTCGGCCCGCGGGGCGTGCTTGTTAACGTTTCGCGTGCCGAGATCGTCGCGGAGGACGATCTCCATGCCGCACTCGTCGCGGGCGCGATCCGGGGCGCGAACCTCGACGTCTGGTACCGTTACCCCACGGGGGCGGCGGACCGCCTGCCGCCTGCGAACCATGACTTCCATGTATTGCCGAACGTGAGGGCCACGCCTCATTCCTCGGCCTGGACGCTTGAGCTGTCGCAGCGCCGCTATGCGCTCATCGCCGCGAATATCGCGGCTCTCGTCGCGGGAGAGCCGCTCCGCAACCGCATCGATACCCGCCGCTGAATCGGTCCTAAGGCCCCTCGGCGCATACATTCTCCAAGGCAGGAATACCGTGAGCAGAAGCGATCCGATTAAGATCACCCGGGTGAAGACGATCGTCGTCAACGCCGAGATGCGCAACTGGATCTTCGTGAAGGTCGAGACCAATCAGGACGGCCTCTATGGCTGGGGCGAGGCGAGCCTCAACTGGAAGACCCGGGCGGTCACCGGATGCGTCGAGGACCTGGAGCCCTTGGTGCTGGGTCAGGATCCGCGCGACATCGAGCAGATCCTGCAGGTGCTGAACAAGCACAGCTACTACCGGCTCGGCATCATCGGTGCGACGGCGATCAGCGGCATCGAGCATGCGCTCTGGGATATCGCGGGCAAGGCTGCAGGCCTGCCCGTCTGGCGGCTTCTGGGCGGCAAGACCCGTGACTACGTGCCGCTCTATACCCATCTCGGCCTCGGGGACATGAAGTCGGTCTACGAGACTTTCGACCCCGCACCCTTGCGCGACAGCGCGCTCAAGGTGGTGGAGATGGGCTACAACGCGCTCAAGGTCGTGTTCATCCCCTATTCCCACTACATGGTCGACAGCGCCTCTCGCCGCCGGGTCGAGGCCCTGATGGGCACCGTGCGCGACGCGGTCGGACCCGACGTCGCGATCATGGTCGATTTCCACGGCAGGCCCGCGTCACTGTCTGCGGCGATGCAGTACATCGAGGCGCTCGCTCCCTTCGATCCCTATTTCGTCGAGGAGCCCGTGCAGCCGGGCGACGCCGAGGCGATGCGGCTGATCACCGAACGCTCGCCATGCCCCGTCGCGACCGGCGAGCGGCTGATCGGCTACAAGGAGTTCGAGCCGCTCTTCCAGAACCGTGGCGCGCATATCCTGCAACCCGACCTCAACCACACCGGGGGTCTGCTCGAGGGCAAGAAGATCGCCGCGGCGGCGGAGAAGGCGATGATGGGTGTCGCCCCTCACAACCCGAACGGTCCGCTCGCAGGCGCGGCGGCGCTGCATTTCGCGATTTCCACCCCGAACTTCGTGATCCAGGAGGAGATGTCGGGCGCGGTGCCTTGGTACGACGATGTCGTCTCGGCGCCGATGCGCCGCGAAGGGTCGAACTGGCTCATCCCTGACGTCACGGGTTTTGGCGTCGAGATCAACGAGGCAGAGGCGGCGAAGCACCCCTTCAAGCCCGAGGTCTTCCACAGCCGGACGGCCATCCTGGACGACGGCACGATTGTGGACTGGTGAGCAGATGACCCGACCGGATTCAGCGCCTCGTCGCTTCATCACGCGCGACAACGCCTTCAACGCCACGCCCGATCGCATCGTTTTCGGGGCAGGCAGCTGCGACTCAATCCGCGACGAGGTGGTGCATATCGACCGCCGGAATGCGCTCGTCGTTTCCACGCCGGGACGCAGATCCATGGCTGAGAGTGTCGCCGCGCGCATTGGCGACCGCTCGGTGGGCGTGCTTTCGACCGCGGTGTCGCAGGTGCCGATCGAGCTTGCCCGTGCGGGGCGGAAGGCAGCGGCCGAGGCCGGCGCCGATTGCATCGTCGCCATCGGCGGCGGTGCCTCCGTCGGCCTCGCCAAGGGCATTTCGCTCGAGCTCGGTCTGCCGATCATCAACATCCCTACCACCTATTCAGGCTCCGAGATGACCGCCTTCTGCGGCATCACGATCGACGGCGTGAAGCTCATGCACGAGCACAGGAACATGCTCGCGCGGACCGTGATCTATGATCCCGAGCTCTCGGTGGGGCTATCGCGCCCGAACAGCGCGGCGAGCGCGCTCAATGCGCTCGCCCATTGCGTCGACGGGATCTACGTCACCTCGTCGACCCCCGTGCATCAGCTCGCGGCAATCGAGGGGGCACGAGTCGTGGTGAACGGAATCCGCGCGGTATGGGAGGACCCCTCATCCCTCGATGCGCGGTCGGAGCTCCTCTACGGCGCCTATCTCGCGGGGGCCGCGCTCGCAGGCGGCTTCGCGCTCCAGCACGGCCTCGCCCATACGCTCGGCGGCAGCTACGGCGTGCCGCACGGATCGGCCCATGCCGTCGTCCTGCCCTATGTCACCGCATATAACACCGCCTTTGCGCGCGAAGGGGTGGGAGCCGTGGCGGCTTCGCTGAAGACCGAGAGCCTCGCGGGCGCGATCCACGATCTCCTGCACGAGCTCGATCTGCCCGTTCGTCTGCCGGACGTGGGGATCGGGGAGGCGGATTTGGAGCGGATCGTGCAGATTACTGTCGACACCGACAACGGTCTGAATCCCGGCCCGGTCACCACCGAGGCGGTCCGCGGCATCGTTGCTACCGCTTTCGCCGGCGACCGCCCTACGGCGGCGTAAGGTCCTCGAAGCCCGGTCGCGGCCTGAGTGGCCGCTGCCGGGCGTTCAGGACTGAAAATGTCGTCATGCGCGACCTTGACGCGCTTCTCTGCCGACCACGGCCAGTGAGTGCCGCCGACCCACTGCCCGGTGCGGCAGTATTGCGCGCTACCGCCCCCGTTGCGTCTGGTTCGAGCCGATGGGGCGGGGGTCAGCGTGCATCCGCAGAATGACCGACAGCAAGATACCACGGTCGGTCACCTCGACGGCATAGTTGCCAAGCGGATAATTTGAGCGCGAACCATCGCCGTATGGGGACGAAGACCGGACCTTACGGCAGTTCGCTCCCTGCATCAGCCTCTTGACGATTGGCGGCAGTCAACAAACCATCGGACAGTTAGCGCTCTGGTTCGCAGAACGGCCTAAAAACGACATCAGCTAAGCAAAGTAGCGTTGGTTTCATTGGATTTCCCCAAATTGTGGATCTTGGGGCTCGCCGTTCGAGCCGGGGCGTCGGTACCATTCATCTTGCTGATTTGCCTGGGATATGGTGTCGGCGCTGCCCGCCGCTTGGGCCGCGGCCCGGCAAAGGCGGCTTCCAGTGCGTTCTACCGATGCGGAAGCGCGCCCTTCGCAACTGCGTCGCTCAAAGCCGTATAGGGCCGGAGACGGTGGTGCGTGCTCTCCGGTGTGCGGCCGGCGATCGAGAACGTCTGCTGTCCCGATCATCCCGCTTCGGTCAACAGCGTGACTGCGGTTCCCCGACGAATGTGTAATGCGCGGACGGCCTGTAAGCCGGATTCTGTAGCGCCCGAAGGCGCTGGCGACCATTCCTCTGGGCCCGTCGTCGCCGGCGGGCTCAAGCAGCCAACCCGGACCGCCGGGCGGGAGAAGCCCCGGGGTTGCCCCCATGCGGTCCCTATTCGGCCTTGCTCCTGGCGGGGCTTGCCGTGCCACCGACGTTGCCGCCGGTGCGGTGGGCTCTTACCCCACCGTTTCACCCTTGCCTGCAACCGAGGTCGCAGGCGGTCTCATCTCTGTGGCGCTTTCCCTCGGGTTGCCCCGGGCGGGCGTTACCCGCCGCCATCTCTCCCTGGAGTCCGGACTTTCCTCGAGGGTTTCCCCCCGCGGCCGCCCAGCCGTCCGCGCCTGCACGATCTAGGCGCGCGTCGGGTCCGCGTCAACGCAGGGATGCGCAGCCGCCAGTGCCTTGGCCAGCGCGACGTCCGTGCAGTCGAGCGGCATGCTGCCGGCCCAGGGGCGGAAGCGCAGGCGGAAGGCCGCAAGCACGCGGCTCCAGTCGTCACAGGGCGCAGCATAGCCGGCACGGGCAGCGGCCGTGCCGAAGGCGGACCAGTCGGGGGAGGTGTTCTCACCGGGGGCAGCCGACGCGGAAGGCCAGACCGCATGGCCAGCAAGCGCCAGGCGTCGCCAGTCGAATTTCGGGCCGGGATCGGCCTTGCGCCCGGGCGCCATGTCGGAATGGGCGATGACCCGTGCAGGCGGAATCGACCAGCGGTTGCGGATGTCCGTCAGCAGGGCTTCGAGCGCCCGCATCTGGGGCTCGGGGAAGGGCGGAAAGCCGTCAAGCGGCCCGGCATTGGCAAGCTCGATCCCGATCGAGCGCGAGTTCACGTCCGTGACCGTGCCCCAGGTGCCCGCGCCGGCATGCCAGGCACGGTCCGCCTCGGGAACGAGCGCGTGGATTCGGCCGTTCTCGGCGATCAGGTAGTGCGACGAGACCTCGGCAGCGGGATCACACAGCCGCTCCAGCGCCGCGTCGGTCGAGCGCATGGCCGTATGGTGCAGCACGATCATGTCGGGACGCGCGCCATCGCGACGCGGACCGGCATTCGGGCTGGGGCGGGAGAGGATCTGCATCTGAGTCCGGGCTGGTGCCGCGCCAGCATTATGCAGGCCGCTCCTGCGCTGCAACCGGGTGCTGCGGCCGGGCCACTCCGCGGCGCGATCGGCGGCAGGCCGCTTGCACGGCGATCGGCCGCAGGGTAATCCCGCCCTCTGACGAAAGGCCGGGACGCAATGGCAATCGACAAGGATACCGCGCGCCGGGTGGCGCATCTTGCCCGCATCGAGGTGGCCGAGGCCGATCTCGAGCCGCTGGCGGGCGAGCTGTCGGCAATCCTCGGCTTCATGGAGGAGCTGCGCGAGGTAGACGTCGAGGGCATCGAACCCATGACCTCGGTCACTCCGATGAACGCGCCGATGCGCGCGGACGTGATTACCGCCGGCAGCCAGCGCGACGCTGTCCTCGCCAATGCCCCCGATGCCCGCGACGGGTTCTTCACAGTGCCCAAGGTGGTCGAGTGATGGCCGGCCTCAGCGGTCTGACCATCGCCGAAGCCCGGGACCGGCTGCGCAGCGGCGCGATCGGGGCGACCGAGCTGACCGAGGCCTGCCTCGGGGCGGCCGACGCGGCCGGTGCGCTGAACGCCTTCTCGGTGATCACCGGCGAGATGGCGCGCGCCCAGGCGGCGGCGGCCGACGCGCGGCTGCGAGCCAGCGATGCACCGGATCTCTGCGGGATACCGCTCGGGATCAAGGATCTCTTCTGCGTCGAGGGCGTGCCGAGCCAGGCTGCGTCGAAGATCCTCGACGGGTTCCGGCCACCCTATGACAGTACCATCACCCGGCAGCTCTGGGCCTCGGGCGCCGTCTGCCTTGGCAAGCTGAACATGGACGAGTTTGCCATGGGCAGCTCGAACGAGACCTCGTGCTACGGGCCGGCGGTGAACCCTTGGCGACGCGCGGGCGATGCCGACGCGCTGACGCCGGGCGGATCGTCGGGCGGTTCGGCCTCGGCCGTGGCCGCGGGTCTCTGCCTCGGAGCGACGGGCACCGACACGGGCGGGTCCATCCGCCAGCCGGCGGCCCTTACCGGCATCGTCGGGGTGAAGCCGACTTACGGGCGCTGCTCGCGCTGGGGGATCGTGGCCTTCGCCTCATCTCTCGACCAGGCCGGGCCGATGACCAAGTCGGTGCGCGACGGCGCGATCATGCTGAGGGCTATGGCCGGGCATGATCCGATGGATTCGACCTCCGCCGACTTGCCCGTGCCGGATTTCGAGGCGGCGCTGACGGGCGACCTGCGCGGCAAGCGGATCGGCATCCCGAAGGAGTACCGCGTAGACGGCATGCCGGACGAGATCGAGGCGCTGTGGGCGAAGGGCGGCGAGATGCTGCGCGACGCCGGTGCCGAGCTGGTCGAGATCAGCCTGCCGCACACGAAATATGCGCTTCCCGCCTATTACGTGATCGCCCCGGCCGAGGCCTCGTCGAACCTCGCGCGCTATGACGGCGTGCGTTACGGGCGGCGCGCGAAGCTGGCAGCAGGCGACGGGATCACCCGGCTCTATGAGAAGACACGGGCCGAGGGCTTCGGCGCCGAGGTGCAGCGGCGGGTGATGATCGGAACCTACGTGCTCTCGGCCGGCTATTATGATGCCTATTACCTGCGCGCTCAGAAGGTCCGCACGCTGATCAAGCGTGACTTCGAGCAGGCGTTTGCGGCGGGCGTCGACGCGATCCTAACACCGGCGACCCCTTCCGCCGCGTTCGGGCTGGGCGAGATGGCCGACGCGGATCCGGTGCAGATGTATCTCAACGACGTCTTCACGGTGACGGTCAATCTCGCGGGCCTGCCGGGAGCCGCCGTTCCCGCGGGGCTCGACTCGTCGGGGCTCCCGCTTGGGTTGCAGGTCATAGGCCGGCCCTGGGAAGAGGGCGAGATGCTCAATGTCGCATACGCGATCGAGCGCGCGAGCGGTTTTGCTGCAAAGCCGGAAAAATGGTGGTAAGACGGAAGCTGTTGTTTACTCGGGATACGAAAGGCAGGACCGGGATGCGGATACCAGCGCTGGTCATTTTCGGTACGCTTACCGCCTGCACATCGAGCGTGACGGTGCCGCGCGACCAGGTGGTGATGGAGGTGCCGCCGTCGGGCATCGCCTCGAGCGCGGGGGGCGGTGATCCCTTTGTCACGAACATAGAGGGGTCGTTGGCGGGCACGCCCGGCGCAGGGCCGATATCGGCGACGCCGCTCGACGACGATCACATCAACCCGATGGATTACACGCTCGCCCAGCAGCGCCACGATGCCGCGGTCGCCGAGCAGCAGCTGGCGGCGGCGCGCTCGCAGCTGGTGGTCGTCCAGCCCGGTGCCCTGCCGAACCGCGTCGATGGCGTGAACATCGCGCTCTACGCCCAGCAGACCAGCAATGCGGTAGGCCAGCGGGTCTATCGCCGCAGCGGCGGGGGCATCACCTCGAGCTGCGGGCGCTATCGCTCGGCGGACGATGCGCAGCGGGCCTTCCTGGCCGCTGGCGGGCCCGACACCGATCCGCTGGGCCTGGACCGTGATGGCGACGGCTTTGCCTGCAGCTGGGATCCGGCGCCCTACCGCCAGCTTCGGCTCTGACCGGAGGCGCCGTCAGCGGCGCGACCGGGCCCAGGCATGCAGCTTGCGCAGGTCGAGACGGAAGCCGAAGACGCCGGGGCGGAGCTCGACGGCGTCGGTCCAGCCGCCGCTTGCGGCCTTCGGCGCCGGCATGTCGTCGAACGCCGACGGCTCCGCCTCGAGCCAGGTCTCGAGGCTGGCCAGCAGGCCAGCCAGCTCGACGCGGTTGACCTCGCCCCCAGCGCCGACGAGATCGCCCAGATCGATCAGCCCGAACGGATGCACCTCGCCGCTGAACTCGACATAGGGCCTGCGGGTGATGACCAGGAAGGCCGGCGAGACGCGCAGCGGATCGTCATAGGCGTTCGCCAGCTTGGTGCCGAGCGCCTGCCGCCAGCCACGCTCGGTTCCCCGCCCCGGATGCTGGACGAGAAGACGGCTGGCGTTGTTCCTCTCAAGCACCGTCAGCGCGTCCAGAATGGCGGCGCCGGCGGGCGTCTCCCCGTGGAAGTATTCGCCCGGCGAGAGGATGAGCCAGTATCGCGGGCTGGCGCCCCCGCCGGAGCCGCCGGTGAAGTCCTCGTGCGGCATCTGCAGGTCGTCATGATCAAAGCGCAGGGGCATGCCGGGCCAGTCCGCAAATGGGCGTAACAACTTGTTACACCCATTTCATGATTGATATCAAACGATAAATCTGGCCCGCGCTCTCAGCGGGCGGTATATCCGCCGTCGACGAGATGGTAGCTGCCGTTGATGAAGCGGGCGCGATCCGAGAGCAGGAAGCAGGTCAGCTCCGACACCTCCTCGGACGTGCCCAGGCGGCCGATCGGATGCAGACTGGTCAGCGCGTCATGGGTCGCCCGGTCGAGGTTCGACAGGAGCGGCGTGTCGATGAACGCGGGGCCGACCGCGTTGATGCGGATGCCGCGCGCGGCATAGGTGAGCGCTGCCTCCTTGGTCAGCCCGTTCACGCCGTGCTTGGCGGCGACATAGGCGGGCGCCCCCTGGAAGCCCACCGACCCCAGGATCGAGGACATGTTGACGATCGCCCCGCCGCCGGCGCGTTCGATGGCGGGAAGCTGATAGCGCATGCAGTAGAAGACGCTGTTGAGATTGACGTCGATGACGCGGGCCCAGCCGTCCAGGGGGTACTCGCCCACCGGCGCCGAAGGCCCGCCGATGCCGGCGTTGTTCACGGCGAGGTGCAGGCCGCCGAAGGTCTCCTCGGCGAAGGCGACCATGGCCTCCACACGGGCCGGATCGCTGACGTCGAGGGCAAAGGCCGCGCCGCCGATCTCGGCGGCCAGCGCGGCCGCCGGCGCTTCGTGCAGGTCGGCGACGACGACCTTCGCGCCTTCGGCTGCGAGCTGGCGGGCGCATGCGGCGCCGATGCCGGAGGCGCCTCCGGTGACGATGGCGACCTTGCCTTCGAACTCTCCGGGCATTCCGGCACTCCTCTTGCTGTTTCAGCCGTGTTCTGAAGCTGTCGCCGGCGCCGGTCAATCGTGGGACGATGACAAATCCGGGTGCCTAGCGGTTGATCTCGACCAGCAGCACCCACGCCTCGATGCCGGCCTTCACGAAGGACAGCATCATGCCGAGCGCCACCAGGTGCAGTGCCTGCGGCATCCCGGCCAGCAGCATCGCCCCGCCGGCGAGATAGGGCAGGAGCGCCGCCTGCAGCAGCAGGAAGGTCGGGAGGCTGTGCGCGCGATGGATCGTCGCAGCCGGGCGCAGGACCGGCAGGCTGATCCAGAGCGTCGCAACCCAGACGGTGGCCGCCACCGCCAGGATTTCGATGCCGACGGCGCGCGGCCCCTGATCGGGAATGAGCGCGATCGACGAGACGATGACCTGCTGCATCAGGAGGATGAGGGCGATCAGCGCCCGACGCGGCAGGACCTGGTCGGCGATGATGCGCGCGAGGTTCATCGACAGGCCGACGAAAACGAGGCCGAGCAACGGCGCGCCGGCGCCGAGCTGGGCGGCGAAGAACGCCTGCCAGCTCGCGAGGAGCGTGTCGAAGGAGCTCACGCTGGCCCGGGGCTCGCGGAGCCGGTCCCGCCGGTGCGCGGGTAATCCTGTTGCGGCGGGTCGATGCCGAGGTCCCGCATGCGCTGTACGAGTGGGTCGGGTATGCGGCGGCAGGCGCATTCGGCCGCATGTTCGATGTGCCAGGCGATTCGCTCGGCCTCGGTCGCGCGCGGGGGTATCGGGTGCGCGAGGTGCCAGTCCCGGTTCATCGCACCCGCTTCTGGCTCTTGCCGCGATAGGCGCGCGTTCCTCCTCGGCCCGCCTGCGAGCGGGGTCTGGCCGTGGCCTCGACCTCGGCCTCGATCGCCGACTGCCGCGCGAGCGGATCGTCGGCCACGGCCAGCTCCACTGCCTCCAGCCGCTTGATCTCGTCGCGCAGGCGCGCGGCTTCCTCGAATTCGAGGTTCTCGGCTGCCTTGAGCATCACCTTGCGCAGCCCGTCGAGGTGGGCGGCGAGGTTGGCGCCGATCAGCGGTCGCTCGACGCGTGCGGTCACGCGGGACATGTCGGTGTCGCCCTGGAACATTCCGTCGAGAACGTCGGCGACGTTCTTGCGGATGGTCTCGGGCGTGATGCCGTGCTCGGCATTGTAGGCGGTCTGCTTTTCGCGGCGGCGGCTGGTCTCGGCCAGCGCGCGCTCCATCGAGCCCGTCACATGGTCGGCGTACATGATGACGCGGCCGTCGGCGTTCCGGGCGGCGCGGCCTATGGTCTGGACCAGGGAGGTCTCCGAGCGCAGGAAGCCCTCCTTGTCGGCATCGAGGATCGCCACCAGCGCGCATTCCGGGATGTCGAGCCCCTCGCGCAGCAGGCGGATGCCCTGCTCGTGCAGGTATTCGGTCAGGTCCTCGGCCATGCGCTTGGTGAGCACGGTGACCAGCACGCGGTTGCCCTCGGCGGCGACGCGGCGCACCTCGTCGAGCAGGTCGTCGACCTGGACGGACACGGGGCGGATCTCGACCCTGGGATCGACGAGGCCAGTGGGGCGGATGACCTGCTCGGTGAAGGCGCCGCCCGCCTGCTCGATCTCCCAGGCGGCAGGCGTGGCCGAAACGAAGACCGACTGCGGGCGCATCGCATCCCATTCCTCGAACTTCAGGGGGCGGTTGTCCATGCAGGAGGGCAGGCGGAATCCGTGCTCGGCCAGCGTGAACTTGCGCCGGTAGTCGCCCTTGTACATGGCCCCGATCTGCGGGACCGAGACATGGCTCTCGTCGGCAAAGACGATAGCGTTGTCGGGGATGTACTCGAAGAGGGTGGGGGGCGGCTCGCCGGGCTTGCGGCCCGTGAGGTAGCGCGAATAGTTCTCGATGCCGTTGCACGAGCCGGTGGCCTCGAGCATCTCGAGGTCGAAGTTAGTGCGCTGCTCCAGCCGCTGGGCCTCGAGCAGCTTGCCCTCCTTGACCAGCTGATCGAGGCGCTGGGTCAGCTCGGCCTTGATGCCCTTGATCGCCTGCTGGAGCGTCGGGCGGGGGGTGACGTAGTGCGAGTTGGCGTAGATGCGGACGCGGTCGAGCGTGTCGGTGCGCTGGCCGGTCAGGGGATCGAATTCCTGGACCTGCTCCAGCTCCTCGCCGAAGAAGCTCAGTCGCCAGGCCCGGTCCTCCAGATGCGCCGGCCAGATCTCGAGCGAATCGCCCCGCACGCGGAAGGTGCCGCGCTGGAACGCCTGGTCGTTGCGCCGGTACTGCTGCTCGACGAGGCCGGCGATGACACGGCGCTGGTCGTAGGGCTGGCCCGCGATCAGGTCCTGGGTCATGGCGCCGTAGGTCTCGACCGAGCCGATGCCGTAGATGCAGGAGACCGAGGCGACGATGATCACGTCGTCGCGTTCGAGCAGGGCGCGGGTGGCCGAGTGGCGCATCCGGTCGATCTGCTCGTTGATCTGGCTTTCCTTCTCGATATAGGTGTCCGTCCGGGCGACATAGGCCTCTGGTTGGTAGTAGTCGTAGTAGGATACGAAGTACTCGACGGAGTTATCGGGGAAGAACCCCTTGAATTCCGCGTAGAGCTGGGCGGCTAGGGTCTTGTTCGGAGCCAGGATGATTGCCGGCCGCTGGGTGGCTTCGATGATCTTCGCCGCGGTGAATGTCTTTCCCGTGCCGGTCGCGCCCAGGAGGACCTGGTTCCGCTCGCCGGAGACGATCCCCTCCACTAGTTCGGCGATGGCGGCGGGCTGGTCGCCCGCGGGCTCGAACTCGGAATGGAGCGTGAACCGCCGTCCGCCCTCGAGCTTGTCTCTAGGGCGGGATTCGGTGGGGGATGCGGCAAGGGTTGGGGCGGCCATCGGGAACCTCGGGCGGCGCGGGACATGACTCAACTGGGGCAGCGGGCCCGCGATGGCAAGTCCTTCGCGAGGGCGGGCGCCCCGGGGCGCTGGAGCTGGCCGTCGCAAGATGCAAATCTGCTCGCCCGGTGATTAGCATTTTAGGTAACTAAACCCTTGCGTGTGTCGCGCGACTCACGTAGAAGTAGTTTTGCAAGCAGCACAGTGGTCGTCGCCCGGGTGTGTACACCCACCCCACCCCTCGCTCCCTCACACCCGGACGACGACCCGCTGCTGGCGCCCCCTCCCCAGACTTGATCCAGAGCGCGTGATCGGCAATAACGCATGCCGTATCAATGGAGCCCAGCCCATGCTCGCCAGGATCTACCAGCCCGCCCGCAATGCGATGCAGTCCGGTCAGGCCGGCACCCGTCACTGGGTTCTCGAGTTCGCCCCGGCTCAGGCCAGGGACCTCGACCCGCTGATGGGCTGGACCGGTTCGGCCGACATGGACGGGCAGGTGCGCCTGCGCTTCGCGAATCGCGAAGAGGCCGTCGCCTATGCCGAGCGCCACGGCATTCCCTACCGGGTTCAGGAGCCGAAGCCGCGCCGGCACATTCTGCGCCAGAACGGCTACGGCGACAACTTCGCCCCCCAGCGCCGGGCCGCCTGGACGCACTGATCGCCGGCAGCCGCACTCCCGCGCGCGAACTTGATCCGGCCTCCTGCCGCGTCCCGGCCCCACGAGTTGCATGCGGCGCGTTCCGCATGCGATGAAGGGCCCAACGGCCCCGTAGCTCAGCTGGATAGAGCATCGGTCTTCTAAACCGAATGTCGCAGGTTCGAGCCCTGCCGGGGTCGCCAGCTGCCGAGACGATAGCGACACTCCCGCCCGGGCAGCCGAGACCGCCCGGGCAGATCGTTTGCGCTTACGCGTCCGACGTCTTGCGACGACGGGCGGCGAGGCCGAGGCCACCAAGGCCCGCGATCAGCAGCCAGGCGGCTGCGGGAAGCGGGATTGGGGTGGCGAATTCGAACGCGATCGAGCCAGTGCTGAACTCGATGTTGTCGAAAGTCTCGCCGTTGTTGAACAGGAAGCTGACGAGAGCAAAGCGATTGCCGCCCGTGCCACTCACATGACCACCGTTCATCAAGGTCGTGCCCGTCACCGTTCCCACGGTAGTGGATCCGGACTTGAACAGGATCTGGTTTGTCGCATCGACCGAGCCCCACAGGAAGTTGCTCAGCGAGGACTGCGCCGACCCGAAGGAGAGGGTCACCGGAGATTGCTGACCCGGCGGCACCGGAGTGCTCGCAGTGGTCACCAAGAAGTAGGGGGTAACCTCGTTGCCGAACGGGGACAGGGTTGTTCCCCCGACGGAGCCCGGAGGCGGCGTATAGGTCGGGTTGGCACTCCATCCCGTCGCGCCAGCCGGAAGGTAAGCGCCATAGCCGGCCGCTGACGCCCCCGATGTCGGAGTGTTGTCGCCCTGGCTATGGCCGGTAACCACCAGCGCTGCCGAGGCGCTGACGGTGGTTGCGACAAGAGCAACAGACGCTATTGCCGCGATACTTCGTAGTTCGATTTTTTTCATATTTTATCCTCCAAAATCGGTACTCTTGTTAGAATATTACTCACACCCTTTCGGAAGAAAGCGCATGAGGTCGCGGGTTTGCCCCGCTGCTTTTGGCAGGATCCGGTCCGAACCGGAGCCCGCGATCGTCAGCGCGGCGCCAAGGCTGCCGCCCGGCGCGGCTGAGCTCATGCCGTGTCCAGCCGGCGCCGGCGTGTGGCCAAGCCAAGGCCGCCGATGCCGGCGATCATCAGCCAGACGGCGGCAGGCAACGGAATCACCTGCACCTGGGCATAGATCCCGAGGACGGAGGTGTTGCCTTCGCGGTTGGTCCACAGCCCACCGGTGTAGGAGCTCGAGAAGCCTGACGTCCCCGCGGTCCCGGCGCTCTCCAGCTTCACCAGATAGCCGATGACCGAGAGGCCGCTGCCCAGATCGAGCGGCGTCCCGCCGAAGCTGGCGCCCGAGATCAGCAGGCCCGAGATCGTGTCGGGCACGTTGCCGGTCCCGTGGTTTCCGCCCGGGTTCGTGTCCGGATCCTCGGTGTTGTTGACACGTATGCCGACCACGCTGCTGTGCGGGCCCGAGGCGCTCGGGGCATTGTAGCTCACCGCCAGCGACAGGTTCGTGTTCCAGCTCCCGCCGGTCTTGAAGTTGCTCCGGTTGAGCCACGAGATCGTTCCCAGCAGAATCGCCCCCGACGCCGTCGGCACGGGGAACTCTCCGGCGAAACTGTTGCTGTTGATCGACAGCGAGCTGGACTGCGTCGCGTTTGTCGAATTGTCCCAGCTATTGTTGGTGACCGTCCCCCAGCGCAGCACGGAGTTGCTGGAGTGACGCGAGCGCACGAAGGGACTCGTCGTGGCCCCGGTAGGATTGCTGATGGTTCCGCTGAAGTTCCCGCCGAACGGAACGGCTTCCGCCGTCGTGACCAGGCCCAGCGCGAGGATGGCGGCCCCTGCAAGGCCGGCCAACTTCCTGAAGTTAAACATTACAGGCTACCCCTCCTTCGCAGATATCAGTCACTAGGTCGGCCGCAGCGCCTGCCGCTGCTCCCGAGCGGCGAGGTCGCGGATAGGGTGTCGGGTTTTCCCCGATTTTTGTGGCGAGACCCGGATCCCTCCGGGTCTCGCGGTATTGCCTGCCGTGGCTAGGTGCGACGATCGCAAATTGCCAGCCGCGAGCGTGACCTCATGCCGCCTTGCGACGGCGGGCGACGAACCCGAGCCCGCCGAGGCCAGCGATCAGCAGCCAAGCCGCGGCGGGAAGCGGAACGACCTGAATGGAGATGATCATGTCGTCGAAGTCGCAGTCGCCCGACGAGCAGCCCGGTACCAGGAGCGGGCCGTCGCCAAAGCCACCGTCATCGAGGAACGCGTAGACGATGCTCGATGAGGGAGACGGCAGATAGAATGCAAGCTGAGGATTGGTGCTTGGAATGCCGTTTGTGACGGTTGCGCCGCCGCCGAAATTGGTCGTGAAGCTGAACGCCAGCGGTGACTGTGCCGAAACCGGTCCGACATCGGCGGACGTGCCGGCAACAGCGCTGTTAGTGAACAGCTGGCTGCCCAGGAAGCTGAACGCCGCATTCGAGGCGCCCGCCTCCTTGCCGAGATAAGTGTATCTCAGGGCCGGAGCATTCACGAGCAGGTTGAGCGTTGCGCCCACCACCACCGATGTGGTGCCCGCCACGATCCCTGGGATAGCCGGCGTCGGGTTGAACGACGTCTGTTGGGCCCCAGACGGAAGAACCTGCGAGCTTCCGCCGACAAGACTCCATGGCGATGCTTGCACGCTTCCGGCAAAGCCAATGGCCATAGCTAGTGCCCCGGCGACACCGAGGATGTGCTTTCGTGTGGTCCCGAACATAGCAGATTTACCCCTCTCTGCTGCTGCTGTTTACAGGCATGAACCGTACACCCGGCCCCGCTGGTCGAGCGGGCGGGGGTTGCGGGAGGCGGTGCGGGTTCGACCCGTTCTTGCCGTTGTTTCCACAGTGCGCCACCACCGGCACAGGCCGCCTGGCCGGCGTCCCGAAGGCAGCGCATGCGCAAAGAAAAAGCGCCCCAAGACCGACGATCCGGCCCTGCAAGCGCGTGAAAGACGTGATCCATCCATGAAGGCCATCCGCGTGCCGCGGAACGCGGGGTAAGACGTCCGCGGCACGACCCCTGGCCGGGGCCGGCGGCGCGCGTTCGGCGGTGGCGGCATAGCGGTGCCCGGCGGCGCCGCAGGGGCGCACCGGGCTGGAGCGGCCGGGGGCGAAGGCGCGGAGGCGTTCGCCCGAGAACATCAGGGCGCGCAGGCGCTCGCGCAGAGCGGGATCGCGGCGATAGAGCCGTGCGCCCAGGGGCGCAGCGGTATCGGGACGTGTGCTGCCGCGCAGGGCGGTGGCGACGGGCTCGATGCCCTCGGGGGTCCGGCGGCGCAGGCTTGGAAGCGCAGCCCGGCGGCGGCCGAAGAGGCCCAACCCGCCGAGGCCGGCGACGAGCAGCCAGCCGGCAGCCGGAAGCGGTACGGCAGCGATGGTTTCAGACGCCTCGATGGCGGTGGCCGCCACGGTGCCTAGCAGAAGGCCGCCGGCACGGAACAGGCCGGAGGCCGCGCTCGGCGCCCCGTGTGCTAGCGCGGCCAGGCATTCCGGTGCGACCGAACCGGCGGTACAGGCGATCTCGCGAGAAGCGGAGGTGTCAATGACCGGGGCGGCGGTCCCGCGACCGGGGACTGCCGCCGCGATGAGGACCGCGAGGGCAAACAGAAGTGCCGCCGGCATCAATGCCGCAAGCCGTCCTGGCTTTGTCGCGTGTGCCACCCCTGGCATCCCTCACCGGCCCACCGGTCACGGCAACAGCCGTGTCGACAGGTCCACCCGCTTCCAAGATACTATAGCGGCGATGATGCGGCAATTCTCAATTTCTATGATAATTGAACAGGATTAATCCGGGCAAGTATCGGAGCCGAGGGATGTTTCCTCCCTAGGCTGTGGAAGCGACCCGATTAGTTGGCCGCAATTCCGCACGGCTCAGCGCACGCCCTCGCGACTCGTCTCGACGCGGTAATAGGCCCAGAGCAGGCGCGCGGCCACTGCCCGCCATGGCGACCAGGCGAGGCTCATCGCGCGCAACTCACGCTCGGCGGGTCGGGCGGCGAGGCCGAAGAGGCGCGCGGCCGCTTCCTGCAGCGCCAGATCGCCCGGGGCGAAGATGTCGGCGCGGCCGAGCGAGAACATGGCGTAGATCTCGGCCGTCCAGATCCCGATGCCCTTCACGCGGGTGAGCTCGGCGACGATCTCCGTGTCGGGCAGGCCGCGCAGGGCCGCGAAGTCGATCCCGCTGGCGGCCAGGGCGCGCGCATAGGCGATCTTCTGGCGCGAGAGGCCGGCGGCGCGCAGAGCCTCGTCGGAGGCCGCGAGCAGGCCCGCCGGCTCGACCGCCCCCGCGGCCTCGAGCCGGGCCCAGATCGCATTGGCGGCATGGGTCGAGACCTGCTGGCTGACGATCGCCCCGAAGAGCGCCGCGAACCCGTCGGCGCGGCGGCGCAGCGGCAGCGGGCCGGTGAGCGACAGCGCATGGGCGAAGCGCGGTTCGATGCGCGCCAGATGCGCAGCGCCCTCGGCGACGTGCTCGTCGGTCTCGATGATGCGCCCGGTCATGGGGGCGGGATAGCACGTGCCGCGGAGCCTTGGGAACCGCTTGGAAGTCCTGCGGCGCGGAGCTAGAAGCGGCACGATGACCACGGTCCCTCCCAGCTTTGCCGATCCGGACACCCGCGCCCGCCGCAACGTGCGCGTGCTTGTGGCGGCGCAGGTCGTTCTCGGCAGCCAGATGCCGGTGCATTTCATCCTCGGCGGGCTGGCGGGGCAGATGCTGGCACCGAACCCCTGCCTCGCAACCTTGCCGGTGACGCTGATCGTCGTGGGCTCGATGCTCTCGGCGCCGGTCCTCTCCGAACTGATGCAACGGCGCGGGCGGAGGCTCGGCTTTGTCCTCGGCGCCATCGGCGGGGGGATCGGCGCGCTGATGGCGGCGCTGGCGATGTTCCAGGGCTCATTCGCTCTGTTGCTGGCGGGATCGTTCCTGACCGGGATCTACCAGTCGGGCCAGGGATTCTATCGCTTCGCAGCGGCAGACGGCGCGAGCCCGGAGTTCCGGCCGAAGGCGATCTCCTACGTTATGGCGGGCGGGCTCGCCTCGGCGGTGATCGGGCCGCAGTTGCTCAAGCTCAGTATCGACGCGATGGCGCCGGTGCCTTTTGCGGGAGCCTATTTGGCCGCGGCGGTGCTGAGCCTGTCCGGCGCCTTCATCTTCGCCTGGCTCGACAGCCCCCGGCCCGCGCCGCCGACCCCGGACGGCCCGCGGGCACGCAGCCGGCGCGAGCTTCTGCGCTCGCCGCGGATCGTGGTGGCGATGCTTTGCGGCATGGTCAGCTATTCGCTGATGAGCCTGGTGATGACATCGACGCCGCTGGCGATGGTGGGCTGCGGGTTCGGCACCGGGCAGGCGGCTGACGTGGTGATGTGGCATGTGGTGGCGATGTTCGGACCGTCGTTCTTCACCGGGCATCTGATCGCGCGCTTCGGGGCGGAGCGGATCGTTGCGACCGGGCTGACGATCCTGGCGGTAGCGGGAATCGTCGGACTGTCGGGTGTGACCCTCGGGCATTTCACCGCGGCGATGATGCTGCTGGGCCTTGGGTGGAACTTCGGCTTCATCGGAGCGACGGCGATGCTCTCGACCGCCCACGGCCCCGAGGAGCGCGGGCGCGTGCAGGGCATGAACGACTTCGCCATCTTCGGGCTGGTTGCGCTGGCCTCGCTGGCCTCGGGCGGGCTGATGAACTGCTCGGGCGGGGATGCGGTGGCGGGCTGGACGGCCGTGAACCTCGCCATGGTGCCGCTGCTGGCGCTGGCGGGCGCGGCGCTGATCTGGCTGGCGCTGGGAAGGCGCCGCGCGGACGTTTAGCTAAACGGACAAGCTGGTGCGTGCGGGGTTGGCGCGTGTCTTGTCGCGCCGAAATCCGGAGAACCCCGCGGCATTTCGCTGCCCGCAGTGTACTCCCTTTCGGCCCTTTCCTCCCCTGGTGCCTGCGATATGATGCCGGTTCAGGAGCCCGCCGGCATGACATCCGCTAGCCACGACCAGATCCCCGAGACCGCGCTCGACTGGCTGCGTGCCGGCCGCCGGGTGGCACTCGCCACGGTCGTCGAGACCTGGGGTTCGGCCCCGCGTCCGCGCGGCTCGCAGCTCGCGATCAGCGGCGAGGCGGAAATGGCCGGATCGGTCTCGGGCGGCTGTGTGGAGGGGGCGGTGGTCGCCGAGGCGCTGGAGGCGCTGGAGGACGGCCGCCCACGCCTGCTGACCTTCGGCGTTTCCGATGCGGAGGCATTCGCCGTCGGCCTCGCCTGCGGCGGTACCATCCAGGTCATGGTCGAGCCCGTCGCCGCCGGCCATGGCCCGACCGCCGCCGACCTCGAGGCGCTGGTCGCGGCCCGCGCCGAGCGCCGCCAGGTCGCCTGGGCGGTGCATACCGGCGACTGGTCGCGGCGCCTGCTGGACGGTCCCGGCGACCCTCTCTGGCCGGCCGCCGAGGCGGCGCTGCGCGCCGACCGCTCGGGATTTGCCCAAGACCAGGACTGGTTCATCGGCGTGCACAACCCGCCGCTGCGCATGGCGGTGGTGGGGGCGGTGCATATCGCCCAGGCACTGGTGCCGATGGCGCGGCTGGCCGGCTATGACGTTGCCGTCGTCGATCCGCGCGAGGCCTTCGCCAGCGCCGCACGCTTCCCCGACACGAGGCTGATCGACGACTGGCCCGACGCGGGCCTGGCGGCGTTCGGCCTCGATGCCCGCACGGCGGTGGTCACGCTGACCCACGATCCCAAGCTTGACGACCCGGCCATCAGCGCCGCGCTGGGCGCGCCGGTCTTCTACCTCGGCTGCCTCGGGTCCTCCCGCACCCATGCCAAGCGTGTCGAGCGGCTGAGCGCGGCGGGCTTCTCGTCCGAGGAGATCGCGCGCATCCACGCGCCCGTCGGCGCGGATATCGGCGCGACCTCGCCGGCCGAGATCGCCATATCCATTCTCGCCCAGATCACCGAGCGCCTGCGCCGGCCGGCGGCGATCGCCTGACATGCGCTTCGGCCCGCTTCCCGTGGCCGAGGCCGAGGGCACGGTCCTTGCCCATTCGCTGGCTGCGGGCGCGCTGCGACTGAAGAAGGGCCGCCGCCTCTCACCGGCCGATCTCTGCGCACTGGCCGAGGCCGGCGTGCGCGAGGTGATCGTGGCCCGGCTGGAGGCCGATGACATAGGCGAGGATGCCGCTGCCGAGGCCGTGGCCGCGGCCCTGGCCCCCGATCCGGCCCGCCTGAGCCTGACCGTCTCGGCGCCGTTCACCGGCCGGGTGAACCTGTTCGCCGCCGCGGCCGGGCTGGTGCGGGTGGACCGCGCGGCGGTCGATGCGCTGAATGCCGTCGACCCGGCCGTCACGCTGGCGACGCTGGCAGACTGGACCCGCGTCGTGCCGCGGCAGATGGTCGCCACCGTCAAGGTGATCCCCTATGCCGTGCCCCGCGCCGCCCTGGACCGTGCGCTCGCCGCCGTCGGCCCGGGGGTGCTGGCGCTTGCGCCCTTCCGCCCGGGCAGTGCCAGCCTGATCCTGAGCCGCACGCCCGGCCTGAAGGAGAGCCTGATCGCCAAGGGCGAGCAGACGATCGGCGCACGGCTTGCCGCGCTCGGCCAGACCCTCGCTGGCCCGCCGCGGGTGGTGGAGCACAGGATCCCGGCCCTGGCCGCGGCGCTCGCCGAGGCGGACGGAGACATGCTGCTGATCCTCGGCGGATCGGCAACCTCGGATCTGGCCGATGTCGCGCCGGCGGCGGTGGTTGCCGCCGGCGGCACGCTTGAGCGTTTCGGGATGCCGGTCGATCCCGGCAACCTGCTCTTTCTCGGGCGGATGGGCGGGCGCCCGGTCGTGGGCCTGCCCGGATGCATCCGCACGCCGGCGCTGAACGGCGCCGACTGGGTGCTCGAGCGCCTCGCTGCCGGGATCGGCGTGACCGGCGACGAAATCGCCCGCATGGGCGTGGGCGGTCTGCTGAAGGAGATCCCGACACGGGCGCAGCCGCGCGCGGGCAAGGGCGTGGAACAGGTCCCGAGTCGCCCGCGGGTCTCGGCGATCCTGCTCGCGGCTGGCGCCGCGCGGCGGATGCGCGGGCGCGACAAGCTCTTGGAGCCGCTGGCGGATGGCCGGCCGGTGCTGCGCCATGCAGCCGAGGCGGCGCTCGCCAGCCAGGCAGGCGAGGTGGTCGTCGTGCTGCCGCCGGGGGGCGAGGCGCGCCTGGCAGCGCTGCGGGGGACGGATCCGCGCATCATCGAGGCGCCCGACTGGGCCGAGGGGATGGCCGCCTCGCTGCGGGCGGGCCTCGCCGCCGTCGATGCGGAGGCCGACGCGGTGGTGGTGCTGCTCGCCGACATGCCCGAGGTGGGCGCGCGCGACATCGACCGGCTGATCGCCGCCTTCGACCCGGCGGAGGGGCGCGACATCTGCCGCGCCGTGGCGGGGGACGGCACGCCCGGGCATCCGGTGCTGTTCGGCCGGCGCTTCTTCGAGACGCTCTCGGGGCTGACGGGCGATCGCGGCGCGCGCGAGGTGCTGCGCGAGGCGCGGGACTTCGTCACCGACGTGCCGACACCGGGGCGCGGCGCCGTCACCGATCTCGACACCCCCGAGGACTGGGCTGCCTGGCGCGCCGGCGGCGCGCGCGACTGAGCCCGGCTCCCGCCGCCTCAGCGCGGCGCGAGTTCCATGATCAGCTGGTTCACCGCCTGGACCATGGCGCCGAACCCCGCGACGCTGAACTGGTTGATCGCGGCGAAGACGCCGAGCCCATGCGCCGGCGCCATGGCAACGAAGAGAAACTGGCCCTGCAGCCCTCCGCTCTTGTGCAGGATCATCGGCCGGTCTCCCTCGGGGCCGAGGATGACCCAGCTGAGCGACATGGCGTCCATCGGTGCACCGCCGTCATCGAGCCCGGCGACAGGGTTCAGCCCGTCGCGCCATAGCCACGCGGCCTGGTGCAACCGCCGCATCTCGCTGCCGGCATGGGCGGGATTGAGCTGCCAGCCGATCCAGCGCAACATGTCGTTGGCGGTGCTGTAGAGCCCGCCCGCGCATTCGATCGTCTGCGGAGTGGGCACCACGGGCATGGGCGAGCCGTCGAAGAAATGCCCGCGCATCATTCGGCCCGCCTGCTCTTCGTCGGGCGTGAAGACCGTATCGACCATTCCGTTCGGTGCCAGAATCCGCTCGGCGAGCAGCTCGGCATAGGGTTTGCCGCTTGCATCCGCGAGAGCCGCGCCGAGAAGGTCGTAGCCGTAGTTGGAATAGTAGGCGCCGGTCCCCGGCGGGAAGAGGAAGGGATCGCCGCCGAGCCCGGCTCTTTGCGCTTCGGGCGTGTTGTTGCCGAAAGGATCGTCCGGCGGGCCCGGTTCCATCGGCACCTCGCGCGGGAGGCCAGAGGCATGGGTGACGAGATCGACGATCCGCAGTGTCCGCCCATCGCGCTCGGGCACGACAAAGCCCTCGCCGAGATGCGACTGGAGCGGGTCGGCGAGGCCGATGACGCCCTCGGCCGCCAGGCTCGCCAGCACCCCGCCGCAGAAGGTCTTGCTGACCGAGGCTATGCGCATCAGCGTGTCGCCGTCGGGAGCGGTCCCCGAGCCGCGCAGCGTCTCGCCGAAGCCCGAGACGGCGGTCTCGCCGTCATGCCAGGCGCCGAGCACCATCCCGGGCACATCCATGCCAAGGAAGGCGATGGTGCCGGTGAACTCCACCAGGTCGGTCAGCAGGGGATCCTCGGCATGCGCCGGGCCTGCTGTGAAAGAGGCGGCGAGGCAGGTGGCGAGCGCCGTCGCCAGTAGGGGTCCCGCTCCGCCCGTTCCCGATCTGCCCGTCATCTGGCTCTCCGCGGTCAACGCAATCACCGACGGTACCGATAGCACGCGGGCGGGCCGGCATGGTGGACTTTCTGTGCGGCATTCCACATACCTGCGTTGCGACGCAGCACGGGCATCGCGGGGCGGCGCGATTGGGGGGATGACATGAGCACGAAATCGATCATCAGGCCGGATCGGCGCCGGGTGCTGAAGGGGCTGGCTGCCGGCGGGACGCTGGCGGCGGCGACGGCGTTCCCTGGCTTCATCCAGGCGCAGTCCTCCGCGCCCATCCGCCTCGGCTTTCAGCTGCACCGGACCGGCATCGGCGCCGCCTACGGGCGCTGGTACGAGCGCACGGCGCAGGCGGCGCTCGCGGTGCTGAACGAGCAGGGCGGCATCAACGGCCGTCCGGTCGAGATCCTGTTCGAGGACGACGGCACCGATCCGCGCCGCGGCACCGAGGTCGTCGAGCGCTTTGCCCAGCAGCAGAACTGCGATGCGATCTTCGGCACGCTCTTTTCCCATGTGGTCATGGGCGCCGCTCCGCGGGCGGGCGAGCTGAGGATCCCCTATCTCGTCTGCTCCGAGGGCCACCACGTCGCCGCCGGCCTCAACCGCTGGACGGTGCAGCCCGGCATCACCGACGTGAAGAGCCAGGTGCAGGCGATGGCGCCCTGGGTCGCAGGCAATCTCGGCAAGAAGGTCACGATGATCTTCCCCGACTACGCCTTCGGCCACGACCACCGCGACTTCTTCTCGGAGGCGATCGCGGCACAGGGCGGCGAGGTGGCGTCGCTGATCGCGGTACCGCCGACCGAGACCTCGTTCACCCGCTACTTCCCGCGCATCCCGCGCGATACGGACGTGCTCTATCACGTGATGATCGGGCCGGCGGTGCTGACCTTCGTCAAGGAGCTCGGCGAGTTCTACGGCACGGGCCCGAAGCCCGAGATCTTCGGCTTCATCGACAGCCTCGAGGCGGTGGACCTCGCCTCGCCGGGGCTGGAGTTCCTGGACGGCAGCTACTTCTGGGAGGGCCAGCCGCGCTACCTGCAGGCGGATGCCTCGGAGCACGAGCACTTCTACCGTGCCGCAGTCGGTGTGGACGAGAACGGCGCCTCCGTCGCGGATTCGCGCGACGTCTCGACCTATGCCCACATGTTCTCGGCCTGGGAGACGCTCTTCGTCATCAAGGCGGCGATGGAGGCTTCCGGCTATCAGGGACCCGACGACCGCCAGGCGATGATCGAGGCCATCGAGGCGATGACCGACATGCCCCTCTCCACCGAACACCCCAAGGGCGACAAGCTGTTCAACGGCCGCACCCACCAGGTCTTCGGCCACCAGCACATTTCCCGCGTCGAGGATGGGCGGCTGAACGTCGTACACACCACGTCGATCGAGGATGGCCTCTACGAGGATGAGGTGGACTACCTGTCGATGGCGTTCTGAGCCCGGCAGCGCTTGCGCTCGGACCGGCCCCGGACCTTGCGATCACGGGGCCGGCCGCCGAGGCAAGCCGGCAACAGGTAGCCACTGATAACTCGGCCGGGCCTGCCGCCGGCGTTCATGCGGCGGGGCAGTGATACGGGCTTCGCGGGCCGCATCGCCCCCCGGGGCACTTGCCATCTATCAACGGCGCGGCTCCGCGCCGGTTCCGGCGCGGCGGAGATCGCGCCGGGCGGTGCTATCTTGCCACACCCCGCACGCGATGGGCGACGGCCGCCGCTAGGCCGGCGGGGAGGCCAGGGTTTCGTCGAGCCAGGCGAGAACCCGGCGGTTGAGAAGCGAGCGGTTGTTCCAGGAGCAGTGATCCCCGGCACCTTCGGCATCGGTGAAGTGAAGGAGTGTCGCCCGCGCGCCGATGGTGTCGCGGATCGCGGCCGCGCCATACGACAGCGGGTCGCTTTCGGCGGTGGTGAGCAATACCGGGCAACGGATGTCGCCAAGGCCGGCGGTGGCGGTCAGCTTGCGGGACGCGGCGATGAAGCCGCTCAGATCGTCGACGCCGAGAACCCAGAAGCCGCGCTGCAACACGGTCCAGCGCATCCTCGGCTTGACGGCGATCAGCTTTTGGAACGCTGCCTGCAACAGGTGGCTCGCCTGGGTGGCCGCGGCCGCCTCGCCGGCAATCCCCCTGACCATGTCCGGGGGAAGGCCCTCGCTGATCCCCGGGTCGGCGACGCAGGCGGCCAGCCGCGGCTCGCCGCTGGCGCCGCGCAGCGCCAGGAGGCCGCCGAGGCTCCACCCGCTCAGCACGATCCGTGCCGGGTCGACGCCGGGCAGCGTCAGGGCGAAGTCGACCACCGGGCGGATCACGTTCTCCCAGTCGGGACGTAGGGTGATGCCCTGTTCGATCAGCATCTCGCCCTGGCCGGGGCCGTCGAAGAAGAGCACGTGGTAGCCGCCGCGCGACATGGCCGCCGCCGCGCCGAAATAGAGATCGACCGCCGTGGCGTCATAGCCGTTCGTCAGGATGACGAGCGGCCGCGTCTCGGTCTCGCGGCCCGCCGCGGGCAGGAAGTAGCCGGGCAGGCTGGTGGCCTCATAGGGAATGCGCCGCTGGCCTACGGGATGCGCCCCAAGCGCGAGGCCCCGATGCAGGGCGTCGACCGACTTTCCGAAACCCTCGCGCAGGCGCGGATCGACCGGGCGGCCGAAGAGCGGGCGACCGGCGGTGGTGTAGCAGCTCGCGGCGGCGAGCCAGGAGGCGCGTGCCTCGGCGCGGCGGCCTTTCGCCTCCGCTGCCTCGGCCTCGGCGGCGATCCGGTCGCCGGCCGCGACCCATTCCGCCCAGAAGGCCGCCGCGTCGCCGCTGCCCACCGCCCGCGCGACGGCACGGATCACGCCGACGTCGACGCCGCCCATGGCGGTGAAGGCGAGCGGCACGCTGCCGAACTCGTCGAGCAGATCATCCTGAAAGAACGTTCCCATCCGCACCCTCCGCCACGCTGGCCTGCGCAAGGTTGCTCCTGGAACCGGCCTCGCGCAACAGGGTTTGCGGCGCTGTCCGCGACCGTCAAGATCCAGCCCGTCACGGCTCGGTGTACCCTTCGATCACGACGGTGACGTCGTCCGGTCGAATCGGCCCGGCGAACAGGAACGCCCCGCGGCGCACCGATCGGGCGGCGAGCAGGTCAAAGGTGATCTCGCGCGCGACCGCCTCGTCGCCTGCGCTCCGGTCGGTCGCGCTCACCACTACGCCGGTCGCGGCGGCGTCGCCCCGGTTGGCGACCGTGATCCGAAGCACGTCGCCCTGGTCGGTCGCGTCGATGCCTTCGACGATCACCTCGAGCTGTGCCGGGCGATCGTCGCCGATGGCGGCACGATAGATCAGGAAGCCGATCAGCACAGCCACCAGGGCGGCCGAGGCAAAGCCGATCACCCATTCGACCATCGGGCGCCGGGCGGCGCCGGTCCGGGCCTGCCGCGTGGATCGTTCCGCCACCGCCGTGCCCCCTTACAGAACAAGCCGGGCCGCCGCGGCGCCGAGCGCAGCGGGGAAGCCCAGCACGACGGTCGAAAGGACCACCGCGCCTGGATCCACGCCTTCGGTCCGCGCGAAGGCCCAGAGCAGAAAGAGGCTGATCGCCAGCGCGATCACATAGCCCGGCAGCGTGAAGCGGATGAACGCGCTCCCGCGTCGGTGGTCGGGACCGACCACGGAACCGCCGGAGAAGCCCACGGCAAAGACGAAGCCGTGCATCATCACCAGCGACAGGATCACGAGAACCAGGGCCTGCCCGGCCGACATCTGGAAGGAAATCAGCATGACCTCGTCCGTGGGCGCGATGTTGAAGCCGAGAAAGAGCGCCCCTACGGCCATCAGGAACAACTCGCTCGCGTAGGAGTCCTCGTCCGCCGCCGGGTCGCGCCGCTCGCTGCGGTCGGCGCGGAACTGGCTCAGGGCGAGCAGCGCGCCGAACGCGCCCGGGATCATCTGCAGCGCGATGAGGCCCGCGACCTCCTGGCGCGGGGTCTCGGTCGTGATGACGCCGAAGGTCGCCAGCAGGATCGCCGAGATCGCCCCCGCGACACCCAGCGCGAAGACCGTCTCGAACAGGTCGTCGGCAAGCCCGCGCGAGGGCGAGAAGCCGATCTTGCGGGCCAGCAGGACCAGCAGCGGGATCGCGCCCAGAAACAGCACCAGGATCCGCCCGCGTTCGAGACTGGCGCCGAGGTCCCAGAGCTCGACGGTCATCATCATGGGTAAGGCGAAGACCAGCGCCCCGCCCGCGGCCCGGCCGAAATCGCGCAGCGCCTGCGACGGGCGCGGGGCGCGGCCGGTATCGGCGTGGCTGCGGTCCGTCAGGATCAAGGCCTCCCGCGCATGCCCCCGGCGTCAGGGCCCTGCCAGGCTCAGCCCGTCAGGATGCGCAGGACGCCGTAGCCGTCGATGCGCAGCGGCCTGCCCTCCGGGGCATCACCGCGATCCAGATAGTCCGGCTCGCGGCTCGCGTCGACAAAGTCCTCCGCCTCCAGCCTGGCGACGGTTCGGATCGGCGCGTCGAGCGCGATCTCGACCGGATCGGCGGTCAGGTTCGCGAGCCAGATCTCGCTTCCCTCTGCCGTCTCGGCCGCCAGGCCCTGAACCGCGCCGGGACGCGAGATCGCCAGCGGCACTAGGCCGCGGCCCCGCAGCCGCGCCATCCCGCGCAGCACGTGATAGGCAGGATAAAGCCCGCCCGCCGTGTCGTACCAGGGCTGCGGGTCATCGCCGGGCACGGCCACCGCGCCATGCGCGCCCACCGGCGCCCCCAGCGCCACCGCGCTGGCGCCGCCCTCGGCAAACCGGGCGAAATACCCCAGCGCCCAGGCAGCCCCCAGCAGCCCGCGCTGGCGGGGATCGTTGCGGTTCATCGCCTGACGGATATTGCCGGTGTTGTCCTTGGTGGCGCTTCCATAGGGATTGTCGCGCATCCCGATCGCAGAGGGACCGACCGCGATCGGCAGATCCCCCGCGATGGCGCGCGCGCTGAGCGCGATCGAGGGCATCGCCTGCAGCGTCTCGGTCACCGACCGGTCATCGCCAGCATGCACGAGCGCCGAGGTGGTGAAGCTGACGAGGTCGAGTTTCTCCGTGGGCGGCCGCTTGCGGTTCAGCTCGGTGAAATAGGAGAACATCCCCCCGCCGATCCGTGCGCCGGGGAAGGCCAGGCGCGCCGCCTCGAACATCGGCTCCGCAGGTGCGGCCGGGGGCCATGGGCTGCCGGGTAGGGTGCACTTCAGGTCGGAGGCGGGCGAGAGCAAAACCACCTCGAAGGGGGCCCCGAGATCGGCGACCGTGCGCCCCAGAGCCGCCACCTCGCCCTCAAACCCGTCCACCTCGGTGACGATCGCCTCCAGCCAGGGCGTGGCGCCGACGCTGCGCGCGAAGGCGAGCTGTGCCTCGAGGCTCGCGCGGTCATGGCCGCGGCCGGAGTCGTGGTGGCAGATCAGATGCGCCGGCCCGATCTCGGCGATGCGCGCCGCTACCGCCTGCGCGGCCTCTGTATCGGCGGGATCGAGGCCGAGGCCGAGGTCGGGAACCTGCCCCCCCGCCGGCGCGCCGACGCCGACCGTGACCGGCGCATCGCCCAGGCCGCCCGGCACGCTGCCGGCGACGGTCAGGGTGATCTTCTGCTCCACCCCCTCGCCGCGCGGGATCACATAGGGCCAGGGCAGGGCGAGCGGGCGGACATAGGTCTTGTACGAGGCATCGGTCCAGTTGCGCTGGTCCTCCATCTCGTAGGTGTCGCCCTCCATGCGGCAGGCGACCCGCAGCGCGCCATCCGCCGCCCAGTGGGTCAGCTGGCGCAGCTCCATCATCGGCTGGACGGGGTCGATGATCGCCGGAAAGCGGCTCTCGACCACGCGCCCGTCCACATGCTCGATCTCGACGCTCTCGCCGGCCACGCCCTCGATCGGATGCAGGATGACGAAGCCGGTGCGGTTGGTCTCGAAATCGCTCTCGGCCGTGCCCCTGGCGGCGAAGGTCAGTCGCCCCGAGGCCTCGCCGGTGATCTCGGCGTCATAGCTGAACGCCTGGGCGCTGTCGCCCGTGCGGGCATGATAGCGCAGGCTGAACCGCTCGGGGCTCTCGTCGATCGTCAGCCCGGTGATCTCGGGATTGTAGGTGCCCCAGTCGCGATCGCGCACGATGAAGGAGATCGCGCGCATCACCTCCACCCCGTTCATGCGCACGTAGCGCAGGTTGCCGGCCTCGAGCTCGGCGGTCAGCGGGCCGGCCCGCAGCAGGCGCGGCGCCTCGAGCGCCTCGTCCGTGCCGTAGAGCCTGATGCTGCGGCTGGGTTGGTCGGACATCGGGGCCTCCGTTCGGTCAGCGGGCCGTGCGCCAGTTGATCAGGCGTTCGGCGAGAAGGGCGAAAATGATGATCGAGCCGATCGCGGTGCCCTGCCAGAAGGGCGAGACGCCCATCAGGTTCAGCCCGTTGCGGATCATCACCATGATCAGCACGCCGATCAGCGTGCCGATGATCGAGCCGCGCCCGCCGTAGAGGCTGGCGCCCCCGATCACCACCGCGGCGATGGCGTCGAGCTCCATCTGGTTGCCCGCGAGCGGGTCGGCAGAGAGGATCTGCGCGATCGAGAAGGTGATGGCGACGGCGGCCAGCGCGCCCGAGATCACGTAAGGCAGGATCGAATAGAGCAGAACGTTCAGCCCCGAGGCCCGCGCCGCCTCGACGTTCGAGCCGACCGCATAGATCGTCCGACCGCCCTTGGTGAAGGTCAGATACGCCCAGGCGGCCGCATAGAGGCAGAGCAGGAACAGCACGTTCGCGGGGATCCCCAGGACATCCGTGTAGACGAGGTTCGACAGCGACGAGGGGATCGCCGAGATCGCCGTCTGCCCCGAGAAGATGAAGGCGAGCGAGCGCGCGATCGCCATCATGCCCAGCGTCACGACGAATGGCGCGAGCCCGAACACCGCCACCAGCACGCCCGAGATCAGTCCGATGAACCCGCCCGCCGCCACCGCCGTCAGGATCGCGAAGGGGATCGGCAGGCCCTGCAGTGCCAGGCCCAGCACGATCCCCGTCAGTCCCGCCACCGAGCCGACCGAAAGGTCGATCCCCCCGGTTAGGATCACGAAGGTCATCCCCACCGCAACAATGCCGATCACTACCGACTGGTCGAGCACGTTCAACAGGTTGTTGCGCGTGAGGAAATAGGGCGAGAGCAGCGACAGCGCGATGGCGAGCGCCAGCGCGAGCAGCAGCATCCGCACCTCGAGACTGCGCGCGAGGCGCAGGAGGGGGTTCGCTCGGGCGTCGGCAGATGCACTCATGCGTCGATTCCTGAAACTGGGTCTGCGTCGGTCAGTTCGCCCACGCGCCGGATGATCTCGGCGCGGTCGGGCAGGGGCTTGCCGGCCGGCAGCGCGAGACCGATCCAGCCGAGGTCGTGGCCGCGCTTGTTGCGCATCGGGACGAGCAGGGTGGCGATGCCGCTCGCCGGCTCGGTGACGAAATCCCCCGTCCGCCCGGTCAGCGCCGCCGGGATCGCCGTCTCCTCGTGCCGCGCCGCCTCGCCGGGGGCGAGGCCGGTGGTCGGCGCACCGGGCGCGCTCACGGCCCCGAGGCAGATCAGTTCCTCGTCGTCGATGAGCGCCCAGAAGGCGCTCGCCCCATGCGCCGCGGCCAGCTCGCGCAGCAGCCCGAGGTTGCGCTCGGCGGAGGTCCGCGGCGCCGCCAGCAGCGTCAGCTTCTCCTCGGTCAGCACGCTGGTAGGCAGATCGGCGATCGAGATTCCGTCGCTCATCACCACCACCCGCTCGCAGGTGCCGAGCAGCTCCTCGAAGTCCGACGAGATCACCACCACCGCGACGCCCTCACGCGCGATGTCGCGCAGGATGGCATAGATCGCGCTGCGGGTGCCGATGTCGACGCCCTTGGTCGGCTCGTCGAGGATCAGGATCTGCGGGCCCACCAGCAGCCAGCGGGCGATGATGACCTTCTGCTGCATCCCGCCCGAGAACGTCAGCAGGTTCGCATCCAGCCGGTCGGCCGGCAGCCCGAGCTTGCCGAGCAGCTCCGCCACCCGTGCCTGCCGCCCGCGATAGCCGAGGCCCGGGCCCTTGCGCATGCCGATATGGGCGAGGAACAGGTTCTCGCGCACGCTGAAATCCGGCACGATGTTCTGCGCGCGCCGGTCCTCGGCCACCAGCCCGATCCCCATCCGGATCGCCTGCGCCGGCGAGCGCGGATCGACCGCCGCGCCGTTCAGCCGGATCGTGCCGCCGTCGCGCGGGCGCAGCCCGAACAGCGCCTCGACGGCCTCCGACCGCCCGGCGCCGACAAGCCCGCCGAGGCCCAGCACCTCGCCGCGGCGCACGGCGAAGGACACGTCGCGCACCGCCGGCGCGGACGACAGGTGCTCCACCTCCAGCACCACCTCGCCGTCGGGCACGGCCTTGAGCGCCTCGCGCCGGGCATAGATCGTGCCGAGCTCGCGCCCGACCATGTGGCGGATGATGTCGGCCTGGGTCAGCCCCGAGGTGTCGAGGTCGCGCGCGACCGTCGTGCCCTCGCGCATCACCGTCACCCGGTCGGTGATGGTCAGCACCTCCTCCAGCCGGTGCGTCACGAACACCAGCCCCCGCCCGTCCTCGCGCAGCCGCGACATGATGTCGAACAGCCGATCGACCTCGGAGGGGCTGAGCGAGGACGTCGGCTCATCGAAGATCACCAGATTGGCATCGAGCGCCAGCGCCTTGGCGATCTCGACCAGCTGGCGCTGGGCGGCCGACAGCCGCCGGACCTCGGTGTCGAGCGGCAAGGCATGGTCATGGCCGAGCCGCGACAGGATCGCCTGCGCCCGCTTGCGCAGCGCGGGGAACGACAGCCGCCCCGGCCGCCCCAGCTCGGGCAGGAAGATGTTCTCCAGCACCGACATGTCCGGCGCCAGCGAGGTCTCCTGGGCCACCAGCGCGATCCCCGAGCGCAGCGCGTCGCGGGTGGAGCCGATGGAGAACGGCGCACCCATATAGGCGATCTCGCCCGCATCGCGGCGAATATGGCCCGAGATCACCCGCGACAGCGTGGACTTGCCGGCGCCGTTCGCGCCCATCAGCCCATGCACCTCGCCGGCGCGCAGCTCGAAGCTCGCGTCCACCAGCGCCCGCGTGCTGCCGAAGCGCTTGGCCACGCCCGATGCCGCCAGCATCACCGTCGCCGCCGGGGTGTCCTGCGCCGGGATCATCGCGCTCCTGCCTGAATGCGGCGCCCCGCCGCGGTGTCCCGCGGCGGGGCCATGCGGTGTCGTCAGTCGATCTCGCCGGCGAAGACCGACATGCGGATCTCGGGCAGGATTTCCTCGATGTTGGTCGCGGTCGCGATCACGATCGGCACCAGGATCTCCTTCTCGACTTCTTCGCCGTTCAGATGCGCGATCAGCGCCTGCCCGGAGGTCTCACCCATTAGATAGGGCTGCTGCATGCCCGAGGCGACCAGTTCGCCCGACTGAAGCAGCGGCACGAACTCCGGGATGCCGTCGAAGGCCGCGACCAGCACCTCGCCGTCACGACGCCCGGCCCGGATCGCGCGCAGCGCGCCGATCGCCGGCTGGTCGGTCTGCACGAACATGCCGCGCATGTTCGGGTTCGCCGTCAGCATGTCCTGGGTGAAGCGGAAGGTCTCGTCGGCGGTGTAGGACTGCATCTGCTGCAGGCCCGCGTCGCCGGTGATGCCCGCCTCGGCCAGCGCGTCCCTGAAGCCCTTTGTCCGGGCCTGGCCGTTCAGACGCGCCTGGGAGATCGAGATGATCCCGACGGTGCCGTCCTCCCAGCCCTTGGCCTCCAGCGCCTCGGCCAGAGCCGCGCCGGTGCCATGGGCGCCGTCGTAGTTGTCCGAGATGATGAACGAGACGTAGTTGCCGCTGTTGGTGCCGATATCGGCGATCACCACCGGGATGCCGGCATTCTCGGCCAGGGTCAGCACGCTTGGCGCCGTCGAGCTGTCGGTGGGCGAGATCACGATGCCGGCAACGCCGCGGGCGATCGCGTCCTGGGCGTTCTGCAGCTGGGTCTGGGCGTCGTTGGCGCTGTCGAGCGCCTGGAAGCCATAGCCGGCCTCGGTCGCCGCCGCCTCGACGCCGCGGGCGAGGTAGCGCCAGAACGGCAGGTCGAGCCCCGGCGTCAGATAGACGATGTCACCCGACTGCGCCCGCGCCGGGGCGGCGATGCCGCCCAGCGCCCCGAGCGCCGTCGCTCCGGCCAGCGCGATCGCCACGAGGCTTCGCCGCGTCATGCCTGTCGTCATGTCGTGTATCCTCCCTGATGGGGCCGCCATTGCTGCGGCCCTGATGAATCCCGTGGCATTGCCAGCCGTCACCGCCGCGCCGAGGGCGGCCGATGTCGCATCGGGCAGAGCGGTCTCTGCGGCATGCGCTGGATTGGCTCCCCCCGAGGCCGGTGGCCTCCGCCGCCGGACAAGGCGAGTTAAGGGGCCGCGGGTGCGGGCTGTCAAGAATATCCCCGGGCGCCGCCTCATACGGCGGCGGCCACGCCCAGATCCGCCCCCACCTCGGCCGCGATCGCGAACGACCGCAGCCGAGCCGCGTGGTCATGGATCTGTCCGGTCAGGATCAGCTCGTCCGGCGCATGCCGCGTGACGAATTCCGCCAGTGCCCCGCGCACCGTCTCCGGCGCGCCGGCGGCCGTATAGGCCAGCGCCTCGCCTACCGAGGCGAGGGTATGCGCGTCGAGCACGCGCGTGATGTCGTCGACCGGCGGCGGGAAGCGGCCAGGCCGGCCCTGCCGCAGGTTGGCGAAGGCCTGCTGCATCGAGGACATCAGCCGCCGCCCCTCGGCGTCGGTGTCGGCGGCGAAGACGTTCACCGCCAGCATCACATGCGGCCGTTCGAGCTGCGGCGAGGGCCGGAAGCTGGCGCGATAGATCGCGAAGGCCTCATCAACCGCCTGTGGGGCGAAATGCGAGGCGAAGGCGTAGGGAAGGCCCAGATGGGCGGCGAGCTGCGCCCCGTAGAGGCTCGAGCCCAGGATCCACACTGGCACATGCGTGCCCATCCCCGGGATCGCGCGCACCGACTGGCCCGGCACCGGATCGCCGAGATAGTCCATCAGCTCCACCACGTCCTGCGGGAAGGTATCGGCATGGCCGAGATTACGCCGCAGCGCGCGGGCGGTGTTCATGTCGGTCCCGGGCGCCCGGCCGAGACCGAGGTCGATGCGGCCCGGGTGCAGCTCGGCCAGCGTCCCGAAGGCCTCGGCCACCATCAGCGGCGCGTGGTTGGGCAGCATGATCCCGCCGGATCCGACGCGGATCGTGGTCGTCGCCGCGGCGACGGCACCGATCACCACCGCAGTGGCGGCGCTGGCGATGCCAGACATGTTGTGATGCTCGGCCAGCCAGAACCGCTGGTAGCCCAATGCCTCGGCATGGCGCGCCAGATCGAGGCTGTTCGCGAGCGCCTCGCGCGCGCTGGAGCCCTCGCCCACCGGGGCGAGGTCGAGAACGGAAAGGGGGATCATCGGGCAGACCTCGCGGACGGATGCCTTTTCCCCGATCTAGGCACCGCGGCCTCCACCGGCAACCGTACCCGGACACGACGGACGGCGGAGCACGCAGGGCCCCGCCGTCGCCAGGCCCGCTACTGCCCGGTGCGCACCCGCGTCCAGATCCGGGTCAGCGCCCGGTCGCCGCGCGCGTCATAGGTCGGCGAGGGGAAGAGCTCGGCCAGGACCTCCGCCGGCGGATAGATCGTCGGGTCCTCGGCGATCTCGGGATCGACGAACTCCAGCGAGGCGGGCAGGGCATTCGGGTAGAAGACATAATTGGTGATCCCTGCCAGGATCTCCGGCTGCAGGACGAAGTTGATGAAGGCATGCGCACCCTCGGGGTTCGGCGCGTCCTTCGGGATCGCCATCATGTCGAACCACTCGATCGTGCCCTCGACCGGGATCGAGTAGCCGATCTCGATGCCGTTGCCGGCCGATGCCGCCCGGTCCATGGCGATCAGCACATCGCCCGACCAGCCGACGGCGACGCAGATCTCGCCATTGGCGAGGTCGGAGATGTACTGAGAGGAATGGAAGTAGCGCACATGCGGGCGCACCGCCTCGAGCATGGCCGCCGCCTGCTCCAGCTCGTCCGCGTCGGTCGAGCCGGGCTCGAAGCCGAGGTAGTTCAGCGCCACCGGCATCATGTCGCTGGAGGAATCGAGCATGCTGATACCGCAGTCGGCAAGCTTCGCCGCATTCTCGGGGTCGAAGATCAGCGACCAGCTGTCGGTCGGCGCGTCCGGCCCAAGCCGCTCCTCGACCATCGCCCGGTTGAACCCGAGCCCGTTGGTGCCCCACATGTAGATCACCGCGTGCTCGTTGCCCGCGTCATGCGCCGAGACCGCCTCCATGCGCTCGGCGTCGAGCCCGGCGGCATTCGGCAGCTTCGCCATGTCGAGCGGCATGTAGACGCCGGCCGCGACCTGCCGCTTCAGGTAGCTCGAGGTCGGCACGACGACGTCATAGCCCGAGCTGCCGGCCAGCAGTTTCGCTTCCAGCGTGTCGTTCGAATCGTAGACGTCATAGACCACGCGAATGCCGGTCTCGGCCTCGAACTGCGCGATCGTGTCCTCGGCCACATAGTCCGACCAGTTGTAGACATGCACCACGTTGCCTTGCGCGAAGGCGGGGGCGGTCATCAGACAGATGACGGCGGTTGACGTCAGGCACTTCCTCATCAGCAGAACCTCCAGCTTGAAGAGCGGCGATATGGGCACCGGATGGGCCCATGTATGCAGAACTCGGCGGGGGTTGCGACTCCGCAAATCGCACCATCCCGTGAAATCTCATCCTCCAGGGCGCCCCTCACGGAGTATCGCGCCGCCGCCCGGCCCGGCCGCCGCGGCGCTGGGCCTTCGCGGCAGCTGCGCGGGCCGGAAGCTCCGCCATGACCATGCGCCGCGCCTCGGGCGACAGCAGCGACCAGGCTCCGATCTCGGCCGCGGTGCGGTGACAGCCGACGCAAAGGCCGGTCACGGGATGCATCACGCAGACCTTCACGCAGGGGCTCTCGATCTCGTCGCGGCGCCAGACCTCGTCGCTCATCGCGCTGCCCGCTCCAGATGCCCCAGCCGGTCGAGCAGCCCCTGCAGGATGTAGGCCGCCGCCACATGGTCGATCACCTCCGCCCGCCGCGCCCGCGAGGTGTCCGCCTCCAGCAGCGCGCGCTCGGCCGCCACCGTCGACAGTCGCTCGTCCCAGAAGGTGATCGGCACCGTGACCAGCCCGGCGAGGTTGCGGGCAAAGGCCCGTGTCGACTGGGCGCGCGGCCCCTCGCTGCCGTCCATGTTGCGTGGCAGGCCGAGCACCAGCCCGCCGATCTCGCGCGGCTGCATCCGCGCGATCAGCGCCGCCGCATCCGTCCCGAACTTGGTGCGCTTCAGCGTCTCCAGCGGGCTCGCCACCCGACGCATCCGGTCCGAGACTGCGATCCCGATCGTGCGCGTGCCGAGGTCGAGCCCCATCAGCGCGGCACCAGGGGCGAGCGCCGCGGCAAAGCCGGCGGCATCCTCGACGACCACCCCGCTCATGGCCCGACCCCGGCGCCGGCCGCGTCGATCAGCGCGAGCCCTGCCGCGTCCTCGGCAAAGGCCGCGCGCGCCTCGGTCAGGATCATCGCGGCCTCCTCCGCGCGGCCGAGCACGACCAGCGCCCGGATCAGCTGCGCCCAGTCCTCGGGAGGGCCGCCCTCGGCGGCCAGCCGCCCGGCCAGCCCCGCCACCATGCCCTCGATCATCGCCGCGCGCTCGGCCTCGCTCATCTCCGCGGCCGCGTCGACATCGGCCGGCGAGGGCGAGCGCGTCGGACCCGCCGCCCGCGCGCCGTCCCGCACCACCCCGGCCAGTCGTGCCACCTCGTCGATCTCGGCGGCGATCACCTCGCGCCAGGGTGGCCCGGGCGGGACTTCCTCCAGCAGGCGCGCCCAGAGCGGATAGGCGATGTCCGGCCGGCCGGCCTGCAGTGCGCCGAGGCCCGAATAGTACCGAGCCCGCGGCTCGGCGGGATCGAGCGCCAGGGCCTGGGCCAGCACGGCCCCCGTCTCGGGCGAGACATAGCCGCCGGCCGCAAAGATCATCAGCTCTGCCAGATCCGTCAGGTCGCCGCCCTGCACCTGCGGCCCCAAGAGCTCCACCACCCGCTCCTGCGCGCTCCGTGCCTCCACCAGGCGCCCCAGCGAGGCAAGGCTGCGCGCCAGCAGCCGGTGGCCCTGCAGATCGTCGGGCCGGCCGGCCAGGATCTCCTCCAGCCGCGCGATCAGCGCCAGGCTCTCGGGATCGGCGGCTGGCATGACCGCCTCCGCCGAGGCCAGGGCCTCGGCCTCCGCCTCTGCCTGGCTCGGACGGTTCATCTCGTTCAGGCCGCCGCCCGCCAGCCGCAGCGCCAGCGGCTGGTCGGGATAGAAGGGCGCGCCGAGCCGGTCGTAGAGCAGGCCGGCGCCGAGACTCACGACCAGCAGCACCGCCGCTGCCGTGCCGCGCGACACGCGCGCCGGCGCCACCCCCGACCCGCCATCGGCCGCTTCGGCATCCGCCGCCGCGATCAGCCGGCGCGCCACTTCGGCGCGGGTGGCATCGGCCTCGGCCGCGCTCAGCCGCCCCAGCGCCCGGTCGGCCTCGATTTCCCGCAGCTGGTCGCGATAGACCTGCATGTCGTAGCTCGCCCGGCGCACGCCCCGTCCGGTACCGCGCAGCATCGGGGCCACGACCAGCCCGAGGCTGCCCAGCACCACCATGCCCGCGATCACCAGAAACGCCGTCATCTCACCCCGCCAAGGACCGCGCGGACCCTATCCGCGCCGACCCCCGGGCACAACGCCAACCCACGGGTGCGTGATGGGCCGTGGCCGGGTCGGCCCTGCCGCCCCGTCGGCGTTCTTTCGCCCACCGGCTTGGTTCTGCGCGCCGAAGGGTTAGGTCGGGCATGGCCGCACGGACCTCCGGGCGGCACTGGAACGGAAAACCAAAGGAGCCTTCCATGAAGCTTTCCGAACACGTCAGCGCCTTCGCCCTTGCCGGCCTCCTCGGCGTCTCCGCACCCTTCGCGGTCCTCGCCCAGGCCGAGCAGCCCGCCCCCGAGCCGGCACCGCAGACGGCACCGCAGACGGTTGAACTCACCCCGGCCGAGATCGACGCCTTCGTCGACGCCTACGAGGCGGTGACCGAGATCGAGGCGGAGATCACCGCCGAGATGGCGGCGACCACCGATCAGGGCGAGCTGACGCGGCTCCAGCAGGAGGCGCAGGTGCGCATGAGCGAGGCGGTCGAGGCGACCGAGGGGATGGACGTGGACCGCTATGTGCAGATCCTCACCATCGCCCAGGCCGACCCGAGCCTGAACGCGATGATCGTGGAGCGGCTCCAGCAGTGACGTCGGGCGTGAGCCCGGAGGCCGCCACGCCCGCCCGGATGCGGGGCGGGCGCATGGCGCATCCGGGCGGTGCCAACTCCGCATAACGGAAAATATAGCGCAATTACAGTCGCTTGAAAAATCCTGACCGCCGTTGTACCTTGCGCCCGGCGGCGGTCCGGCCTACACCTCGGCCTGAAACATCCGGCCTCGGGGGATCGCGCAACCATGCGACGCTATTCCGTCTTCGCCCTCGCCCGCGAGGCGATCCGCGGTCATACCGGCTGGGAAACCGCCTGGGCCAAGCCCGAGCCCAAGGACCACTACGAGGTGGTCATCGTCGGCGCCGGCGGCCATGGGCTCGCCACCGCCTACTACCTCGCCAAGGAACATGGCATCCGCAATGTCGCGGTGCTGGAGAAGGGCTGGCTCGGCGGCGGCAACACCGGGCGTAACACCACCATCATCCGCTCGAACTACCTCCAGCCCGCTTCCATGGCGATCTACGAGAAGGCGCGCAGCCTCTACGAGACCCTCAGCCAGGAGCTGAACTTCAACGTGATGTTCAGCCCCCGCGGCGTGCTGATGCTCGGCCAGACCCATCACGAGATGCGCGCCTGGGCACGGACCTACCACGCCAACCGCCTCGCGGGGATCGAGAGCGAGCTGGTCAGCCGCGAGCGCATCGCCGAGCTCGTCCCCATCCTCAACCTCGACGGCCCCCGCTATCCGGTGCTGGGCGGCCTCTGGCAGCCCCGCGGCGGCACCGCGCGGCACGACGCGGTGGCCTGGGGCTACGCCCGCGCCGCCTCGGCCCTCGGCGTCGACATCATCGAGAACTGCGAGGTCACGGGCATCGACCGCGACGCGGACGGCGTCACCGGCGTGCGGACCAGCCGTGGCGAGATCCGCTGCCGCAAGCTCTGCCTGGTCGTCGCCGGCTCCTCGGGCATCCTCGCCGATCTCGCCGGCTTCCGCCTGCCGATCGAATCCGTCGCCCTGCAGGCGCTGGTCTCGGAACCCATCAAGCCGCTGCTCGACTGCGTGGTCATGGCCAACACCGTGCACGGCTACATCAGCCAGTCCGACAAGGGCGAAATGGTGATCGGCGGCGGGGCGGACGGGTTCAACAACTACACCCAGCGCGGCAGCTTCCACCACATCGAGGAAACCCTGCGCTCGCTGATCGAGATGATGCCGGTGCTCTCGCGGCTGAAGATGCTGCGTCAGTGGGGCGGCATCGTCGACATGACGGGCGACCGCTCGCCGATCATCGGCCCCGCGCCGGTGCCGGGCATCTTCCTCAACTGCGGCTGGGGCACGGGCGGGTTCAAGGCCATCCCGGGCTCGGGCTGGGCCACCGCCGAGATGCTGGCGCGCGGCGCGCCAGGCGATCTCGCCGGCCCCTTCGGCCTCGATCGTTTCATCGAAGGCCGCATGATCGACGAGAGCGTCGCCGCCGCCGTGGCGCACTGAGCCCCGCGGCGGTCCCGCGTCAGGCCGTCGCGGGCCTGCCCGGCATCCGGCTCCGCTGACGCAGCCAGGGTGCGCTGAAGGCGATCCCGAGCGGCGTGCTGTGCATCCATTTGCCCAGAAGCGCGCATGCGACGACGATGATCGCCACCTTCACCACATCCACGAAGGGCGCATCCCAGCCCATGCCGTCGGCCAGCATGTTAAGATAGTAGAGCATGATCCGGTGCATCACGTAGATGTAGAGCGTGGCGCCGCCGATGAAGACCAGGAACCGCCCGGGCACGGTCTCGGCAATCGAGCGGCCGAACAGCGACACGGCAGCGATCCCGATGCACGACACCACGAAGTCGACGACGATGTCGCCGGGGAAGCGATACATATAGAGCAGGCCGGCCGCGATCAGAAAGCCCAGGGCGAGCATCGGCCAGTAGCGGTGATACCGCGTGACCAGCTGGTCAGCCACCGGCAGCGCCGCGACGCCCATCCAGAAGAACGGGAACAGAAGCCCGATTCGCTGCAGCAGCGGCGGGGCGCCCTCGCCGGCGGTCAGCCCGCAGTACAGGTAGACCGCCACGGAGACGGCCAAGACGATCCAGAACGGCGCGCGGAAGAGCACGCGCGCGATCACGAACGATATCGCCAGCGCATAGATGAACCAGAGCGTCAGCGGCGGGTTCCAGAAGATCTGCATCCACCGCTTGATGTCGCCGACAGGCGTATCGAAACCGTTTGGCGCCGCATGCGTCAGCAGGATGAGCAGGAACGCCCAGAGGACGTAGATGTAGATGAACCCGCCGATCTTGTTCTTCAGGAAGTCCCAGGTTCCGGGTCGCGCGATCACCTGATAGGCGAACAGCCCAGAGACGAAGAAGAACAGCGGCATCCGCAGCAGGCCGAGCGCGGGATGGAACTGGTTGGCGTGCCAGAACACCAGCAGGATGATGCTGATTCCCTTGGCAATATCGGCCCACTCCAGCCGGCCGACCTTTGCCCGCGGGGGCAGGTCGGCAAGCGAATAGCCGAACCGCGCGTGCTTGACGCTGGAATCCACCCCTGCCTCTGAAAATTTGGCGGCCCTGTCGGGCCGGCGCTCCGCCACTCCTATAACGTATTGTGCAGCTGCGAAGCAGGGAGTGGCAAGGGTGTCGCCGGCGGCCTCTCGGTATCGGCGAGAACCTGCCGCAAGCTACGCGTGCTTGTGGTTCTTTTCACTCGACTTTCAGGCGAGCGCGCCGCCTCACCGCCTGCGTGGCTTGCCCGCCAGGTTCAGCGCAACCGCGGCGCGCACCAGCGCCTTCAGCCCGTCCGCATCCAGGGCATCCCCCTCGCGGATGTCGATGGCCCGGCGGGTATTGCCCTCAAGGCTGGCGTTGAACAGCCCCGTCGGGTCGTCGAGCGCAGCGCCCTTTGCGAAGGTCAGCTTCACCACCGCCTTGTAGGTCTCGCCGGTACAGATGATGCCGCCGTGCTCCCAGACGGGCACGCCGCGCCATTTCCACGCCTCGACGATCTCCGGATCGGCGTCGCGGATCAGTCCGCGCACCCGGGCCAGCATCTCGCCGCGCCAGTCGGCCAGCTCCGCGATGCGGGCGTCGATCAGGGCGCCGGCCTCGTCGCTCACATCCGCTCTCCCGGCAGCGCGCTCGCCTGACGGATCCACGCGGCGAAAAGCGCCTCGTCGAGCGCCGCCTCGCGCACGTCGTAGTAGCGAACCTCGGGGTACTTCGACCGCCCCTCGGGGGGAGGATCGAGCGATGCGCCACGGAAGAAGGTCACCTTCACATAGGCGGCGAAACAGTGGAAGCTGGCGAACCAGAGGTCTTTCTCGCGCCCGTAGAATGGCGAATTCCACTTCACCGCCTTGGCCACTCCGGGCACCTCGCGGGTGATGATCGCATCGAGCCGCCGGCCGATCGCCTGCCTCCAGTCCGGCATCGCGGCGATGTAGGCCTCGACCGGCCCGTCGCCGTAGCCCTTGGGGATCTGCGGGTTGCCGCCCGCCAGCAGTTTCGGTGCCTCTGCCATGGCGCTCAGCCGCCCCGTCCGGCGCGGCGCCGGGCGGCGTAGGGCAGGGCGAAGAGGTAAAGCCCCGTCAGCATCAGAAGGATCAGCGGAGCAAGCGCCAGGAACCCGACCCAGACGGCCTCGTTGCCCAGCGCCGCGGCGGCAACGTTGATCAGCACCGTCACCGTGAAGGCGAGAGCGAGCCAGCGATGCGCCTGTCGCAGCCATGCGTTCATCTTCATCGTGATCTCCTCCGGATTGGGCGCGTCAGTCGTCGCGCGCCAGCAGCTCTTCCAGGGCGTCGAGAAAACGCGGCCAGCCGGCCTTGGCGCCGCCGTAGTAGCGCGGATGCTCGCGGCGAAAGCCCGTCTGCTCCATCCGCAGCCGCGTCCCGCCGCCTGTCGGGGTCAGCGTCCAGGTGACGATGCTCCGCAGATCGCCCGCGTCCCAGCTGTAGGCGAGCCGCCGCTCGGGCTCGATCTCGCGCAGCTCGCAGTCGATGCTGCCCCAGTCGGCGGTAAAGGCGAAGCGGTGCCCGAGCACCGGGCGGAACTCCGTCTTCATCAGCCATTCGCCGATCAGGCCGGGATCGGTCAGCGCGCGCCAGATCCGCGAGGCCGGAAAGGGCATCTCCCGTTCGACGACCACCGAGAGGTCTTCCGCCGCGCCCGCACTCACCGGTCCATTCTCCCGAGCAGCACCTCGAGATCGTCGAACTTGCGCTGCCAGTATCCCGCCATCTCGCGCGTCCAGTCGTTGAGCGGGTCCAGCGCGCGCGGCTCGGCGCTGTAATGCGTCTGCCGCCCCGCATGGCGATCGCGCACCAGGCCGGCCTGCTTCAGCACCGCCAGATGCTTCGAGACGGCCGGCTGCGAGACCGCGGCCCAGGTGGTCAGCGCGCCCACCGTCTGCTCGCCCTCCCGGCACAGCCGCTCGAAGATGCCCCGCCGCGTGGGATCGGCGAGCGTGCGGAAGAGAAGGTTGCGGGTCTCGAGCATTTCTTATTCATAACTTGTGGGCTATGGATTGATGTATAGCTGTCCAGTTATGGGTGTCAACCCGTCCCCGGCTGAGGGCAGGGACGTCTCCGGCCCAGATCTCGTGCGGATTGCTCCTGCGCGGCGTCCACGGCCGCGGGCAGGGACGCCTCGGTATCAGGGCGCCGCGGGGCATGCCCACCACCGCCCGCCGTTTGGTCATTGCCATCGTCCCGCGCCTCTGAGCAAATGCGAGCCGGCCCGCTGCCGGCGTCCCGGCGCCAGCGCCGGGTCTCGCGAGGCCGATCGCGCCATGACCGAATGTTCCGCGGGGGACGATCCATGATGGCTCAACGGGACAGGACCGAGGCTGCCGCGGCCGCCGCCCCTTCCGCCCGACGCGGGTGCCATGCCCGCGTCATCGCGCCGTCAGCACACCGCGTCGGCGCCCGCCATTGCCAGATCTTCCTCGATCCCGGCGCATTCGTCGCGCAGCGCCGTCACCCGACGGTGCCGCTCGCGGAACGTCTCGCGCGCGGATCGCAGCCCCGCATCGACGCGCAGCTGCGCCGCGGTGATCTCCACATGCGCCTCGCCCGGCGTCAGCCGCCGCGCCAGCGCCAGCTCTGCGGCGCGCGAGGCCGCCTCGGCCAGGGTTGCATCGTGCTGGCATCGCGCCAGCTCGTACCTCAGATGCGCGACCCAGTTCCCCTCTCGCATGTCCACCGCTCCATCGGTTGCGAATCCACGCATAGCACGTTTTGCGGTAATATGGCACAAAACAAGAACATTGGAGCGGCCAGCCCCCCCGCGGCGGGAAATCCCGAGCGAATAAGTCTACATATGCATTCCATATGCCTTCCATACGCGTTCCAGATCCCGCATTTTCGGCCTGTCCCATGCTTCTGCTGACCTGCCCCTGCTGCGGCGTCGAGGCCGAGGAGACCGAGTTCGCCGCCGGCGGACAGGCGCATCTGAAGCGCATGGGGCCGGGATCGACCGACGCCGATTTCGGCACCTATCTCTTCGAGCGCCGCAATCCGCGCGGCGTGCATTTCGAGCGCTGGCGCCACGCCTACGGCTGCGGCAAATGGTTCCACGTTGCCCGCGACACCGCGACCCTCGAGGTCTTCGGCAGCTATCCGGCCCAGGTCTCCACCCCGCCCGAGGAGATCCTCTCGGCCATCCGCGCCCGCCGCCCCGGTTGGGAGATGTCCTCGTGAGCGCGCGCATCGGCGCCGGCGGCCGGCTGATCGACCGCACCAAGCCTCTGGAATTCCGCTGGAATTCCAGGGTGATGCGCGGATATCAGGGCGACACGCTCGCCTCGGCCCTGCTCGCCAACGGCGAGGTGCTGGTGGGCCGGTCCTTCAAGTACCACCGCCCGCGCGGCGTGGTGGCGAGCGGCGTCGAGGAGCCCAATGCGCTGGTCGGGCTCGGCCGCGGCCGGCGCTTCGAGCCCAATGCCCGCGCCACCACGGTCGAGCTGCATCAGGGGCTGGAGGCGCGCAGCCAGAACCACTGGCCGAGCCTTGCCTTCGACCTCGGCGCCGTCGCCGGGTTCGTTTCGCCCCTGCTGCCGGCGGGATTCTACTACAAGACCTTCATGGCCCCCCGCGCCGCCTGGAAGCGCCTGTTCGAGCCCGCAATCCGCCGCTCCGCCGGCCTCGGCCGGGCCCCCGACCGCGCCGACGCCGACCACTACGAGGCAATCTACGCCCAGGTGGACGTGCTGGTGGTCGGCGGCGGCAGCGCCGGCCTCACCGCCGCCCATGCCGCCGCGGCGAGCGGCGCCCAGGTCCTGCTGCTGGAGCAGAGCCCGCACTGGGGCGGCCGGGCGATCACCGACGGGATCCGCATCGACGGGATGGAGGCCGGTGGCTGGGTCGCGGCCCGGCTCGAAGCCCTCGACGCCCTGCCAAACGCCGCCCGCCGGGCCCGGACCATGGCCGCGGGGGTCTACGACCATGGCTACGTCCTCGCCGAAGAGCGCCTGCCGGAGACATCCGGCGACACCCCCGACGCTCCGCCCCGCCGACGCCTCTGGCGCATCCGCGCCCGGCGCATCGTCATGGCCACCGGGGCGATCGAGCGTCCGCTCGCATTCGCCGAGAACGACCGCCCCGGCGTGATGCTCGCAGGCGCGGTGCGCGACTACCTGGCGAACTGGGCGGTCAGCCCCGGCGACCGCACCGTGCTGGTCACCACCAACGACGACGCCTACCGCACCGCCATAGCCCTGCGCGACGCCGGCCTCGGCGTGCCTGCGGTGCTCGACACGCGGCCCTCCGTCACCGGCGCGCTGCCCGCCGCCGCGCGCGCGCGCGGCGTCCGCATCCTCGAGGGGCGCGGGATCGCCCGCGTGCGCGGCTGGCACCGCGTCAGCAGCGTCGCGGTGGCGCTCCAGCCCGGTGAGGGCGCGATCGTCGAGGAGATCCCCTGCGATGCCGTCGCGATGTCGGGGGGCTGGTCGCCGGCCGTCCATCTCTGGTCCCATTGCGGAGGCAAGCTCGCCTGGGACGAGCCGCACGGCTTCTTCGCTCCCGACCCCGCCCGCCCGCCGACCGGACGCGATGGCGCGGGCTTCGTGATCGCCGCAGGCAGCGCGGCCGGCGCGCTGGACGCCGAGGCCTGCCTCGCCAATGCCCATGCCGCCGGCCGCCGCGCCGCCGACGAGATCGGGATCGCGGCCACGGACGAACTGGCGCCGCTGGCTATCGCCGAGGCGGAGGAGCCCGCCGCCCCGGTCTGGACCATGCCCGCGGCCGCCCCGCGCAGCCTGCGCGGCAAGGCTTTTCTTGATTTCCAGAACGACGTGAAGGTCTCCGACCTCCGCCTTGCCGCCCGCGAGGGCTATGTCAGCGTCGAGCATGCAAAGCGCTACACCACGCTCGGCATGGCCACCGATCAGGGCAAGCTCTCGAACATCAACGGCCTGGCCGTGCTGGCCGAGGCGCGCGCCGCCGCGATCCCAGATGTCGGCACCACCACCTTCCGCCCGCCCTGGACGCCGGTGAGCTTCGGCGCGCTGGCGGCCGAGGCGCGCGGGCCGCTGTTCAAGCCCGTCCGGCGCACGCCCATGGATGCCTGGCACGAGGCCGCCGGCGCGACCTGGGAGCCGGTCGGCGACTGGCGCCGCCCCTTCGCCTATCCCCGCCCCGGCGAGACGATGGCCGAGGCCGTGACCCGCGAGGTCATGGCGGCGCGCCAGGACGCCGGGCTCTTCGACGCCTCGACCCTGGGAAAGATCCTGGTAAAGGGCCCGGACGCCGCGCGCTTCCTCGACCTCCTCTACACCAACGTGATGTCCTCGCTGCCGGTCGGCCGCTGCCGCTACGGGCTGATGTGCAACGAGAACGGCTTTCTCTTCGACGACGGCGTCGTGCTGCGCCTCACCGAGGACAGCTTCCTCTGCCACACCACCACCGGCGGCGCCGAGCGGGTGCATGGCTGGATGGAGGAATGGCTGCAGACCGAATGGTGGGACTTCCGCGCCTACACCGCCAATCTCACCGAGCAATATGCCCAGATCGGCGTCGTCGGCCCCAACGCGCGCCAGGTGCTGGCGGGGGCCGGCACCTCCGCCGACCTCTCCCGCGAGGCGCTGCCCTTCATGCACTGGGTCTCGGGAACCGTCGCGGGCCACCCGGCACGCATCATGCGCGTCTCCTTCACCGGGGATCTCTCCTTCGAGATCGCCGTCGCTGCCGACCGCGGACAGGCGCTCTGGGACGCGCTGCGCACCGCCGGCGCATCGCTCGGCCTCCAGCCCTACGGCACCGAGGCCATGCATGTGATGCGCGCCGAGAAGGGCTTCATCATCGTCGGCGACGAGAGCGACGGCACTGTTACCCCGCAGGACCTCGGCCTCGGCTGGGCGGTCTCGAAGAAGAAGGCCGACTTCATCGGCAAGCGCGCGCAGGAGCGCCCGGAACTCGCGCGCGCGGGACGCAAGCAGCTCGTCGGCCTCCTTACCGAGGATCCGGCGACGGTTCTGCCCGAGGGCGCCCATGCCGTCGCCGGCCCCGTCCGCAGCGACGGCCCGACGCCCACCATCGGCCATGTCACCTCGAGCTACCTCTCGCCCACGCTCGGTCGCTCCATCGCCATGGCGCTGATCGAGGACGGGCGTGCAAGGATGGGCGAGATCCTCGACTTCCCCGTCGGCGACCCGGCCCCCGTGCGGGCGCGGGTGGTGAGCCCGGTCTTTCTCGACCCCGAAGGGAGCCGCCAGGATGCCTGACGCGATCCTGCATGGCGCGCGCCTCGATCCGTCGGTCGCCATCGCGCTGCGGCCCGGCTCGGGCTTGGTCACCCTGCGCGGCAATCTCGCCTCGACGCCGATCCGCGAGGCGGTGCTCGCCGCCTCCGGCACGGCCCTCCCCGAGCGGCGGCGCATCGCGTTTGCTGGCGATCACGCGGTCGCCTGGATGTCGCCGGACGAGCTTCTGCTCCTCGCCCCGCCCGGCAACGGCCATCGGCTGGCGCAGGCGCTGGGCACGGCGCTCGCGGGCGCGCATCATCTGGTAGCGGATGTCTCGGCGGCCCGCGCGGTCTTCCGCATAACCGGCGCCGGAGCTCGCGAGGTGCTGGCCAAGGGGGCGCCGGTCGATCTCTCGCCGGCAGCCTTCGGGCCGGGCGACCTGCGCCGGACCCGTCTGGGGCAGGTGGCAGCCGCATTCTGGATGGTCGACGGCGAGACCTTCGATCTCGTCTGCTTCCGCTCGGTGGCCGATTTCACCGCCCGCTGGCTGGTCACTGCCGCCGCACCCGGCAGCCTGCCCGGCCACCTCCGCGTACCGGCGTCCTGAAATAGACGCTAAAAATCAATGCCTTGGTCCCCGTCCCAAGTTGGGACGGGGTCGCATCGACGTCAGCCCTTCTTGAGGATCCGCCGCCCGAGTAGCTCGCCGATCTGCACGGCGTTGAGCGCCGCGCCCTTGCGCAGGTTGTCGGCGACGACCCACATGTTCAGGCCGTTCTCGATCGTGGGATCGGTGCGGATACGGCTGACATAGGTGGCATATTCGCCC